>NZ_JAAKZV010000009.1 GCF_011044975.1 Streptomyces coryli | reverse complement strand
GTGGTGGGGCGAGGGCCGGGTGGACGGCGCGCTGCTCGTCGATCTGCACGACGACGACGCGCGCGTCCCGGCGCTCGCCGCGCTGGAGCTGCCCGTCGTGGCCCTCGGCCCGCCGGACGCGGCGGGGCCGCTGCCCGCCGTGTGGTCCGATGACGGCGCGAGCATGCGGGAGACGGTCGGCTATCTGGCCGCGCTCGGCCACCGGCGGATCGCCCGCGTCGCCGGGCTGCCGGCCCTGGCGCACACCCTGCTCCGCGACGCCGTCTTCGAGGAGGGCTGCCGCGCCGCGGGGCTGCCGGAACCGACGGTGGTGCACACCGACTATTCCGGCGAGGACGGCGCCCGCGCCACCCG
Organism: Streptomyces coryli; assembly: GCF_011044975.1. Classification (GTDB taxonomy): domain Bacteria; phylum Actinomycetota; class Actinomycetes; order Streptomycetales; family Streptomycetaceae; genus Streptomyces; species Streptomyces coryli. The sequence goes on along the minus strand of NZ_JAAKZV010000009.1, from coordinate 71,651 downwards.
CCGGCTCCTCATCGCCGACGACCGCCCCACGGCGATCGTCTACGACAACGACATCATGGCCGTCGCCGGCCTCTCGGTCGCCCAGGAGCTGAGCCTGGACGTCCCCCGCGACCTGTCCCTCGTCGCCTGGGACGACTCCCCCTTCACCCAGGTCGTACGCCCCGCGCTGACCGCGCTCACCCGGGACATCGCGGAGTACGGGGCGCGGGCCGCCCGCACGCTCCTGGCCGCCGTCGATCAGCAGCCCGTGGAGAGCGCGCAGGTACCCGCCGCCCGCCTCGTACCCCGCGGCAGCACCAGCCCGCCGCTGCCGGGCTGACCGCTCACCGACGGGCGCCGAAACCGAACCCGAACCCCCGCCGGCCACCCCGGCCCTCGTCGCCGCGGGCGGCGGCCGCGGCCTGCCGGGCCTGCTCGCGGGCGGCCTCCTGGCGCTGCAGCAGTTCGGTGCGGGCCCGGAACATCTCGTACTCGTACTTCTCGTTCATCGCGGGCTTCCCCTTCCGTGCGGGCCGGTGTGTTCCGGCCGTGCTTCAAAGATCGCTTCCGAGGGAGGTCGCGGACATCGGGTAAGTGCCCGATCTTGAGCTGGGCCGGGTGCCTTAGACGAGGGTGTTTCCGCTGGTCGTAGCCCTAAGACCCCGCCTTAGGGCAGCTCATCGCGGCTTTGGTCTAGGCCAGGTCGCCTCGTCCCAGTACCCTCATCCGTACCAGCGCACCGCCTCCCCCTACCCCCACACCGGAGGCTCACGGTGAAACTTCGCTCCAGAAGCTCCGCGCTCATCGGCTCCCTCTGCCTCGTCGCCACCGTCGCCTTAGGCGCGGCCTCGGCCGCCCCGAAGCCGACGGCGGCCCAGGTCTCCCTCACGAAAGTCGCCACGGCCCAGAACCCCACCGCCGGCACCGCCGGACCCGGCGGCTCGGTCTGGATCGCCGAGCGCGCCGGCACCGTGCGGGTCCTCGGCGACCAGGGACTGAGCGAGCCCGTCCTCGACATCTCCGGCGAAACCACCACCGACGGCGAACGCGGCCTGCTGGGCATCGCGTTCGACAAGGACTTCGCGCACTTCTACATCTCGTTCACGAACCGCGAGGGCACCAGCACCGTCGACGAGTTCGCCGTCGCCGACGGCAAGCTGCGGCCGGACACCCGGCGCACCGTCCTCACCCAGACCCAGCCGTACGCGAACCACAACGGCGGCGACCTCGCCTTCGGCCCCGACGGCTACCTCTACATCGCCCTCGGCGACGGCGGCTCCGGCGGCGACCCGCACGGCAACGGGCAGAACCTCGGCACCCTGCTCGGCAAGCTGCTCCGCATCGACCCGGGCGGCGGCGATCCGTATGCGATCCCCCCGGGCAATCCCTTCGTGGGCACCGCGGGCGCGAAGCCCGAGATCTGGGCTTACGGGCTGCGCAACCCGTGGCGGTTCTCCTTCGACAAGGGCACCGGCGACCTGCTCATCGGCGATGTCGGCCAGAACGCCTGGGAAGAGATCGACTGGGCGCCGGCCGCGAGCAAGGGCGGCGAGAACTATGGCTGGGGCGAGATGGAGGGCAACCATCCGTACCAGGACGGCACCGAGCCCGCGAATCATGTGCCGCCGATCCACGAGTACGACCGGGGCGGGCTCGGCTGCTCGGTGACCGGCGGCTACGTCTACCGCGGCGCGGCCGTCCCGGACCTGATGGGGCAGTACGTCTTCAGCGACTACTGCGACGGCACGCTGCGCGCGCTGCAGATCGAGAACGGCAAGGTGACCGGCGTGAGCGACCTCGGGGCCAACGGCGGCGAGGTCGTCGCGTTCGCGCAGGGCGGCGACGGCGAGCTGTACGTGCTCGACATCGGCGGCGGCGTCTCGCGCATCGGTCCGGCGTAGCTCTTACGTGTCGTACTCCTGGATCCGCCGGCCCTCCCGCCGCTCGGTGAGGGCCGGCAGCCGCTCGGACAGCTCGGCGGCGACGGCCGGGACGTCGACCGTGAGCAGCCGGCGGTCCCGCATCAGCACCCGGCCGTCGACGATCGTCGTACGGACGTCGGCGGCGCGGGCGCTGTGCACCAGCGTGGCGGCGAGGTCGTGCACCGGCTGGGTGTGCGGTCCGGAGAGGTCGACCAGGATGATGTCCGCGCGGTGGCCGGGGGCGAGGGTGCCCACGGCGTCGCCGAGGCCGACGACCGCCGCGCTCTCAGTGGTGGCGTGGCGCAGGGCGCGGCGGGAGGTGAGCCAGGCCGGGTCCTTCTCGGTGGACTTCTGCACCAGGGACGTCAGCGCCAGGGACTCCCAGACGTCCAGGGAGTTGTTCGAGGCGGCGCCGTCGGTGGCCAGGCCGACCGGGATGCCGGCCGCGCTCAGCGCCCGTACCGGCGTGGTGCCCCAGCCGAACTTCAGATAGCCGCGGGGCGCGGTGGCCACGCCGATGCGGCCGTCCGCCGCGCCGAGGAGCGCGATGTCGTCGTCGGTGACGCCGGTGGCGTGCGCGATCAGCAGGTCGGTGCCGAGCAGGCCCGCACGGCGGAGGGTCTCGATCGGAGTGTGGCCGGTGCGGGCGACGGCGGTGTCGGTCTGCTCCTGGTTCTCGGCGGCGTGCAGGTGCACCGGCAGGCCGTGCTCGACGGCCAGCGCGGCGGTGGCGGCGAGGTCGGCCTCGTCGACGGTGTACGGGGCGTGCGGGGCGAGGCAGGTGGTGATCCGGCCGCCCGCGGCGCCGCGCTGCCGCAGCGCGAAGTCCAGCGACCGCTCGCGGCCTTCGGGGCCCTGCGAGGAGAAGTACGCCCACCCGAGCTGGGCCCGCAGCCCGCTGCTGTCGACGGCCGCCGCCACCCGGTCCATGGCGAAGTAGTGGTCGGCGAAGGTCGTGACCCCGCCGCGGATCATCTCGGCGCAGGCGAGCAGGGCGCCCAACTCCACGTCGCGGTCGGTGAGGTTGCTCTCGACCGGCCAGATCCAGTCGTTGAACCAGGTCTCGATCGGCACGTCCTCGGCGAAGCCGCGCAGGGCCACCATGGGCGCGTGCGTATGGCAGTTGACCAGCCCCGGCATGGCGACGCACCCGCGCCCGTCGATCACCTCGTCGGCCGGCACCCGCGCCGCCTGCTCCACGGTGGTGACGGCCGCGATCGCGCCGCCGCGCACCACGATCCCGGCGTCCTCCGCGAAGGTCACCTCGCCGTCCGCGTCATGGACGAGCGCGGCACACCCCGTGATGACGAGCTCCGCTGTCTCCGGCATTACCGCCTCCTGTTCGCCGTCATGGTCCAGCCTTACACCACACGCCGCCGGGTAATCTGCGGCTGGTGACGGATCAAGCACAGCCCCGCGCCGAGGCGCTGCTCATCGGCGGCCGCTCCGGCTCCGGGAAGTCCTCCGTGGGCTGGGAGGTCGCCGCGCAGCTGCGTACGGCCGGGGTCGGGCACGCCCTGATCGAGGGCGACGTGATGGGCGAGATCTACCCGCCGCCCGCGGACGACCCTGACACCTCCCGGATTACGCAGCGCAATCTCGCGGCCGTCTGGGCCAACTACACGGACCTCGGCTGCCACCGGCTCGTCTACACCAACACCGCATGCGTCCTGGCCTCCGAGACCGCCCTCTTCACGGGCGCCCTGGGCGACGGCACCCGCCTGATCCGCGTCCTGCTCACCGCCTCCGACGCCACCGTCCGCGCCCGCCTGACCGGCCGCGAGCTCGGCTCGGAGCTCGACCAGCAGCTGCGCCGCAGCGACCGTATGGCGCGTGTCCTGGACGCGGGAGTGCCGCCGGAGACGGTACGGGTCGCCACCGACGGCCGCGCCGTGCGGGACATCGCCGCCGACGTCATCACCGCCGCGGGATGGAAGCCCGCCGGATAGGTCAGCCCGCCGCCAGCGTCCGCAGCGCCTTGCGGTCGAGCTTTCCGACGCTGGTGAGCGGGAGGCCGCCGAGGATGTGGACGTCGCGGGGGTACTTGTGCGCGGCCAGCTTCCCGCGCGCGTACGCGACCAGCTCCGCTCCGGTCAGCTTGCTTTCCGGGTGCAGTGCCACGTACGCCACCACCTCCTCCCCCAGCCGGCCGTCCGGGCGGCCGACCACGCCCGCCGCGGCGACGTCGGGGTGCGTCACGAGGACGTCCTCGACGTCGCGCGGGTAGACGTTGAAGCCGCCGCGCAGGATGAGGTCCTTCTTGCGGTCGACCACGTACAGATAGCCGTCGGCGTCCACGCGGCCCATGTCCCCGGTGCGCAGCCAGCCGTCGCGCAGGGTCTCGGAGGTCAGCACGGGTGCGTTCCAGTAGCCGGCCATGACGCCGGCCGAGCGGACCCAGATCTCGCCGTCGGTGCCCGCGGGGACGGGGAGTTCGCCGTCGTCGTCGCGGATCTCGACCTCGTATCCGGGCAGCGCCCGCCCCACCGAGCCGGGACGGATCGCGTCGGGGTGCGTCGCGGAGACCACCGAGCCCGACTCCGTGCAGCCGTAGCCCTCCAGGATGCGGCTCGATGGCACCCGGCGTTCCCACTCCGCCCGCGTGTCAGGGGGCAGCGGTGCGGCGCCGCTGTTGACGTAGCGCAGCTGGGAGAGGTCGGCGTCCTCCAGCGGCAGGTCGAGCAGCATCCGGATCATGCTGGGCACCAGGGTGGTGCGGTGCACGCCGTGCTTCGCCGCGAGCTCGAGCCACTCCTGCGGGGTGAACCAGCGCTGCAGCACGCCGAGTCCGGGCTTGGTGGAGTGCCAGCCGGTGAGGGTGACGATGAGCCCGTACGCGTGCGAGAGCGGCAGCGGGACGAGGGTGCGGGTGGAGTCCTCGACGTCGCTGGCCTCGTGGGTGGCGAGGGAACAGGCGTGCAGATTGCGGTGGGTCAGCACGACGCCCTTGGCGCGCCCGGTGGTGCCGCCGGTGTAGAGCAGTGCGGCCGGCTCGTCGTCGCCGCGCGGCGCGATGCCGACGGGAGCGGCGGCCTCCAGCTCCTCGTACGAGGTGACGTCCACGGTCTCCGGCAGCGCGTCCGGCGGCCACTCCCCCGCGACGACGACCCGCCGCAGCCCGGGCGCCTGCGCCGCCGCCCCGGCGACCGTGCCGAGCAGCTCCGGCGACGTCACGATGACCTCGGCCCGCGAGTCGGTGAGGATGTGCGCCAGTTCGGCCGGGCTGACGAGGAAGATGACCGGGGTGACGACCGCCCCGGCGCGCCAGATCGCGTGGTAAGTGACGGGGACCTCGGGGCAGTTGGCCATGAGCACCACGATCCGGTCCCCCGGCCGTACGCCGATCTCCCCGAGTCCGCCGGCCACCCGCCGGCCGCGCTCGAAGAGCTCACCCGACCGGTACGCCTTCCCCTCGTAGACCAAGCTCTCGTGATCGCCCAGCCGCTGGAACGCGGCTTCCGCCAGCCGGGCGAGATTACGGGACTGCTCCTGCGCCATGACGACACCTGCCTCACGATCAGGGATGCAGGGAGTATCGCGGCAGAGAAGTCGGGGCGCAATGCCGCCCGTTGGCCACAAGATCGCCGTTGACACTCTCCGTGCCCAATGGATAACTTATCGGCGTCGTCGCCACACCGGGAGCACGGGGCTCTTTGGGACTAGCGACGCGAAGGATGCTCTGCCGTTGACTACAGCGACCGAGATCCTCGGGATTCAGTCCTTGTTCAAGGTTCAGCCGTACACCGCTCATTGCCAGGTCATCTGCGCTGAGGGTGCTCATGCCTTGATAGGCGTTTCCCCGGGAAACAGCTATTTCTCCGCCCAGCGGGTGCTCGACCTCGCCCGTTGGGGGGTGGATAACTTCGAGACCATCGACATTCTCTATACGGACCGCCATGTCGCCGAGATGTACGAGGCGTTCGGGTACGATCAGGAGCAGGCGCGCCGTAAAGCGGTGAAGAATCTGCGCGGCGTACGGGCCAAGGTCAGGGCGGCCGTCGAGGCCGTCGACCCGGAGGGGCGCCGGGCCCGCGCCCTGGCCCTGTCGGACCTCGCTGACCAGCCGGATTACCGCCGCATCCACGACCACCTGTGGCATCGCCTGGAGACCGACCAGGATTTCCGGGACACCTGCAACGAGCTCGTGGACACTTTCCTGACCGCCAAGGTGCTCGACGGAAAGACCGCGACCGAGGCGCAGCGCGAGGTTTGCCTCCGATATGTCTGTGCGGAGGCCCCGCTCTTCCTCGACACCCCGGCCATATTCGGGGTGCCGTCCTCACTCAACTGCTACCACCAGCTGCTTCCGATGGCCGAACTGCTCTATTCCCGCGGCGCCGGACTCCGCGCCTCCCGCAATCAGGGACACGCCATCGTCACGCCCGCCGAAGGAGACTGAAGTAATGACCGCCGAGGTCCTGCTCGACCACCGCACAGAACCGCTTCTCGACTTCCCCTTCGACGCCCGCGGCGACCGCCTTCCGGAGCAGATCGAGGCGCTGCGCAAGGAACCCGTCAAAAGAGTACGCACGATTGCCGGCGATGAAGCCTGGTTGGTTTCTTCCTATAGCCTTTGCAAGCAGGTATTGGAGGATCCGCGCTTCAGCCTCAAGGACACTTCCGCACCCGGCGTCCCACGCCAGTACGCGCTGACGATCCCGCCCGAAGTCGTCAACAACATGGGCAACATCACGGGTGCGGGGCTCCGTAAGGCCGTCCTGAAGGCGCTCAACCCCAAGTCCCCCGGCCTGGAGGACTGGATGCGCTCCTACGCCGCCGAGCTCATCGACGGCCTGGTCACCGAGGGCGCCCCGGTGGACCTGCGCGGCCGGTTCACCAACCCGTACTCCGAAGGGCTGCACTGCAAGATCCTCGGCCTGCCCTTCGAGTACGCGCCGCGGCTCGCCGCCAGCCTCGACATCGCCTTCATGAACTCCGCCTGCCCCATCACCGGCGCCCGGCTCAACTGGGACCGGGACATCGCGTTCATGGTGGAGCGGCTCGACGACCCGGCCACCACGGGCCTGATGAAGGAGCTCGCGGCGCTGCGCGACGACCCGGACTTCGCCGAGGTGCCGGTCGAGATGCTGGCCACGGTCGGCGTGACCATGTTCGGCGCCGGGGTCATCTCCACCATGGGCTTCCTGACCATGGCGATCTTCTCGCTCATCCAGCACCCGGAGCTCAAGGCGGAGCTGCTGGCCGACCGCTCGAAGGTCCCGGCGGCCGTGGACGAGCTGCTGCGCATCAACCTCTCCATCGCGGACGGCCTGCCGCGGCTGGCCCTCGAGGACGTGCAGCTCGGCGATGTCCTGGTGAAGAAGGGCGAGTTGGCGCTGGTCCTGGTCGAGGGCGCCAACAACGACCCGGAGGCGTTCACCGAGCCGGAGAAGGTCGACCTCACCCGCGAGAACAACCACAGCCACCTCTCCTTCGGCGGGGGCCGGCACTACTGCCCCGCCACCGCCCTCGGCAAGAAGCACGCCGAGATCGCCCTGGAGACGCTGCTGGACCGCATGCCGGGCCTGGACCTCGCGGTCCCGCTCGACCAACTGGTCTGGCGCACCCGCTTCATGAAGCGCATCCCGGAGCGGCTGCCGGTGCTGTGGTGAGCATGTGACCCGGGCACACAGCCGCCACCGGGCGTCCACGCGCCCGGTGGCGGCCGTGTCACCCGGCCCGGCTCAGGGCCGTTCGCGGTGCAGGACGAAGAAGTACGGCTCGGGCATGCCGCGCCGGTCCATCACGCCCAGCAGCGTGTCGTCGTCCACCGCGCGGAAGACATCGATGATCGGCAGGTGGTCATAGATCATTGCGGCACTGACGCTGCCGCGGTACTCCAGATCGCGCAGCCGGGCCCCCGGCGTCCGCGCGCGCAAGAACGGACGGAGGACCGGCAGCATGCGGCGGGCCAGCCGCAGGCTCCGCGCCGGGACCCGGCCGGCCAGTGCCAGCGGCACCCGGCGGGGATCGACCGGGAACACGACGCGGTCCGGGCCCGAGAACAGCAGCGGCTGCACGGTCTCGGGATCGTCGAACTGCTTTCCCCGCCACCCCGATTCGCCCAGCAGACCGCCCCACGGGTGCCCCGTGTCCAGCTCGTCACCGTGCCAGCGGCCGGTCGTGATCGCGTCCACGCGGACCGCGGGCAGGCTGTCGAACAGCTCCCAGGCCTGCGCCGGTGTGCAGCCGCCTTCCCGCAACCTGCGCAATCGCACCGCCGCTGTGTCGACACGCGCCATCTGCATCTCCTCGCCACCGATGTGAGCACCGCGCTGCGATCTTCCCCAGATCGTCCCCGGCGCAGTCCTGTCAGGTGGCCCCGCCCTCGCGCTTCGCCTCGGCCGCCTCCGGGTGCGGCCACTTCCGCGTGTCCCGCGGCTCCACGTACGGCTCCGTCTCCTCCGGCAGGCCCTCCTGGATGGCGTGCTGGCGCGCCAGCTCCGCGTCGAGCTCCAGGCCGAGCAGGATCGCCAGGTTCGACAGCCACAGCCAGGTCAGGAAGATGATGACGCCGGCCAGGGTGCCGTAGGTCTTGTTGTACGAGCCGAATCCCGCGACGTACAGCGCGAACCCGCCGGAGGCGAGCAGCCACAGCAGCACCGCGAGGACGCTGCCCGGGCTGAGCCAGTGGAAGCCCCGGCCGCGCACGTTGGGCGCGCGCCAGAACAGCAGGCCGATCATCAGGATCACCAGCAGGAGCAGCACCGGCCACTTCACCAGGTCCCAGGCGGCCACCGCCTGATCGCCGATGCCCAGGGCATCCCCGGCACGCCGCGCCAGCGGCCCGGTGAAGACCACGATCAGGGCGCTCAGCCCCATCAGCACCATGAGCGCGACGGTCAGCCCGAGCCGCAGCGGCGTCAGCTTCCACACCGGACGCCCCTCGGGCAGGTCGAAGACCGCGTTGGCGGTGCGGATGAACGCCCCGACGTACGCGGACGCCGACCAGATCGCGACGACGAGACCGACGATCGCGACGACGCCGCTGGTGCCGCCGCGGTCGTCCAGCTCCCGCACGGCGTCGGTGAGCAGGTCGCGGACGGCGCCGGGCGCCAGGTGGCGCAGGTTGTCCAGCACCTCGCGGGTGGCCGACTCGCCGATCACACCGAGCATCGAGACCATGACCAGCAGCGCGGGGAAGAGCGAGAGCACTCCGTAGTACGTGAGCGTGGCGGCGCGATCGGGAAGGTCGTCGTCCAGGAACTCCTTCCCGGTCCGCCGCAGCACCGCCCACCAAGACCGCTTCCGCGGGCCGATGTCCATACCCTGCGGGTACCCCGACCTGGCGATTCAACGGCCCCGGAGGTAGGTTCCCTTCGGGAACAACCGCGCCGCGCGGACTGACCACCGCGCGCTGAGGGGGAGTCACCACCGGCCGTGCCCTGACCAGGCGCGTCCGCATGCCCGCGCCGACCCGCTCGGGCACCGCACCATGCACGGGGAGCAATTGCACATGCCCACGTCCCAAGCGAGCCCGGCGAAAGTGCTGCTGGGCCTGCTCGCCGCCGGACCGAGCCACGGCCACGCCCTGAAGCAGCGCTACGACACCCACTTCCCCGAGACCCGCCCCCCGGCGTACGCACAGGTGCACGCGACACTGCAGGACCTCGTCCGGGACGGCCTGGCCGCGCAGGACGCGGCGGCGGGCGGCGGTCCGGAGCGCGCCGGCTACCGCATCACCCCGCGCGGCAGGGCGCAGCTCCAGGCGTGGCTGCACGAGATCGTCCGCCCCGCGCCGTTCGTCGCCGACCAGATACTGACCAAGGCCGTGGTGGCGGTCCTGGCCGGCTCCGCGGACGCTGCCGCCGCCTACCTGGACGCCCAGCACACCGCCCACGTCACCCGCATCGAGCACCTCGAGGCCGCCAGGAGCGCGCCCGGCGCGACCCGCGCCACCGTCCTGTCCGCCGACTACGCGCTCCACCACCTCGCCGCGGACCTGGAGTGGATGAACGAGCTGGCCGGCCGTCTCGACGCCCTCGTCATGGAGCTCAAAACCCGCTGACCACCGCCACAGGAGCAGTCCACTGGCGGCTCGTACAACCCCTTTACGCGCACGCGTTCACGTGCGTCACTCAAGTACGGAACGACAGCACCTCGCTCGTATCGCGCCACGCCATCGCACGTGACACAGGAGGTAGCTATGCCGCTATTCCGTACCCCCCGCACTCCCCTCGCTCCCCGCCGAAGACTGGGCCGCCGCCGCGCGCTCGCGGCCACCGGCGCCCTGGCCGCCGCGTTCGGCATGCTCATCGGGCTCAGCCCCGGCGCCGCCGCCGCGCCCCAGGACGACCCGGTCCCGCTCGGCCACGCCTACATGGGCATGGGCGTCGACAAGGACCAGAACCCGCCCTCCGGCATCGGCATCGCAGGGCACGGCGACGGCGTCCAGGGCATCGACGTCTCGCACTGGCAAGGAGCGATCAACTGGGGCGCGGTGCGCGGCGCCGGCATCCAGTTCGCCTGGATGAAGGCCACCGAGGGCACGACGTACAAGGACCCCCGCTTCAACACCAACTACCCGGCGGCACACGCGGCCGGCGTCATCCGCGGCGCGTACCACTTCGCCCGCCCCAATTCCTCCAGCGGCGCCACGCAGGCGAACTTCTTCGCCTCCAACGGCGGCGCCTGGTCCCGGGACAACCTGACGCTGCCGGGCGTCCTCGACATCGAGAACAACCCGTCCGGCGCGGCGTGCTACGGCCTGTCCCAGACCGCGATGCGCAACTGGATCCTGGACTTCTACAACACGTACAAGGCACGCACGACCCGCGACGTCGTCATCTACACAAGCCCCAGCTGGTGGAACAGCTGCACCGGCGGCTGGAACGGGATGGCCACGCGCAGCCCGCTGTGGGTCGCGCACTGGACCGCGAACCACAGCCCGTCCCTGCCCGGCGGCTTCGGGGCCTGGACGGTCTGGCAGTACACCAGCTCAGGATCGGTGAGCGGCGTGTCCGGGAACGTGGACCGCAATAAGTTCAACGGCTCGCGCGACCGGCTGCTGGCTCTGGCCAACAACACGCCGTAGCGGCTGAGACGCCGGTGCGCGGTCCGCATCCGCCGCGCACCGGTACCTCCGTCCCGCCGGGTGTCAGGCGTCCTCGCCGTAGAGCCGGGCGATGTCCGGGGAGTCGAGCCACTTGCTGTAGGCGGGCGACTGCGGCCAGCCCTCCGGCGAGTCCTGCCACTCCTCCTGGCGGCCGTACGGGAGCAGGTCGATCAGCGGGAAGGTGTGGCTGAGCTGCTCGGTGCCGCGGCCGCCCGTGTGCCAGGTGCGGTAGACGGTGTCGCCGTCGCGGAGGAAGACGTTCACCGCGAAGCCGGCGCCCGGCGGCGCGCCCACGTCGGCGCCGAACGGGCTGTTCGCGGTGGAGTACCAGTCCATCTTGTTGCCGACCCGCCGTTTGTACGCGAGGGCCTCGTCGATCGGCCCCTGGGTGACGATGACGAACCTGGCGTCGTACGGCTCCAGAAAGCCCAGCCGGGTGTACTGCGCGGTGAGGCTCGTGCAGCCGCCGCACTGCCATTCCTTGTCCGGGAACCACATGTGGTTGTACACGATCAGCTGCGACCTGCCGCCGAAGACCTCGGCCAGCCGGACCGGCCCTTCCTCGCCCTCGAGCACATAGTCCGGCATCTCGACCATCGGCAGCCGCCGCCGCTGCGCGGCGATCGCGTCGAGCTCCCGCGTCGCGGCCTTCTCCCGCACCCGCAGCTCGTCCAGCTCGCGCTGCCAGGTCTTGGGGTCGACGACGGGTGGCAGTGCCTTGTCAGTCATGGAGTCCTCCGTAGGTGCCCGGCGAATGGTTCACCTGGGTAGACCCCGGCCGGACCGGAAACTCATCGCCGTAGCGCCCGGCGATCCCCCGTGGCGCTGAGCGGTCCCCCGTGCCGCTCAGCGCCCGTCGCTCCCGTCACCCGGGGTCCCCTCCACCCCGGGTGCCGGGTGTCTGCGGGCGGTAGTCGAGGACGACCCCGCCCGAGCCGAACGGGACGGCCTCCTCCAGCCGCCACTGTGATGGCGTACCGCCGTCGCGGAAGAGCCGCCGGCCCGCGCCGACGACGACCGGGTGCACCCACAGCTTCAGCTCGTCGACGAGACCCGCCCCGAGGAGCGCGTCCGCCAGCCGGCCGCTGCCGTACACCAGGACGTCTCCGGCATGCCGGCGCCTGACCTCCGCCACCGCCGCGGCCGGATCGCCGCCGCCGAGGACGGTGGTGTTCTTCCACTCGGCGCTGCTGAGCGTCGCGGAGACCACGTATTTCGGCATGGCGTTCATCCGGACCGCGAAGTCGCCTTCCGTGTCCTCGAGCCCCGGCCAGGAGGACGCGAAGATCTCGTACGTCGTCCGCCCCAGCAGCAGCGCCTCGCTGGCGAGCAGCTGCTGATGCGCGTACGCCGCGTGCTCGGCGTCGAAGTAGCGCCCGACCCAGGACGGTGTCTCCATGACCCCGTCAAGCGAGAGGTACGTCAGCAGAACGATCTTCCCCGTGCCGTCGTCCGCGTTCAGCAGTACCCCCTCCCTCGACCCGCACGCCGTTGACCAGTCAAGATTGGAATGAGACAACAGCTGCAACAAGGCTGCATAGTGGAACGGTCATTTAGCCGGGCTCAACGACGACGGAGGGGCGATGCTCGAGAGGCACGAGCTGGAGGCGTTTCTCACGCTCGCGGAGGAACTGCACTTCGGCCGCACCGCCGAGCGGCTCCACGTCACCACCGGCCGGATCAGCCAGACCATCAAGAAGCTGGAGCGGCAGACCGGCGCACCGCTGTTCCTGCGCACCAGCCGCAAGGTGGAGCTGACCGACCACGGCCGGCGCCTCTACGACGACCTGCGCCCCGTGTACGCCCAGCTGGCGACTGTCTGGAAACAGGCGGTGACGGCCGGCCGCGGCCTCACCGGCACGCTCCGCGCGGGCTTCCTCGGCGCCGCCGCCGGGCAGCTGGCGGCGCAGGCCGCGGACCTGCTGCGGCGGCGGCATCCGGATCACGAGGTGCAGCTGCGCGAGGTGCAGGTGGCGGGCTGTCTGGAGCGCGTCCGGCAGCAGGACGTCGACGTGCTCTTCCTGCCGCTGCCGCACGACGAGCCGGACATGGTCACCGGGCCTGTGCTGTTCTCCGAGGCCCGGATGCTCGCGGTGCCCGCGAACCATCCGCTGGCCGAGCAGGAGACCGCCTCCATGGAGGACCTCGCCACCATCCCGACGCTGCGCCTCCCCGACGGCGTCCCGCCGGCCTGGCACGCGGACCGTACGCCCGACCGGACGCCTCAGGGCAAACCCATCGAGATCGGGCCGAAGCTGGAGACCATGATGGAGGCCCTGGCGGTGATCGGCTCCGGCGCGGGCGCCCTCACCGTCGGCGCCCAGCTGACCCGCTTCTACAGCCGCCCGGACGTCACGTACCTGCCGCTCACCGACGCCGGACCGCTGGAGTGGGTGCCCACCTGGCTCGCCTCGAGCAGCGGCCCCGCGGTCGACGCCTTCGTGCAGGCGGCCCGGGAGGCGGCGGCGCGGGTGTACTTCGGCGGCCGCGGCGCCTGAGCCACGACAAGGCGGGCAAGGCGGTCGTCGTCAGCGACGAGGTCCTCGCCCCGGCCGCACAGGGCCCGGACTCGATCTGGGCGGCCGACGCCGTCGGAACGCTGCCCGACGACGGGACCCGGCCCGCCTTCACCGGCCCGCTGATCCCGCAGCCGGGCGGCTTCCACATCTACGGCTCACCCCCGGGCTTCACCGGCTTCCACGCCACCGCCTCCGTCGACTGCATGATGCAGCTCTCCGGCGAATCCGTCTGCGTCCTGGAGGACACCGAGATCCGCCTGACCCCCGGCGACTGGCTGATCCTCAACGGCGTCATCCACGCCTGGCGCAACGACGGCACCGAACCGGCGGCTCAGTCGCCCTCGACGCCGGTGAGCAGCGCGTCGCCCAGCGGGGTGCGGGTGTGGATCACGGCGTTCGCGTCGCGGACGCTGACGATGAGACCGGCCTCGCGCAGCACCCGGGTGTGGGCGCTGACGCCGGCCGCGGACAGGCCGAGGCGGCGGGCGAGTTCCGTGGTGGTCGCGCCGTCGGCCGCCGCCTCGAGGACGCGCGCCCGGGTGCCGCCGATCAGCCGCCGCAGCGCGGCCGCGGGCTCGGCGGCGGCGCCCTCCGCCGGGACCGGACGCAGCGGGTATATGAGCGTGGGCGGCAGCGTGGGGTCGGCGAGCGGGATGGGGTTCAGCCAGCAGAAACACGACGGGACCAGCACAAGACCGCGCCCGCCCAGATACAGGTCCCGGTCCATCGGCTTGGGAATCTCCAGTACGGGCGGCCGCCACCGCATCATGGGCATGAACCCGGCCAGCAGCCCCTCGGTCCCCGCGGTCCGCAGCAGCCGGGCCCGTCGCGCCAGGTCGGCCTCCGCGTACCCGGCCATCCGCTCCCGGTCGGCCGCCAGCACCACCCGGTGGTACGCCGCGATGCCCGCCCCGAGGTCCGCGAGCACCTCGCGATCGGCGTCGGCCAGCCGCCGCGCCCACGGCATGAGCCGCTCCGGCAGCTCGACCCGCGCCACTTCGGCGCGCAGCCGGCGCCGCGGGGTGGCGCGCATGGCCTCGATGCCGGCCCGCAGGCCCAGCAGCCCCTCGGGCGGAGTGAGAAAGTCCGGAAAGTACGTGGCATCCGGCGTCAGCGGAAAGAGCACCTCCCGCAGCAGCCGCCCGTGCCCTGCCGCACGCACCGCGGTCCGCGCCTGCCGCCGCCAGTCCCCGTAGGCACCCCTGCCGTACCGGGCACGCAGCATCTGCAGGCTCAGCACCGTCTCCCACATCGGATCGAGCCCGGAGGCCAGCCGCGTGCGCACCAGATCCACGCCCGTGAAGTGGATGCGCAACACGCCTCGCATGCTGCCATAGCCCGCCACCGTTCGTAACCGACGGCAGCCGCCTGACCACACTCTTTAGCTGTCCCGCGAATCTCGGTTGCCCCAACGCCCCTGCTACGGCACAGTCACTTGGCTGGATCGGCGCGGGCAGCCGACGGTGGGCGGGGGGTCGTCGGCTGCCCCCGCACTGCTGCCGCACCGCCTCGCGCGCGTGATCCGGATCGCCGCTCTCCACCGCCTCCAGGATGTCCGCGTGGACGCGGTGGATCACCGCCGGGTCGCGGTGCGGGGCGGTCGGTGCCGCGCATCAGCCCGTACGGCTTCGCAGTCGTGGGTCCCATGTAGCATCCACCATCTGGATGACTTCATGACGACACGAGGGGTGAGGGCTCGATGGCGCGGTCGGGGTCCGCTGGGGCCGGGGGTACCGGCACCGGCACGCAGAGCGTCGAGCGGGCGCTCTCGTTGTTGTCGTATTTCAGTGATGAGCAGCCGGAGCGGCGGATCGCGGAGCTGGTCGAACTGACCGGGCTCGGGCAGTCGACCGTGTCGCGGCTGGTGGCGGCGCTGGAAACGCTGGGTTATCTGGTACGGGACGAGCGCAGTGGGCTGCACCGGATCGGGCCGAAGGTGGTGGAGCTGGCGGGGGTCGCGCTGAATCAGTCGCCGGTGCACCGGGCGGCGCGGCAAGTCGCGCAGAATCTGGCGCATGAGCTCGGGCTCGGGGCCAATGTGGCGGAGCGGCACGGGGATTCGATGTTTTACCTCTGCCACTTCGAAGGGCCGCAGGCACCGCGCGCCTTCACCCTCACCGGGCGGTCCGCGCCGCTGCACTCCACGGCGATGGGGAAGGCGCTGCTCTCCGGCCTCGGCGAGGAGCAGGTGCACGAGGTGATGGGCGCGGCGTATCCCGCCTACACCCCGCACACCGTCACCGACTTCGACGGGCTGCTCAAGGCCCTCGAGGAGGTACGCGCCCGCGGCTACGCGACCGAGGTCGAGGAGCTCGCCTTCGGCCGCGCGTGCCTGGCGGCGCCGGTACGGGACCGGTCGGGGGCGGTCGTCGCCGCGGTGTCCGTATCAGGGTCGCTGTCGGCCATGGATCTGCCGGGACGCCAGGACGAATTGGCGGCGAAGGTGATCGAGGCCGCCGACCTGATCTCCACCAGCCTCGGCTTCATGGCGCACGCGACGCCGCTCAGCTGACCGCGGGCTCGGGCTCCGGCTCGGGCTCGGGCGGCTTGTGGGCCGAGAAGGTCAGCCCGGTGGTCACGCCGAGCGTGATGTCGACATAGCCCAGCGTCTGCAGCCGGGTGAGGAAGGCGGCCGGCTCCACCGGGTTGTAGACATCCCCCTCGTGGAATTCGTGCAGCGGGCTGCTCGGAAGGCTGTCCGCGCCCACCAGCACGCCACCGGGCCGCAGCACCCGCAGGATCTCCGCCAGCAGCCGGTTCTGCAGCGCCACCGTCGGCACGTGGTGGAGCATCGTGAACGACGCCGCCGAGTCGAAGGAGTCGTCGGCGAACTCCAGGGCGCTGCCGCTGCCTTGGCGCACCTCCACGTTCGTACCGGCAAACCGCGCCGCCAGCCGCTCAGCCGCCGCGGCCTCGATCTCGACGGCCACCAGGCGGTCGACCCGGGTGCGCAGCCACTCCGTTGCCGCGCCCGGCCCCGGGCCGACTTCGAGCAACTCCTTCCCGAGATCGGCACGGTCGACGGCGAGCGGCAGGACATTCTCGTGCAGCAGGGCGGCCCACTCCGGGCTCGCGCACAGCTCGTCATGTTCTTTGTTCATGGCGGCCACGCTAGGGACGGCGCGGCAGCGTCCGTAAGGACGTAACCTTCCAGTCAATGTCGAGAAACGGACACGGCGTTGCCCTCGTGCTCATCGGCACCTTCCCGATGCCGGCCGGCACCCGGTTCAGCCGCCACACCCACCCCGTGCACCAGCTGGCCTGGGCGTCCAGCGGCACCCTCACCGTCGACGCGGAGGCGCGGCGGTGGGTGCTCCCGACCACCCGGGCGCTGTGGATCCCGGCCGGAATGCCGCACGAGGTGGTCGCGGCCGCGCACACCACGATGACGTCGCTCTACCTGCCCGCGGTGCCGCGCGAGGCGCCGGAAAAGTGGAGTGGCCTTCAAGCGGTCGAGGTCTCCCGCCTGCTGGCGGAGCTGATCATCCACCTCAACGACCCGGACCTCGGCGCCGGGCACCGGGCCCGCGGCGAGGCACTGCTCCTGGACCTGCTGCGCCCCGCGCCGGTCACCGCGCTCGACGCCCCGCTGCCGGCCGACCCGCGCGCCCGCGAGGTCGCGCAGGCGCTCCTCGACGAGCCCGCGAGCGGCCTGACGGTCGACGCCTGGGGGCGCCGGGTGGGCGCCTCCGGCCGCACGCTGGCCCGGCTGTTCCTGACCGGCACCGGGATGACGTTCGGCCGCTGGCGCACCCTCGTCCGCCTGCAGGCGGCGCTGCCCGCACTGGCCGCGGGCGAGCCGCTCGACCGGGTGGCGCGGGCGGTCGGTTACGAGACGACGAGCGCGTTCGTCGCGGCGTTCCGGCGCGAGACCGGCACCACGCCCGGCGCGTACTTCCGTCCGACCGCCCCCGGCGGCAACGGCCCAACTCCTTGATGAGCGTCACTCCTTGATGAGCGTCGTCACCTCGTCCCGTGCCCGCTTCATCGCGTCCCTCGCCGACGACTGGCCGACCAGGACCGCCTGGACCTGCTTGGCGACGGCCTCCTCGATCTGGGCGTTCTTCGCGTACGCCCAGAACGGGCCGGGCGTCGCCGTCTTGGTGATCTTCTTGGTCCAGTCCGAAGTGAAGGTGTCCGCGGCCACCTTGGGGTCGGCCAGGCCCTTCGCCGTCGTGGGCGGCATCGCCGTCTTGCCGAAGTAGCTGACCGCGGTCGGCACGTCCGAGGTGGCGTGCAGCGCGAAGTCCGCGGCCGAGTCGGAGCCTTCGCCCTTGACCACCGCGAGCACGCCGCCCCACAGCAGGGCCTGCGGGTCGTCGCCCTTCTTCAGTACGGGCCGGGGCACCGGCACCATCGCGTCCGCCAGGTTCTTGTCCTTGGCGGTGGCCAGGGTCGCGCCCTTGCCGATGACCGCGTCGTCGTAGAAGCCGACCGTGCCCTGGCCGAAGAGCGCGCGGGCGTCGAAGCGGTCGACGTCCTTGGCGATGAGCTTGGCGTCGTGCAGCTTCTTGTACCACTCGACGGCGTCGATGGAAGCGTCGTCGCCGATCGTCACCTTGTCGCCGTCGAGGATCGTGCAGCCGAAGGTCTGCATCCAGGGGAAGATGTCCTTGAGCTGCGCGACCTTGGTGGCGGCGGCGTACGGGGTGACGCCCTTGAGCTCCTTCAGGGCGCGCAGCGCGTCCTCGAACTCCGCGATCGTCACGGGGTGTTTCTTGATCCCCGCCTCGTCGAGCAGCTTCTGGTTGCCGATCACGCCGATGGAGCCGGTGGTCCACGGCAGCCCGTACTGCTTCTTCTCGTACTGGCCGCTCGTCAGCGCCACGTCCGTATAGCCGCCCTCGCCGGCCACGTCGCCCAGGTCGACGAGCTTGCCCATCTGCGCGATGGCGGCGAGCCAGGCGATGTCGAGGTGCACGGCGCCGCTGATCTCGCCGCCGTTGAGCTTGAGGGTGAGCTGCTGCAGATATTCGTTGTACGGGTACGCGGTGGTCTTGATCTTCGCCTTGTGGCC
This sequence comes from Streptomyces coryli, assembly GCF_011044975.1. GTDB lineage: Bacteria > Actinomycetota > Actinomycetes > Streptomycetales > Streptomycetaceae > Streptomyces > Streptomyces coryli. The sequence continues at coordinate 53,159 of NZ_JAAKZV010000009.1, read as the reverse complement.
GGACTCCCAGCCCTTGACGATCTTGTTGACCTCGGCCTTGGTGGCCTCCTCGTTGAGCGACCAGGAGGTGAAGCCGAAGTTCTTGGCCTTGGCGTCGCCGCCGCTGTCGGTGCTGCCGCCGGAGGGGGCGCAGGCGCCGAGCGCGCCCGCGCCGGCTATGCCGGCCGTCGCGGCGCCGAAGAGTCTGAGGGTGGTGCGGCGGTCGATTCCGGATGTACGCATGCTGGTCTCCTTGAGGCGGTCAGCTCTTCACCGCACCGGCGGTGAGCCCGCCGACGAGGTAGCGCTGCAGGAACATGAAGGCGATGACGACGGGCAGCGAGACGACGAGGGAGGCCGCCATCAGCGCGGGCCAGGCCGTCTGGAACTCGCCGATATACGTGTTCACCAGCCCCGGCGGGAGCGTCATGGTGTCCTTGTCGGCGAGGGTGAGCGCGAAGATGAAGTCGTTCCAGCCGCGGACGAAGGCGAACAGACCGGCGGCGATCATGCCGGGCGCGGCCAGCGGCGCGACGATGGTGTGCAGGGTCCGCCAGCGCGAGGCGCCGTCGATGGCGGCGGCCTCCAGCAGCGCGTCGGGCACGGTGTCGAAGATCCCCTTCAGCATCCACACGCACAGCGGCATGGTGAAGGTCGCGAAGGACAGGATCAGCGCCGTATAGCTGCCCAGGAGTCCGAACTGCCGGAAGACCGCGTACAGCGTGATCAGCAGCAGCGCCTGCGGGAACATCTGCGAGGCGAGCACGAAGTTCATCAGCGACTTGCGGCCGCGGTAGCGGAACTTCGAGAACGAGTAGCCCATGTACGTCGCCACCACCACGCTCAGCAGCGAGGTGAGGACGGCGACGATGACGCTGTTGACCATGTAGTCGAAGAGCGCCTCGTTCTCGGCGAAGGCGCGGAAGTTCTCGAGGGTGAAGTCGGTCGGGATGAACTTCGGCGGGAACTGGAACGCCTGGTCCTTCGGGCTGACGGCGGTGACCAGCAGCCAGTACAGCGGCAGCAGCGCGAACAGTCCGATGACGGCGACGGCGATCCAGGCCGCGACCGACGAGCGGATCTGGTCGGGGCGGCGGCGCGGGCGGCGGGTGCCCGCCGGGTGAGCGCGCCGAGCGGCCGGCGCGGGGGCCTCTTGGGCCAGCAACGTAGTCATTTCGGCTCCCGCTCCGAGGTCTTCAGGTACACCCCGACGAGCACCAGGAGCAGCAGCATCCACAGCCCGCCGAGCGCGGTCGCGTGCCCGAGGTCGTAGCCCTTGAAGGCGTCCTGGTAGACGGCGACGGCGAAGGTCTCCGTGGCGCCGGCGGGGCCGCCGCCGGTGAGCACGTAGATGGTGTCGAAGTGCTGGAAGTTCCAGATGAACTCCAGCAGGATCGTGATCGCGGCGACGGCCCGTACGCCCGGCCAGGTGACGGCGAAGAAGCGGCGCACGGCGCCGGCGCCGTCGACGGCGGCGGCCTCGTGCAGCTCGCGCGGCACGGTCTGCAGGCCGGCCAGCAGCATCACCATCATCCAGGGGAAGCTGGCCCAGGTCTTGGTGATGATCACCGCGAGCATGGCGGTGGTCGGCTCCCCCAGCCAGCTGACGGACTCCTCGATGATCCCGATCTTCATCAAGGCCCCGTTGAGCACCCCGTAGTTGGCGTTGAAGATCCACATCCAGAGGAACGAGACCACGACGCCCGGGATCACCCAGGGGAAGAGGAAGAGCCCGCGCAGGAAGCCGCTGCCCTTCAGCCCGCTGTTCAGGGCCAGCGCGAGCGCGAAGCCGATCACGAACGGGATGGCGGTGGCGCCGACGGTGAAGACCAGGGTGTTCTGCAGCACCGGCCAGAAGTCCCGGTTCAGGACGTCCGCGTAGTTCTGCAGGCCCGCCCAGGTGCGGCCGGGGAAGCGCAGGTCCTGCTTGAAGAAGCCGGTGGTGATCGAGGCGATCAGCGGGTAGAGCACGATCGCCGCGAAGAGCGCCATGCCGGGCAGCGTCAGCAGCAGCGCGAAGGCGCCGTTGGAGAGCTTCTGCCCGTGGCGTTCGCGGGCCTTGGCGGGCGGCGCTATGCCGGTGGTGGTCACGCCCGGCTCCTCTCCGGTACGGCGGCGGCCGGTGCGCCGCGCGGTCCTACGTAGCCGAGGCCGACGCTGATCGAGTCGGCCGCCTCGATCGCCGCCCGGGCCAGCTCCGTCTCGCGCCGGTCGAGGGCGACGGTGGACAGCGGCCCGGAGATGGAGATCGCGGCGGTGATGGAGCCGGTGCGGTCGCGGATGGGGGCGGCGACGCAGCTGCGGCCGTGGGCGAGCTCCTCGACCTCGGTGGCGTAGCCGTGCCGGGCCGCCTTGTCGAGCTCCGCGTCGAGCGCCCGGTGGCTGGTGATGGTCGCGTGCGTGAAACCGTGCAGCTCTGCCTCCGGCAGCAGTTCGCGGCGCTGCTCGGGGGCGAGGCCGAGGAGCAGGCACTTGCCGAGGCCGGTGGCGTGCAGCGGCTTGCGCTGGCCGGTCAGGACGGTGGAGCGGGGGGCCTGCCGGCCCTCGAAGTTGAGCAGGTAGAACAGCGCGGCGCCGTGCCGGATCGCGACATTGGCGCCCAGCTCGAGGCGGGCGGCGAGCTCCTGGGCGAGCTGGCGGGCCTCGCGGTGTACGGGGTGGTTGTTCACGGCGACGCCGCCGAGGGTGATCGGCGCGGTGCCGAGGCGGTACAGGCCGCTGATGCCGTCGCGTTCGACGAAATCCAGCGACTCGAGGGTGGCGAGCAACCGCGAGGTGGTGGACGTGCCGAGCCCGGTGATCCGTACGACGTCGGAGACCCGGAGCTCGGGGTGCCCGTTGAGGAAGACGCCGAGGACGGCCATCGCCCGTTCCACACTCTGGTTGTTGCCCTGATCCGATGCCATCGACCAACTCCAGTGAATCCGACTTGCAACATGCGGGATCGTTGCCCACATATTGCGCGGCCGTCAACCCCTTGTGACTGGCGCAGTTCAGGAAGGTGCCGGATCGCAACCTTCCATGGCGCAGGGGTTTCTGGCGCACCAGGGGTTGACGCCTGTGCAGAGTGTGGACACGCTTCCTGCATTACGCATGGGAGTTGCAACCCGCAGAGGAGCATGTCGATGCCCACGCGCCGGACCTTCGTCAAGGCGTCAGCCGCCACCGCCCTCGCCGCATCCGCGGACCGGACCGGAACGGCACAGGCGGCGCCGGCCGGCCCCGTCCGGCTCGCGGGCGAGCGCGTCCGCATCGACTGGCGCCACACCCCGGACGGCTGGCAGGCGTCCCGGGCCGCCGCCCGCGACGGCCGCGACTGGCGCGAACTCCCGGGCCCGCGCGGCTCCTACGGCATCACCCACGCCCCCGACCCGGCCAAGCCCGACCCGAAGCAGGTCCAGGCCGACCAGGCCGGCACCCACTACGACTTCTGGCCAGAGGACGTCACATCCGACGGCGACGGCCTCACCTTCCGGCACACCCTCCCCTGCGGCAGCCTGTCCGCCCACTGGCGCCCCGACCCCGACCACCCCACCGACATCCGCGTCACCCTCACCTGGACCGCCGCCCAGGACGGCTGGGTGTCGCTGCGCACCCCGACGCTGTGCGCAATCCCCGAATCCCGGCTCGCCTGGGGCACGGTCCCCGGCCTCTGGTACGGGCACGAGTCCAACGCCGACCTGCGCATGGCCGCCGAATACGGCCACGGCCTCCCCGCCGTCCCGCAGCTCGGCTACGACCATCTGGCGACCACCCTCGCCCCGCTCATCAGCACCGACGACGGCCTCACCCTCGCCGCCATCGCCGAGCCGGGCATGGGCCGCGACCCGTACGCGAAGGACGCCATCACCCACCGCGAGAACCGCCTCGCCCTGTCCACCCGCGACCGCGCCGGACACCTGGCCCCGCACCTCGCCCGGCCGGTGCTCGGCGGCGCCGGGTCCTGGACGAAGGCCGGAGAGGAGCGGGTGCTGGATTTCCGCTTCTCGCTCGCCGCCGCCGACTGGTTCGACGTCTACCGGCACGCCATCGAGGACGTCTACGGCTTCTCCCGCTATCTGGACCTCGCCCGCAACGAGCACGCGCTGACCGACCGCCTGGCCCGCATCCAGGGCACCTACATCGCCGACCCGGCGCTCTCCCAGTGGCTCACCGACGACTACGAGGGCACCGAGATCGGCGCCCAGAAGTACAACGGCTTCGTCCAGGGCGCCGACAAGGACGCGATGAAGAACTCCGACATCGGAGCCATGTGGGGCCTGGCCGCCGCCACCGGCGACCCACTGCTGGAGCGCGACCGGCTGCCGTACGTCCGCGCCTTCAAGCTCGCCCAGCAGCAGACCGCCACCGGCCACTACCAGGGCGACCTCAAGGGCCAGTACTACCTCTACAAGAGCAACCGCTTCGTGGAGGAGGGCAATCCGGACGCGGACATCCCCGACTACGTCGAGCCCCTCGCCACCACGTACTACGTCATCACCGACCTCGCCCACATCCTGCTCTTCGAGCCCGGCGACGCCGAGATCGAGGGCCGCATCCGGCTCGCCGCCGACAAGCTGGCCAGCGTCCAGAAGCGCGACGGCTCGTGGGAGGTGGCGACCAACAAGGAGCCGCCGTACGCGGTCACGTACCCGCATCTGACCGAGGATCTGCGGCCCACCTGGTACGGCCTCTTCGTCGCCCACCGGGTCCTCGGCGACGAGCGCTACCTCACGGCCGCGCGGCGCGGCGCCGACTGGTACGTGAAGCACGCCGTCCAGCGCGCCCGCTACCTCGGCTCGACCGGTGACTCCGGCTTCCGCATGGACCTCTCCCTCTCGCAGGGCATCCAGGGCCTGCTCGACCTGGCCGAGGCGACCGGCGAGCGCCGCTACCGCAAGGCGGCCCTGGAGGTCGCCCGCATCCACACCACCTGGGTCTACACCCACCCCCGGCCGTCGGCGGAGCCGCGCACCCGGGACGGCGAGACGTACCAGGCCTGGCAGCTGACCCAACTCGGCCTGCAGAAGGAGCAGAACGACAGCGCCCCGGCCAACGGCCCCATCCTGCTGTCCAGCTTCGCCGGCACCTACCTGCGCGTCTTCCGCCTCACCGGCGAGCCGCTCTACCGGGACATGGCCCGGGCGGCGGCGCTCGGCCGGGACGCGTTCACGGCCGAGGCGCCGGGCGTGCACTCCTACTACTGGCAGACCTTCGACAAGGGCATCGGCGCCTTCCCGCACCACTCCTGGTGGCAGATCGGCTGGATCCTCGACTACCTCCTGGAGGAGGCGCGCACCCGCAGCGGCGGCCGGGTCACCTTCCCCCGCGGCTACTTCACGCCCAAGGTCGGCGGCCAGCAGACCTACGGCTTCGCGCCCGGCACCGTCCACGGCACGAAGGCGACGCTGCGCATCCCGCCGCGGATGCTGACGGCCGACACCCCGCAGGCCGAAGTGCTGGGCGCGCTCGCCGTGGACGGGGAGCGGCTGTTCGCGCTCGTCCTCAACAGCGCGGGCGAGCCGCTGACCGCGACCGTCACCGCGGATCCGGCGAAGCTGCACCCGGAAGGCCCGCGGCAGATCACCGGCATCCACGCGGTCTCCGGCCGCCTCACCGGCGCCGACGCGCCGCGCTTCACCGTCGCACTGCCGCCGTACGGCATGGCGGTCGTCCGGCTGGACCTGCAGAGCTGACCCGCGCACCCGACCAGGAGGACCTCCTATGCCCCGAGCCACCCGCCTGACCCTCGCCGCCGCGGCCGCGGCCGGCCTGCTCGCCCTCGCCCCGGCCACCACCGCCGGCGCGGCGGCTACCGCCCCGCCCGGCACCGGCTGGACGCTCGCGTTCAACGACGAGTTCAACGACACGACGGTCGACACCGCGAAGTGGAACTTCCGCACCGACGTGAAGGCCTACAGCGCCCAGCGCGCCCAGAACGTCACCGAATCCGGCGGCGCGCTCAGCCTCAATCTGAAGAAGGAGGCCTACGGGGGCAAGGACTTCACGGGCGGCGGCGTCATCTCCAAGAAGAAGCTCCGGTACGGCTATTACGAGACCCGCGCCAAGATCAACGACGGGGCGGGCTGGCACACCTCGTTCTGGCTGATGGCGGGCGACGGCAGCACCACCTACCCGGCGGACCGCCGCACCGAGGTGGACGGCTTCGAGACGGACTCCATCAACCCGACCAAGACTTCCCACAATGTGCATGGCTGGCGCGGCCCTACCACCGACGGCGCGGTGCACTACGGCTCCGGCCACTACGACACCGGCCTGGACCTGCGCGACTGGCACACGTACGGCTTCGACTGGTCCGAGACGAGCGTGAAGTTCTACATCGACGGCGCGCTGAAGTACACGGCCCCGTACACCCCGGACAAGGGCATGCACGACTTCACCAGCGTCTGGCTGACCAGCATCGCCTACGGCACCGTGCCCGACGCGAGCAAGCTCCCCTCGGCGGCGCAGTTCGACTACGTCCGCTACTGGCAGCGCGACTACTACGTCGACAACGACGGGCCCGGCGCCTACGGCTACGCCACCTCCGGTACGTGGCAGCGCAGTTCGCTGACCGGATGGACCAAGGACTCCCCGGTGGACTACGCCTGCGCGGCCGGCGCCAAGGCCACCTGGAAGCCGAACCTGCGCGCCGCGGGCAGCTACGAGGCGTACATCCGGAAGACCGCCTCATCGACCGGCGGCGACCCGGCCGCCAAGGTGACCCTCGACAACGGCGGCAGCGTCACCACCCGCACCCTCGACGAGCGCTCCGGCAGCAGCGGCTGGGTCTCCCTCGGCACCCAGACGTACGCGGCGGGCACCGGCTCCTCGGTGTCCCTGACCGCGTCCGGTACGGGCTGCGCGCACGCGGACGCGATCAAGTTCGTACGGCGCTGACCCGCTCCGCGGGGGCATGGCATACATTAGGCGAGCCTTACCTAACCTTTGCCAAGTGATGGGACTCCCATGCCCCCGCTCGCACCGGGCCTCTTCCAGTCCGCGTACTCGGCGCGGAACCACGCCCTGTGGGTCACCGCGTCCGCCGGCCGCCCCCCGGTCATCACCGACTCCCGGCTGCTGCGCGTCGACCCGAAGACGCTGCTGATCGAGGCGGCGTACCCGCTGCCGGTCACCGACACGGCCACCGGGGCGGTACGGGCCGTGTTCGGCGTCGCGGTGGACGACGAGCAGGACACGGTCTGGACCACGAACACCCTGGACGATTCGGTCTCCGTGTACCGCCAGCAGACGGGCGAGCACCTGGCCACGCTCCCGGGAGTGGAGCACTCCCGGGAGATCGTGGTCGACGCGGAGCGCGGCACGGCCTGGGCGAGCGCGTTCGGCAGCGGCACGCTGGTGGCCTTCGACGCCCGGACCTTCGAGGAGAAGCAGCGGGTCACGGTCGAGGGCGCGGGGCCCACGGGCCTGGATGTGAATGAGCGGACCGGCAAGCTCTACGCCGCCGACTTCAAGGGCAGCCGCATCATCGAGGTCACCCCGGGCTCAGCCACCGCCCGGTTGCTCCCCGCCGGCGACGGCCCGCTCTCCGTCGCCGTCTCCGCGGACGGCCACACCGCCTTCACCGCCGACCAGACCGGCGGCACCCTCACGGTCGTCGACCTGCGCACGGGCGAGATCACGAAGTCCGTACCCACCGGCGAGGGCGCCAAGTCCGCGGCCGTGGACCGGCGTACGGGCCAGGTCCTGGTCGTCAACCGGCTCGCGGGCACAGTGACCGCAGTGGACCCGCACGAGGGCACCGTCGTGCGGACGGTGCCCACCGGCGCACTCCCCAACCACGTCGAGATCGCCGACGGCACGGCCTACGTGGTCGACAAGTCCGGCGCGGGCCCGGCGGGCGAGGACCTGATCACCCTGATCGACCTGGACGACTGAACGCGCTACCCCAGAAACCGCTCCCGCAGATCCGGGCGCAGCCATGCGGCCGGTGAGGAGATGCTCAGGCCGCCGTCCACGGGGAGTACCGCGCCGGTGATGAAGGACGCCGCCGGTGAGGCGAGGAAGTGGACGGCGGCGGCTACCTCTTCGGGGGTGCCGGTGCGGCGCAGCGGGTAGCCCTCGGCGATGTTCTCCAGCGCCGGGGCCCCGATCATGCCGGGCGCCACGGCGTTGGCGCGGATGCCGCGCGGGCCGTAGTCGAGGGCGAGTTGGCGGATCAGGCCCTCGACGCCGGCCTTCGCGGCGGCGTAGCCGGGCAGGCCGGGGGCGGCGAGGAAGGCGTTGACCGAGGAGACGGCGACGATGGCGCTGCCCTCGCCGAGATGCGGGAGGGCAGCGCGGGTGACGTAAAAGGCCGTGTCGAGAGTGGCCGACTGCGCCAGCCGCCACTGCTCGTCCGTGGTCTCCTCAGCCCGTGCGACGGGCATCGCGGCGGCGGCCAGCACGAGCACGTCCAGCCGGCCGAGCGCGCCCACCGCGTCGTCGACGCACTGGCGGGCCGCTTCAGGGTCGCTCACGTCCGCCTTGAAGTACCCCGCATACGCCGAATGGTCGCTCCCCCCGAGCCCGCACCCGGCCACCCGCTCGCCGTCCCCGGCGAAGGCCGCGGCGATCGCCTCGCCGACAGCCGACTCACCGCCGACGACGAGGACCCCACGGGCCTGGGGACTCACTCCTCCGCCACCGACCGGCCCGCTCACCGCGGCTCCCCCTCCGCCCGTGCCGACGGCACGCTCAGGCCGGCCGCCGGCAGCGCCAACCGCTCCAGGACCCCGTCCAATTGCCCGCGCACCGCCTCCGGCAGCTCCCGCGCCGGCATCCGTACCGCCGCATCCTCGATGATGCCGCGCCGGACCAGCACCTCCTTGTGCACGGCCCACGCCAGCCCGGGCTGCATGCCGAAGCGGATCAGCGGCAGCAGCCGCTCGTACGTCGCGTGTGCCGCCGCCGTCCGGCCCGCCGTCCAGTCGTCGAGCACGCCCCGCAGGACGTCCGTGAACTCGCAGGCCGGCATCGTGCCCACCGCCCCCGCCGCCAGCTCCTCCAGCAGGAAGAAGGCGTTCTGGCCGCCCAGTACCTCGAAGCCCTCCGGCGCGGCGGCCACGACCGCGTCGATCTTCGGGGCGGTGGGAGCGGCCTCCACCTTCACCGAGTCCACCCCGGCCAGCTTCCCGAATTCGGTGATCAGCGATACGGGCATGGGCACGCCGGTGACGCCCGCGGCGTCCTGCACCATGACGTGGACACCCGCCCGCTCCCCGATCGCGCCGTAGAAGTCGACGAGCTGCTGGGCGTTCGGCTTGGCGAGATACGGGGGCAGCACCATGAGCGCGTCCGCGCCGCCCGCGACCGCCTGTTCGGTCTGCTCCAGCGCGGTGGCGAGGCTGGTCGGGCTCACCCCGGCGACGACCGGGACCGCACCGGCCGTCACGGCCGTGACGTCCGCGAGCACCGCCGCCCGGTCCGCCGCCGTCAGCGCGAACCCCTCACTCGCCATCCCGAACACCGCGACCCCGTCGGCCCCGGCGCCGAGCTGCCACTCGGTGAGCCGGCGCAGCGAGCCGCGGTCCAGACTTCCGTCCGCGGCGAAGGGGGTGGCTAGGACCGGGACGAGTCCGCGTACGGGCCGGCTCATGCGGCGATCTCCTCTGCGTGCTTGGCGATGAATTCGGTGTCGACGTCGATGCCGAGCCCCGGCCCCGCGGGCAGCGGGATGCCGTCCCCGGGGCCGCCCGCGAGCGGCGTGCGCAGGATGCGGCTCGCCACGTTCCAGGTGGTGGGCTGGTATTCGAAGTACGGCATGTCGGCCACCGCCGCCGCCAGATGCAGCCCGGCGGCGGTGACGATGCCGAGGCCGACGGAGTGGTGCGGGGCGACGGGCAGGTGGTGGACGGCGGCCAGTTCGGCGATGGCGAGGGCCTCGGTGATGCCCGTACGGCCGACGTCGGGCTGGGCGAGGGAGAGGGCGCGGCGGCCGATCCAGCCCGCGAACTCGTAGCGGTTGCGCAGCGCCTCGCCCACCGCGACCGGCAGGTCCAGGCGGCGCTGCAGCTCGCGGTGGCCCTCGATGTCCTCGGGGACGAGGGGCGCCTCCAGGAAGAGCACCCGCCCGCGCCGCTGCAGTTCGCGGCCGAGGCGGGCGGCGTCGGGCAGCCCGTACGCCCAGTGCGCGTCGACGGCGACGCGCAGCCGCGGGTCGGCGCCGAGCACGGCGTCGACGGTGGCCAGGTCGGCGTCGACGCCGCGGCCGAGGTGCAGCTTGATGCGGTACGCGCCCTGCTCCGCCCACCCGCGGGCGAGTTCGGCGCGTTCGGCGTCGGTGTCGCGGGGCAGCCCGGAGACGTATGCCGGGAGCGTGGTGCGGAAGGCGCCGCCGAGCAGCTCGGCGACCGGCAGCCCGGCCTGCCGTCCGGCGAGGTCCCACAGCGCGATGTCGACGGCGGCGAGGGCGTCCGCCTGGTGCCCGGTGAGGTGCCCGCGCTCGCGCATCAGGTCGCGGAGCCGGTGCCAGGCCGGGCGCACGGCGCCGGTCGGTATCCCGAGCAGTACGGGCTTCAGCAGCGCCGCGACGGCGTGCCCCGGCACCTCGGGGCCGACGGGTGCGAGCGCCTCGCCCCACCCCACGGTGCCGTCGTCGGCGGTCAGGCGGACCAGCAGCGTCTCGTAGCGGGCCGAGTACAGGCTGCGCCAGGGCTCGCGCACCACGTATCCGCGGTCGTCGGTGAGTTCGCTCCCGTCGTCGAGCCGCCCGAGGTAGGTCTCCTCGTGCGGCAACTTCAGGGCATAAACCCGGACATCAGTGATACGGGGCATCGCACCATCCTGGGATCAGCGATCAACTGTGCCTATCTGACGGCAGATTCCCACATGGTGCAAGTGTCATGCAAGAAGTGCATCCGACTTCACAGCTCGAGCGGACCCAGCTCCGATACGGTCCTGGCGAGGTCCCGGATGGGGTCGATCACGCCGTTCGTGCGCCACACCAGGGCCCAGCGGGCGGGCGGGGCGTCGTGGACGGGGAGGAAGACGACGTCGGGCCGGGCGTAATAGCGCACCCCGTGCGCATGGCCGGCGGACACGACTTCGCCGCTGTTCACGTAGGTGAGCAGCTCCGTGCTGTTGGTGACCTCGGGCCCCTTGGCGATGGGCCGGCCGCTGGGCGTATGGGTCGGGATGAGGGAGTGGCGCCAGTAGTCGGGCGTGACGCCGCTCAGGACGACCTCGTCGGCCCAGTCCTCGTAGGAGACGGATGCGCGGGCGGCCAGCCGGTGGCCGACGGAGACGATCAGCATGATCGGCTCCGTGTAGACGAGCGGGCCGACGGTGAGGTCGGGTTCCTGGACCGGGAGCCAGGCGAGCAGCACGTCGATGGTGCCGTCCCGCAGCTTGTCGAAGGGGTTGCCGTAGCCGACATTGCGGATCTGCAGCCGGCAGCCCGGCCGCCGCTCGGCGAAGGCGTCGCGGAAGGGGCGCAGGTCCTCGCCGTTGGTGGAGATCATCCCCAGCCGCAGCACCTCCGTTTCCTCGGCGGCCGACCGCCGCGCCCGCTCCAGGCCCTCGAGCAGGCCGCGGTGGACGGGGCGGAGGTCGTCGTAGAGCTGCTTGCCGATCGGGGTGAGGGCGACGTGGTGGCTGCTGCGGTCGAAGAGCGCGGCGCCGATGCGGCGCTCCTGCTTCTTGATCGCCTGGCTGACGCGGGCGGCGGTCACGTGGAGCCGCTGTGCGGTGCGGCCGAAGTGCAGCTCTTCGGCCAGGGTCAGGAAGATCTCCAGCTCACGTATTTCCACGGTTCCCCCGGTAGCGCGTTTACGCAGAGGTAAGGAACCTAACCGGCCTGACCGGAACTGAACACCCCGATCCCGTTCGGCACCGGCCGCTCGAAGGACCCCGGCGGCCGGTTCTTCACCGTGACCGACGCGGCGCCCGGGTCCCGTACCGCCAGGGTCGACGAACCGCCGCCGTCCAGATTCACCGCGTCGGTCGCGCCCAACTCGCCCATCAGGTCGGCCAGTTCGGCGATGGTCAGGCCGGCGCTGGTCTCCGCGTTGCCGTCCAGGGCGAGGAGATACAGCCGGTGGCCGGAGTCGCCGATGCCCGCCGAGGTGCGGGCGGCCGCGGCCACCGTGTCCAGCCCCGGTAGCGGCGCGCCGCCGCGGCGGATCGGATAGCCGCCGACGGCGAAGGCGTACGGGACCCGGCTGACCGCCTCCAGGTGGTGCGAGACGGCCACCGGCTCGCCGAGGCTCAGCTTGCGCAGCTGCTGCGCGCCCGCCTCGCGGCCGACCAGCACGGTGGTGTCCGCGGCTATGGGACCGCGACCGGGAGTGTCCGCCGTCGCCACCACCCGGCCGCGGCGGACCGTGACCTCGTGGGTGTCCGTGCTGCACGGGTCGCCGCGCCGGGCGTCGCTGCCGCAGGTGGCCCGTACCCGCGAGGTGCTTCCCCACTTCGCGGTGAAGGCGCCGATGCCGCCCTCGGCGAGGGCGTACTGGTTCAGCCCTGCCAGCGGCAGCGTGCCGTCGGGGGTGAGCGCGGCGCCGCGGAGCTTCAGCCGGTCGAGCCGGGCCGTGCGGTCCACGCCGACGCCGATCACGTCCTCGGTGGTGTCGCCGGGCGGCAGGGCGGGGCCGAAGCGCTGGGAGTTGGGGACGGCCGCCTTCAGGTGCCGGGCGGCCGCGATCGCCGGGCCCACCGGGGCGCCGGTGGCCTCGACGCCGGGGTGCTGGGACTCGTCGATGTTGAAGAAGTCGCCGTTGACCGCCGCCACCGCGCCGCGGGCGTTCGCCATGCCGGAGACCGGGGAGCGGGCGCCGACCGCGCCTGGGTAGAGGAGGTCCGTACGGACATGGGAATCGGCGAGGTCGACCGTGACCAGGTGGCCGGTGACGCTGCCGTGCGAGGCGGGGAAGGTGAAGGAGCGGTAGTCGACGCCGGGTGCGACCGGCGCTGCTGCCGACAGCCGTACGTCGCGGTCGGCGCCGTGCGCGGGCGCGGCGGTGCCGGCGAGCGCGAGTGCGGCGGCGAACGCCGCAACGGAGTTGAGCGCGGTGCGCTTTCTCAAGGTCCCCCCGGGAGTTGTTGAGCGGGCGCGGCCGGTGGGGTCCACCGGCCGCGCCCTGCGGCTCGATCAGCCGGCTTCCTGGACGTACTTCATGTATGTCCCCCAGTCCCAGTTGGGACCCGGGTCGGTGTGGTCGGAGCCGGGCACTTCCACATGCCCGATGATGTGGTCGCGGTCCCTCGGGATGCTGTACTTGGTGCAGATCGCGGCGGTGAGCAGGGCGGACTGCCGGTACATCACGTCCGTGAACCAGGCCGGGTCGTCGACCCAGCCCTCGTGCTCGATGCCGATGCTGGTGTTGTTGTAGTCCCGGTTGCCGGCGTGCCAGCCGACGTCCTTCTCCTCGAGCATCTTCGCGATGTAGCCGTCCGCCGAGGCGATCAGATAGTGGGTCGAGACCTGCCTGGCCGGGTCCTGGAAGATGTCGACGGCGTCCTGGAAGTACTCCTGGGTGACGTGGATGACGATCTTGTCGATCGGGTAGTCGTTGGGCCGGTCCGCGACCCGGAAGTTCTCGGGGGCGGCCGGTATCCAGTGCGTGGGGGGATACTCCGCGGCGTGTGCGCTCCGGGCGGTCAGCGGGCCGAGGGCGGCCGCGGCGGCCGTGACCGCGGCGCCCTGGAGCAGGCGGCGGCGGGTCGGTCTCGCGAGGTCCATGTGGGGGCTCCCGTTGCAGGCGGTGGGGCGCTTGCGCGTACATGACAGATCCGTGGTGCGAGTCCATGATGAGCGCCGGTGCAATCCCTGCCAAGAGGGATCGGAACATGCCAATGGGCGTACCAAAGACGGCAGTTGACTTGCCGCTGAACACCGCCGCCCGCAAGCTCATTGGTATGGACCTGGAGTTGCGGCATCTCAAGGCGATCCGGGCGATCCACGAGGCGGGCAGCCTCACCAAGGCGGCCACCGCGCTCGGCCTGGCCCAGCCCGCGCTCAGCGCCCAGCTCAAGCGCATCGAACGCACCCTGGGCGGACCGCTCTTCGAGCGCGGCCGGCAGGGCGTACGGGCCACCGCGCTCGGCGAGCTGGTGCTGCAGCGGGCCCGGGTCGTGCTGCCCGCGGTGCACGGACTGCAGCAGGAGGCCGCGCAGTTCGCCCGGTGCGCGGGCGACGGCTGGAGCGCACTGCGGATCGGCGGCGGCTACGGCGAGCCGCTCGGCGGCCTGGTCGACCGGCTCGCGGCGCTGCACCCCGGCGCCCGTATCAGCACGCACACCTCCTGGTCGGAGGAGGAGCTCGCCGCCTCGGTCGCCGAGGGCCGGCTGGACTTCGCGCTGATCGGCACCTGCGGCTCCGCGACGCCACCGGCCGCGGACCGGCTGAACTGGCAGCCGGTGGCGGCGGATCCGGTGCGGCTGCTGGTGGCGGCCGGCGGCCCGCTGGACCGGCCGGGACCGGTCGGCCTGGCGGAGCTGGACGGCTGGGCATGGACCGCGGTGCCCGGCGACGGCTGCCTGGCGGACTGCTTCGCCGCCGCCTGCGCCCGCGCCGGGTGCGTATCCGGGCCGCTTTACGAGACGGACGCCGCGTCGTGTGTGCACCTGGCCCGGGTGGGCCGGGCGGTGGCGCTGTGCCGGGCCACCTTCCCCGGCGCGGCGGGAGTCGCCGTACGGGACCTGGCCGGCACCCCGCTGACCTGGCGGCACCTGCTCGGCCACCGGCCGGCCGGCGCGACGGCGGGCATCGCGCCCGTAGTGCTGGAGCAGGCGCGGGCGGCGTACACGGAGGCGCTCGACGCGGTCCGTCCAGGGACGCCGGCGCTGTCATAACGCCGTGCAGAGGGAAAGCTGACATCTCCCTGCGGCCGAGGTTCGGAGCCTACGGTTCCGGTGCTCCACCCACCGGAACGAGACCCGGGAGACCCCCTGATGCTCCGACTCCTCCGACGCCGCAGAACGCTGACCGCCACCTTGGCAGCCGCGGCCGCTCTCACCCTGGCCGGACTGCCGCAATCGGCCTCCGCCGCCCCCGACACCGCCGCCGTGAGCACCACTTCACCCGAAGTCCTCCGCGCCATGCAGCGCGACCTGAACCTCAGCGCGGACCAGGCCGAGGACCGCCTGGCCAACGAGGCCCGCGCCGGCGCCACCGCCGGACGCCTCCAACTCGCCCTCGGCAAGGACTTCGCCGGCGCCTGGGTGAGCGGCACCGACGCCCGCCTCACCGTCGCCACCACCGACCGCGCAGACGTCGCGGCCATCGAGGCGCGCGGCGCCCACGCGCAGGTCGTGGACCACAGCCTGCGCGCCCTGGAGGCCACCCAGACGAAGCTGAACCGGGCCGCCGCCAGGGCCCGTACGGCCGACTCCCCCGTCTGGTACGTCGACACCCGCGCCAACGCCGTCACCGTGCGGGCCCTGCGCGCCTCCGCGGCACAGGAGTTCATACGGGCGGCGGGCGCCGACCCCGCCGCGATCCGCGTCGTCCGCACCGAGCAGCGTCCGCGCGCGCTGTACGACATCCGCGGCGGCGACGCGTACTACATGAACAACACCGGCCGCTGCTCGGTCGGCTTCGCGATCACCCGCGGCACCACCAACGGCTTCGCCACCGCCGGGCATTGCGGCCGGCCCGGCACCACGACCACCGGCTACAACCGGGTCGCCCAGGGCAGCTTCCAGGCCTCCGTCTTCCCCGGCCAGGACATGGCCTGGGTGGCCACCAACACCAACTGGCGCTCCACGCCGACGGTGAACGGCTCCGCCCAGCAGGTGGCCGGCTCCACCCAGGCGCCGGTCGGCTCCTCGGTCTGCCGTTCAGGATCGACCACCGGCTGGCACTGCGGCACCATCCAGCAGCACAACACGTCGGTGACCTACCCGGAGGGCACCATCAACGGCGTCACCCGGACCACCGTCTGCGCCGAGCCGGGCGACTCCGGCGGCTCGTACATCTCGGGCAGCCAGGCGCAGGGCGTCACGTCCGGCGGCTCCGGCAACTGCTCCTCCGGGGGCACCACCTTCTACCAGCCGATCAACCCGATCCTTTCCGCGTACGGGCTGACGCTGACCACCAGCGGCTCGGGCCCCGGCGACCCGGGTCCCGGCGAGCCCGGCACCTGGTCCGCGGGCACGGTCTACAAGGTCGGCGACACGGTTACCCACGGCGGCGCCTCGTACCGCTGCCTGCAGGGCCACCAGGCGCAGCCCGGCTGGGAGCCGCCGAACACCCCGGCACTCTGGCAGCGGGTCTGACCGCACACACCACCGCCCCGGCCGCGCTGCGGCCGGGGCGGTGACTTCTTACGTGCGGTCTCAGCCGAGCGTCGCCAGCGCGGCGTTCAGCGTCTTCGACGGACGCATGACCGCCGTCGCCTTGGCGTCGTCCGGCTGGTAGTAGCCGCCGATGTCGGCCGGCGAGCCCTGCACGCCGTTCAGCTCACCGACGATCGACGCCTCCTGGTCGGACAGCGTCTGCGCCAGCTCGGCGAACTCCCCGGCGAGCTGGGTGTCCTTCGTCTGCTTGGCCAGCTCCTGGGCCCAGTAGAGGGCCAGGTAGAAGTGGCTGCCGCGGTTGTCGATGCCGCCGACGCGGCGGGTCGGCGACTTGTTCTCGTTGAGGAAGGTCGCCGTGGCCGCGTCCAGGGTGTCCGCGAGGATCTGGGCGCGGGCGTTGTCGGTGGTCTGCGCGAGGTGCTCGAAGGAGACGGCCAGCGCGAGGAACTCGCCGAGCGAGTCCCAGCGCAGGTAGTTCTCCTTGACCAGCTGCTGCACGTGCTTCGGCGCGGAGCCGCCGGCGCCGGTCTCGAAGAGGCCGCCGCCGTTCATCAGCGGCACGACCGACAGCATCTTGGCGCTGGTGCCCAGCTCCAGGATCGGGAAGAGGTCGGTCAGGTAGTCGCGCAGCACGTTGCCGGTGACGGAGATGGTGTTCTCGCCGCGGCGGATGCGCTCGAGCGAGAAGCCGATGGCCTCGACCGGGTCCGCGACCTCGATCTGCAGGCCCTCGGTGTCGTGCTCGGCCAGGTAGGTCTCGACCTTCTTGATGAGCTGCGCGTCGTGGGCGCGGTTCTCGTCCAGCCAGAACACCGCCGGGTCGCCGGTGGCGCGGGCCCGGGTGACGGCCAGCTTGACCCAGTCGCGGATCGGGGCGTCCTTGGTCTGGCACATGCGGAAGATGTCGCCCTCGGCGACCTGCTGCTCCAGGACCACGGTGCCGGCGCCGTCGACGACCTTGATGGTGCCGGCGGCCGGCGCCTCGAAGGTCTTGTCGTGGCTGCCGTACTCCTCGGCCTTCTGCGCCATCAGGCCGACGTTCGGGACCGAGCCCATGGTGGCCGGGTCGTACGCGCCGTTGGCCCGGCAGTCGTCGATGACGACCTGGTAGATGCCGGCGTACGAGGAGTCGGGCAGCACGGCGAGGGTGTCGTGCTCGCCGCCGTCCGGGCCCCACATGTGGCCGGAGGTGCGGATCATCGCCGGCATGGAGGCGTCGACGATGACGTCGCTCGGGACGTGCAGGTTGGTGATGCCGCGGTCGGAGTCGACCATGGCCATCTCCGGGCCCTCGGCGATCTCGGCCTCGAAAGAGGCCTTGATGGCGGCGCCTTCGGGGAGGGACTCGATGCCCTTGAGGATGCTGCCGAGACCGTCGTTCGGGTTCAGGCCCGCGGCCTTCAGCGTCGCGCCGTACTCGGCGAAGGTCTTCGGGAAGAAGGCGCGGACGGCGTGGCCGAAGATGATCGGGTCGGAGACCTTCATCATGGTGGCCTTCAGGTGCAGCGAGAACAGCACGCCGTCCGCCTTGGCCTTCGCCACCTGCGCGGCGAGGAACTCGCGCAGCTGCGCGACCCGCATCACGGAGGCGTCGACGACCTCGCCGGCGAGGACCGGGACGGACTCGCGCAGCACGGTGGTGGAGCCGTCGTCGCCGACCAGCTCGATCTTCAGCGCGCCGTCGGCGTCGATCACGGCGGACTTCTCGGTGGAGCGGAAGTCGTTCTCGCCCATGGTGGCGACGTTGGTCTTCGACTCCGGGGTCCAGGCGCCCATGCGGTGCGGGTGGGCCTTGGCGTAGTTCTTCACGGAGGCGGGGGCGCGGCGGTCGGAGTTGCCCTCGCGCAGCACCGGGTTGACCGCGGAGCCCTTGACCTTGTCGTAGCGCTTGCCGATCTCGCGCTCCTCGTCGGTCTTCGGCTCGTCCGGGTAGTCCGGCAGCGCGTAACCGTGCTCGCGCAGCTCGGCGATCGCGGCCTTGAGCTGCGAGACCGAGGCCGAGATGTTCGGCAGCTTGATGATGTTCGCGCCCGGGGTCTTGGCCAGCTCGCCGAGCTCGGCGAGGGCGTCCGGGATGCGCTGGTCCTCCGAGAGGTACTCGGGGAACTGCGCGATGATCCGGCCCGCGAGGGAAATGTCGCGGGTCTCGACACCCACCCCGGCGGTCGAGGCGTATGCCTGGATGACCGGCAGGAACGACTTGGTCGCCAGCGCCGGCGCCTCGTCGGTGTGCGTGTAGATGATGGTCGAGTCTGTCACCGGGTGCTCCGCTCCGCGTCTGCCTTCTGCAACATTGCTCGACATCAAGATATCCCGACGGGGGTCGTTATCCGAAAGAGCCCCCGGGCTTATGGGCACTATGTCCCATCCGACCAGCGACAACGGGCTCACGCCCGTACGAATCCCGCCCAGCGGTAGCGCAGCTCCGGCCGGCCTACCTGGCCGTAGGTGGGCGTGCGGACGGCGCTGCCGGTGTCGGCCAGGTGCTCGAGGTAGCGGCGGGCGGTGATGCGGGAGGTGCCCGTCGCCTCGCCGGTGGCGGCCGCGGTGATGCCGTCGGTGCCGGCGGCGCGGAGGGCGTCGGTGACGGCCGCGAGGGTGGGTGCGGCGAGGCCCTTGGGGAGGGCGGCGGGCGCCGGTGCGCGGAGGGCCGCCATGGCGCGGTCGACCTCGTCCTGGCCGCCGGCCTCGCCGCCGGACGCGGCGGCGCGGAAGTCCGCGTAGCGGAGGAGACGGTCGCGGAGGGTGGGGAAGGCGAAGGGCTTGAGCACGTACTGGACGACGCCGAGGGAGACGCCTTCGCGGACGACCTGGAGGTCGCGGGCTGAGGTGACGGCGATGACGTCCGTGCGGTGGCCTGCGGCGCGCAGCTGGCGCAGCAGCGCCAGGCCGTGACCGTCGGGGAGGTAGAGGTCGAGCAGGATCAGGTCGACCGCCGTGTCGTCGAGGCGGCGCTTTGCTTCCGCGAGGGAGTGGGCGACGGCGGCCGCGGCGAAGCCGTCGACGCGGTCGACGTAGAGCTTGTGGGCGTCTGCGGCTACGGGGTCGTCTTCGACGACGAGGACGCGGATGGTCATCGCAGCGCACCTGCCTTGGCCGCCTGCAGCGGGAGCCGCACCGTGAACTCCGCGCCGCCCGCCTCCGCCCGGCCGATCCGTACCTCTCCCCCGTGCCTGCGCGCCACCTGGCGGACCAGGGCCAGGCCCAGGCCACGGCCGCCCTGGCCGGCCGGCTTGGTGGTCCAGCCGCGTTCGAAGATGTCGTCCGCGGCGGCGGCGTCGACGCCCGGGCCGTTGTCGGCGACGGCGACCGTCAGGACGCCGTCCGCCGCGCGCAGCGCCACCGTCACCCGGGGGACGCCGCCCGGGGGTGCCGACTCCGGGCGCGCCGCGTCCATCGCGTTGTCGATCAGGTTGCCCAGCACCGTCACCAGGTCACGCGCCGGCAGCGTGCGCGGCAGCACGTCGTCGTCGATGCGGCTGTCCGCGGTGAGGGACAGCTCCACGCCCTGCTCGTTCGCCTGGGCCGCCTTGCCCAGCAGCAGCGCCGCCAGCACCGGCTCCGCCACCGCCGCCGTGACCTGGTCGGTCAGGGCCTGAGCCAGTTCCAGCTCGGCGGTGGCGAATTCCACCGCCTCGTCCGCGCGGCCGAGCTCGATCAGCGACACCACCGTGTGCAGCCGGTTCGCCGACTCGTGCGCCTGCGCGCGCAGCGCGTCCGCGAAGCCGCGTACCGAATCCAGCTCGCCCGTGAGCGCCTGCAGCTCGGTGACGTCCCGCAGCGTGACCACCGTGCCGCGCCGCTCGCCGCCGTCGACAGGGGAGGTGTTGACGACGATCACCCGGTCCCGGGTGAGGTGCAGGTCGTCGGTGCGCGGGGCGTCGGAGGTCAGCGCCTCGGTGAGCGAGCCGGTCAGGCCGAGCCCTGCCACCGCCCGGCCGCGGGCCGGGCCGGAGACGCCCAGCAGCTCGTGCGCCGCGTCGTTCATCAGCACCACCCGGTGGTCGGCGTCGACCAGCAGCAGGCCCTCGCGCACCGCGTGCAGCGTGGCCTGGTGGTAGTCGTAGAGGCGGCTCAGCTCGCCGGCGTTCATGCCGTGGGTGTGCCGCCGCAGCCGGGCGTTGACCAGATACGTGCCGACGCCGCCCAGCGCCAGCGCGCCGAGCGCCACCCACAGCACCCGCAGCACGTTCGACCGCACCTCGGCGCTGATCTTGCTGACCGTGATCCCGGCGCTGACCAGCCCGACCAGCCGCCCGTCGGCGGCCCGTACCGGCGTCACGGCCCGGACCGAGGGGCCGAGGGTGCCCGTATACGTCTCGGAGAAGGTCTCGCCGCGCAGTGCCCGGGCCGTATGCCCGCGGAAGTCCTTGCCGATCATGTCGGGGTCGGGGTGGGTGAAGCGGGTGCCGTCCGGGGCCATGATCGTGACGAAGGTCACCCGGGTGCCCCGCATCGCGTCGTCCGCGTACGGCTGCAGTACCGCCGTCGGATCGTCGGCGTCCGTGATCGCCCGGGCGACGCCGGGGGCCGCGGCCACCGCGCGGGCGGTGTTCTCCGCCTGCCGGGCCGCGGCGCGCTCGGCGTCGCCGCTCGCCATGAAGTAGGTGAAAACGGCCGATCCCGCGACCACGAGCGCCACCAGCACGACCTGCATCGCGAAGAGCTGGCCGGCGAGGCTGCGGGGACGGGGGGCACGCATGCCCCCCGTTGTACCTCACACGGCGGTCAGGCCCTCCGCCGCGAACAGCGCCTTTGCCTCCGCGACCTGCTCCGGCGTCGGCGCCGGGGTGTCGTGCAGCGCGAAGGGCTTGCCCAACGCCTCCCACTTCGCCTCGCCGAGCTTGTGGAAGGGCAGCACGTCGACCCGCGAGACATTGCCGAGGGAGCCGGCGAAGGCGGCGACGCGCTCGATGTTCGCCGGGTCGTCGGTGAGGCCCGGCACGAGCACGAAGCGCACCCACACCTCCTTCTCCAATTCCGCCAGCCGGCGGGCGAAGTCGAGCGTCGGCTCCAGCTCCCGGCCGGTGACCTTCCGGTACGTCGCCCGGTCCCACGACTTGATGTCGAGCAGCACCAGGTCCACGTCCCGCAGCAGGGCGTCCGTGGCGCGGTCGCCGAGGTAGCCGGAGGTGTCCAGCGCCGTGTGATAGCCGAGCTCGTGCTTGAAGCGGTGGAACAGCTCCCCGGCGAAGACCGGCTGCAGCAGCGGCTCGCCGCCGCTGATGGTGGCGCCGCCGCCCGCGGCCTGGATGAACCGCC
The DNA here is from genome assembly GCF_011044975.1 of Streptomyces coryli. Taxonomy (GTDB): domain Bacteria; phylum Actinomycetota; class Actinomycetes; order Streptomycetales; family Streptomycetaceae; genus Streptomyces; species Streptomyces coryli. Next base: position 31,700 of record NZ_JAAKZV010000009.1, on the reverse strand, counting down.
GGTACTTGGCGGCCTCGGCGACGACCTCGTCCACGGTGACCCGGCGGCCGTTGCGCATCCGCATCGTGTCCGGGTTCTGGCAGTACAGGCACTGCAGCGGGCAGCCGGACAGGAACGTCACGAACCGGCTGCCGGGCCCGTCCACGCCGGTGGACAGGTCCCAGGAGTGCACGGTCCCGGTGACCGGGCGGCTCTCCGGGTAGAGAGCCGCACCGGCCGGGGTGACGGCGCCGGCGGCGAAGGCCATCAGAGCGCCCCGTGGAACGTCCGGTTGATCACGTCCAGCTGCTGCTCGCGCGTCAGCCGGACGAAGTTCACCGCGTAGCCGGAGACCCGGATGGTGAGCTGCGGATAGTTCTCCGGGTGCTCCATGGCGTCCTCGAGGGTCGCCTTGTTGAGGACGTTGACGTTCATGTGGAAGCCGCCGCTGGCCATGTAGCCGTCCAGCACGCCGGAGAGGTTGCGGATCCGCTCGTCCTCCGTGCGGCCCAGCGCGTCGGGCGTCACCGTGTTCGTCAGCGAGATGCCGTCCTCGGCGTCGTCGTACGGCAGCTTGGCCACCGACAGGGCCGAGGCGATATAGCCGTGCTCGTCGCGGCCGTTCATCGGGTTGGCGCCGGGCGCGAACGGCTCGCCGGCGCGGCGGCCGTCCGGGGTGTTGCCGGTCTTCTTGCCGTAGACGACGTTCGAGGTGATGGTCAGGATCGACTGCGTGTGCACCGCGTCGCGGTACGTCGGGTACTTGCGCAGCTTCTCCATGAAGTCGTGCACGATCCGCACGGCCAGCTCGTCGGCGCGGTCGTCGTTGTTGCCGTACGCCGGGTAGTCGCCCTCGATCTCGAAGTCGACGGCGAGCCCGGACTCGTCGCGGACCGGCCGCACCTTGGCGTACTTGATCGCCGCGAGGGAGTCGGCGGCGACGGACAGGCCTGCCGCGCCGAAGGCCATGGTGCGCATGGGCGCGTAGTCGTGCAGCGCCATCTCGATGCGCTCGTAGGCGTACTTGTCGTGCATGTAGTGGATGACGTTCATCGAGTGCACGTACGTCTTGGCCAGCCAGTCCAGCAGCTGGTCGTAGCGCGCGGCCACGGTCTCGTAGTCGAGCACCTCGTCGGTGATCGGCTCGAAGCCCTCGGCGACGAGCTCGCCGGTCTTCTCGTCCCGGCCGCCGTTGATCGCGTACAGCAGCGCCTTGGCGACGTTGACGCGGGCGCCGAAGAACTGCATCTGCTTGCCGGTCGCCGACGGGGAGACGCAGCACGCGATGGCCGTGTCGTCGCCGTACTTGGGCCGCATCAGTTCGTCCGACTCGAACTGGATCGCCGAGGTGTCGATCGCGACCTTGGAGGCGAAGTCCTTGAAACCCTGCGGCAGTCGGTCGGACCAGAAGACCGTCAGGTTCGGCTCCGGCGCCGGGCCGAGGTTGTACAGGGTCTGCAGGAAGCGGAAGGACGAGCGGGTCACCAGCGGGCGGCCGTCCTCGCCGACGCCGCCGATGGACTCGGTCACCCAGGTCGGGTCGCCGGAGAAGCCCTGGTTGAAGTCGTGGGTGCGCAGGAAGCGGACGATGCGCAGCTTGATCACGAAGTCGTCGATCAGCTCCTGCGCCTGCTCCTCGGTGAGCACGCCGCGCTCGATGTCCCGCTGCAGGTAGATGTCGAGGAAGGTGGAGGTGCGGCCCAGCGACATCGCGGCGCCGTTCTGCTCCTTCACCGCAGCCAGGTAGGCGAAGTACGTCCACTGGATCGCCGCGTGGCCGGTGGTGGCGGGCCCGGAGATGTCGTAGCCGTACGAAGCCGCCATGGTCTTGAGCTCGCGGAGCGCCTTGACCTGCTCCGCCAGCTCCTCGCGGTCGCGGATGTTGGCGTCGCTGGGCCATTCCGCGCCGACGGCGGCCCGCTCGGCCTCCTTGGCCTCGATCAGCCGGTCCACGCCGTAGAGCGCGACGCGGCGGTAGTCGCCGATGATGCGGCCGCGGCCGTACGCGTCGGGCAGCCCGGTGATGACGCCGGAGCTGCGGCAGGCGCGGATCTCGGGGGTGTAGGCGTCGAAGGTGCCGTCGTTGTGGGTCTTGCGGAGCTTGGTGTAGATCTCCTTGACCTGCGGGTCCGGCTCGTAGCCGTAGTCGCGCAGCGAGGACTCCACCATCCGCCAGCCGCCGTTGGGCATGATGGCGCGCTTCAGCGGGGCGTCGGTCTGCAGGCCGACGATCAGGTCGAGATCCGGGTCGATGTAGCCGGGGCCGAAGGCGTCGATACGGGACGGGGTGTGCACGTCCACGTCGTGGATGCCGCGCTCGTTCTCCACCGGGAACATCGCCATCAGCCGCTGCCACACCGCCTGGGTGCGGATGGTCGGCCCGGCGAGGAAGGCGGCGTCGCCCTCGTACGGGGTGTAGTTCTGCTGGATGAAGTCGCGGACGTCCACGGCGTCGCGCCACAGGCCGCCCTTGAAGCCGTCCCAGGCATTCGGCGTCGCCGTCTTCTCTGCGGGGGTGGCGGTCATTTCTCGGTCACTCACCTTTCTCGGTGCCGTAGTAGGACTGCTTCATGAGGGCTTCGATGTCGCCGAGCATCGGCATCCGCGGGTTGGCGGGTGCGCACTGGTCGGCGTAGGCGTTACGGATCTGCTGCGGAAGGGCAGCGAGGAACTCCTGCTCGTCGACGCCGGCTTCGGCGAAGGAGGCCGGGATGCCGCACTTGGCGCGCAGCTCCTCGACGGCGCGGGCGTAGGACTCCACGCCCTCCTCGGGCGTCGCGGCGGGCAGGCCCAGCGCCTGGGCGATCTGCTGCAGCCGCTCGGCGGCCTGGTAGGTCTCGGCCTTCGGCCAGGGGGTGGCCTTGCCCGTGACGGTGCCGTTGTGGCGGATCACGTGCGGGAGGAGGAGGGCGTTCGTGCGGCCGTGGGCGACCTTGAAGGTGTTGCCGAGGGTGTGCGCCATGGCGTGGACGAGGCCGAGGAACGAGTTGGCGAAGGCCATGCCCGCGACGGTCGAGGCGTTGTGCATCTTCTCGCGCGCCTCGGGGTCGTTGGCCCCGTCGCGAACGCACCGCTCCAGATTCCCGAAGATCAGCTTGATGGCCTGCAGGCACAGCCCGTCGGTGTAGTCGCTGGCGTAGACCGAGAGATACGCCTCGGTGGCGTGGGTCAGCGCGTCGAAGCCGGAGTCGGCGGTGACGTGCGGCGGCAGCGTCTTGGTCAGCACCGGGTCGACGATCGCGACGTCCGGGGTGAGGGCGTAGTCGGCGAGCGGATACTTCTGGGCGGCTATCGGGTCGGAGATCACCGCGAACGGCGTGACTTCCGAGCCGGTCCCTGAAGTCGTCGGGATCGCGACCAGCTTCGCCTTTTCCCCCAGCTTCGGGAAGGTGTAGGTCCGCTTGCGGATGTCGAAGAACTTCTCCTTCGTGTCCGCGAACGCCACCTCCGGGTGCTCGTACAGCAGCCACATCACCTTCGCCGCGTCCAGCGGCGACCCGCCGCCGAGCGCGATGATCGTGTCCGGCCCGAAGTCCCGCATCCGGGCGGCGCCGGCCTCGACGGTGGCGAGCTCGGGGTTGGGCTCCACGTCGTCGATGATCTGGAGGCTGACGGCCTCGGCACGGCTGCCGAGGATGTCGGTGACCTTACGGAGCACGCCCAGCTCGCCCATCGTCCGGTCGGTGACGACAGTGACCTTGCGCAGGCCCTCCATCTCGCCGAGGTAGCGCAGCGAGCCCTGCTCGAAGTAGATCCGCGGCGGGACCTTGAACCACTGCATGTTGGTGTTCCGGCGACCGACCCGCTTGATGTTCAGCAGGTTCACCGCGGAGACGTTGTTGGAGACGGAGTTGCGCCCGTACGAGCCGCAGCCCAGCGTCAGCGACGGGAGGAAGGCGTTGTAGACATCGCCGATGCCGCCGAAGGTGCTCGGCGCGTTGACGATGACCCGGATCGCCTTGACCCGCTTGCCGAACTCCTCGGCCAGCTCCTCGTCCTCGGTGTGGATCGCGGCGGAGTGGCCGAGGCCGTCGAACTCCACCATCTGCTCGGCGAGCTTCATGCCGTGCTCGGTGTCGGAAGCCTCCAGCACGGCCAGCACTGGCGAGAGCTTCTCGCGGGTCAGCGGCTCCTGCGGCCCGACCGAGTCGACCTGGGCGGCGAGGACGAGGGTGTCGCCGGGGACGGTGAAGCCGGCCTGCTCGGCGATCCAGGGGGCGGGCTTGCCGACGACGGCGGCGTTGAGCTTGCCGCCGGGGAAGACGTACTCCTCCAGCAGCTGCTTCTCCTCCACCGTCACGAAGTACGTCTGCAGCCGGCCCATCTCGACGATGCCGCGGTCGTAGACCTCGGTGTCGAGGATGACCGCCTGCTCGGAGGCGCAGATCATGCCGTTGTCGAAGGCCTTGGAGAGCACGACGTCGTGGATGGCGCGGCCCAGCTTGGCGGTCTTGGTGATGTACGCGGGGACGTTGCCCGCGCCGACGCCCAGGGCGGGCTTGCCGCAGGAGTAGGCGGCCTTGACCATCGCGTTGCCGCCGGTGGCGAGGATGACGGCGACGCCGTCGTGGTTCATCAGCGCGCCGGTCGCCTCGACCGACGGGTGCTCGATCCACTGCACGCAGTGCGCGGGGGCGCCGGCCTCGATCGCGGCGTCGCGGACGATACGGGCGGCCTCGGCGCTGGCGCGCTGGGCGGAGGGGTGGAAGGCGAAGACGATGGGGTTGCGGGTCTTGAGGGCGATGAGCGCCTTGAAGACCGTCGTCGAGGTGGGGTTGGTGACCGGGGTGAGGGCGGCGACGACGCCGACCGGCTCGGCTATCTCCGTAATGCCGCTGAGCTCGTCGCGGGCGATGACGCCGACGGTCTTCAGGCCGCGGAGCGAGTTGGAGACGTGCTCGCAGGCGAAGAGGTTCTTGACGGCCTTGTCCTCGAAGAGGCCGCGGCCGGTCTCCTCGACGGCCAGCTCGGCGAGCTCGCCGTGCGCGCTGAGGGCGGCGAGCGAGGCCGCACCGACTATCCGGTCGACCTCGGCCTGGCCGAGCGCGTCGAAGTCCCGCAGGGCTTTGCCGGCGGCCTCGACGAGGGCGCCGACCTGGGTTTCCGCTTCCGTGACCACTGAGCCACCTCCACAGCTCGTGAAAACTTTCACAAGCACAGCGTATCACCAATTCGGACATATCCATGGCTTGGGGTGCATTCGACCTTGGATCGGGAGGTACGCGTACGTTCCCTACCCTATGAATACAGGCGGCCACGGAGCGGCAGCAGGGACCGACCGGCCCTCGAGGCGGTACGGACGGCCCTCACGCGGGCTGCGCGCCGCGCGGGCGCAGCCACTCCACGTACCCGAGCAGACCCCAGACCGCCGCCGCGACCAGCAGCCACGCCACCGCGACCACGGGCAGCGCGGCGCCGAAGAAGCCGATCGCGAGGGCCAGCGCCAGCGGCGGCAGCAGGTGGACGACGAGGCCGCCCCAGCGGACGGGCGCCGCCGCCAGGTGCCGCGATGCCATGGCCGCGACGGTGGCGATGACGACGTAGGTGGCGAAGCTCGCGGAGAGCACCCAGCGGATGTTGTCCGGCAGCTCGCCGTGCCGGTGCTCCATCGACGCGCCGAGGCCGGCGGCGAGGGCGGTCAGCGCGCCGTTGGTGACGCAGTGCAGGAGCAGCACCAGGCGCGGCTCGACCGCAGCCTCGCGCAGGTTCGGCACGCCGCCGTAGCCGTGCACGAGCGACAGCTGCCAGATGGATACGAGCAGCAGGAAGCCGGCGAGCGCCAGCGCTCGCAGCGTGTGGTCCCAGCCGGCGCCGGAGCCGACGGCGACGAGCTGGGCGACGCTCTCGCCGAGCACGATGATGGTGAACAGGCCGAGCCGCTCGCCCAGGTGGGCCGGGTCGAGATGGGTGACGTGGAAGTCGAATCGGCCGTCATCCCGGCGGGAGCGCCGCCCGGCTCGCTGCTTCGCCAAGTCGCGGCGGGCGTCAAGGTTCTCCTGGAATCTGCGGGCCGACATGCTGAGCGTGGCCCACAGGTCGATGGCCAGGCCCGCGGCCCAGAGCCAGTAGCGCGCCTGCCCGTCCACCCAGATCGAGACGATCCAGGGCGTCACGCCCGCGGTGAACTGCGCGACGGGCCAGTCCATGAGCACCTCGCGGCGGCCCCGCCAGGCCCGGTTCGCGACGGTGCGCAGCACCACGTAGGTGACAGCGAACACCTGCAGATGCTCACCCTCGTGCACCCCCGCCACGGACGCGGCCAGGACGGCCATGCCGAGCATGCCGATCAGCATGGTCCAGGTGCGCGCCCGGTCGCCGGCGACGTTGCCGTAGACCGTGAAGCACATCCAGATGGTCCAGAACGCGACGTACATGACGGTGAACAGCCCGAAGTCCGCCAGGGACGGCTCGCCGTGCAGTACGTGCGCCAGCTGCGCCGTACCCGCGACGACGATCAGGTCGAAGAAGAGTTCCAGCCACGAGGCGTGGCGCTCCTCGGTCAGGGTTGGCTGCGCCTGCTTCTCGTTCTGCACATCTGACACATAGTCACCATAAGGGACACTACCGCCGCAGGCCGCGCGCGAAGATCCGGGCGGGCTTTTTCGCCGGCGGAGTGCCGTCCACCCGGCGCAGGTTGCGGATCGCCGGTACGGACAGCAGCGCGATCGCCACACCCACCGACACCACCGCGTTGAACCCCAGCACGGCGCGCGCCCCGAAGAGCCCCGCCGCGGGACCGGCGAGGGCCTGGCCCACGGGTGCCATCGCCACCGATCCCGCCACGTCGTAGGCGTGCACCCGGCTGCGGACGTCGGCCGGCACCTGGGTCAGGATGCTGGTCGTCCACATCACGCCCCAGAAGGCGTTGGCCGCGCCGGTCAGCGCGAGCCCGGCGGCGATCGCCGGCACCGGCAGCCCGAGCGCCACCGACGCCGGCTGCAGCCAGTACAGCAACAGCGCGGCGCCCCCGGCCCGCAGCGGCCGCACCGGCCGCACCCGCATGGCTATGAGCGCACCGGCCGCCATGCCGGCGCCCATGGCCGAGTTGACGAGCCCGAGCGCGCCGGCGCCGTAATCGGAGACCATCTCGGTCGCGATCAGCGGCATCGTCGGCCCCCAGGACGCGACCATGAGGACCATCCAGATCACGATGACGCCCCACAGCCAGGTGCGGGACCTGAATTCCTGCCACCCCTGCACCAGATCGGACCGGAAGGAGCTCTCCTTCGCCGCCACGGCCTCGCCCGCGTCCGCCGCCGGCAGCCGCAGCAGCGCCAGGCAGACGGCGCTCGCCAGGTAGGTGGTGGCGTACGCGACGAAGACCCCGCCCGGCTCGGTGAGCCCCACCAGCGCACCGGCCACCGCGGGGCCCGCCATGGTCGTCAGGGACTCGATGGTGCGGATGGCCCCGTTCGCGCCGTGCACGTCCGCGGCGATCCGCGGGATGAGGGTGGGCAGGCCGGGCTGGAAGAGCGCGGCGCAGATGCCGTTGACGGCGGACAGCAGGCACAGCTGCCAGACCACGATGTGGTCCGTGTAGAAGAGCCCGGCCATGACGATCTGCACGACGACGCGGACGAGGTCCGCCCCGATCATCAGCACCCGGTTGTTCACCCGGTCCGCGATCACCCCGCCGAAGATCACGAACCCGGCGAAGCACGCCGTCATGCTGGCCAGTACGGCCCCCACCGCCCCGGCCCCGTACCCGCTCAGCACCAGCCCGGCGGCGAGCGCCACCGGCGCCATCATGTCGCCGAGCCGGGCGATGCCGCGGGCGGCGAAGAAGAGCGAGAAGTTCCGGGACCACAGGCCCGCTGGCGGTGTGACGGGTGAGTCCCCGGGGGCAGTTGTCATGATGAGCGCAGTGTCGCCGCGGCCCTTGGTCCGGGCAACCGAATAACGGGCGCCCGAAGACGTCCGATTACGGCCATTCCCGGACGACTCCGCCGGTTCTACGGTGCCCCCACAGGAGGGGGTGGCTGCGATGGCGCAGACCCATGAGTGGATGTTCTACGAGGTCATGTGGCGGACCTGGGCGGGGCGGCATCCGTATCCCGTGCCCTGGTGGCTGCAGCAGGCGTTCCGGCGGTGGAGCGACGACTTCGACGGCGGGCTCTTCGAGTCCAAGGAGGCGGCGCTCGCCTCCAACGCCCTGTACCGCTACTGGCACATGACCGGTGTCAAGGACCACCGCCAGGAGGTGCTCGTCGGCCAGGCGGGCGAGGTGGAGCCGGTCTACGACACGTACGCCCTGGTGCACTTCCTCTTCGAGCCGGGAGCCGGGCTGCTGCAGCTGCCGCAGCTGGGCGGCGAGGTGACGCAGGAGCTGGCGGACGGCGACCTGCCGGTGGTGGTGACCACGTATCGCTCGCCATCGGGTGTCGAGGTAGTACGGCGCACGCTCGGCACCACCGTCGGCGCACGGCAGCGGGCGCTGGTGCTCGACCGGCTCGCGGTCCGCTCGGCCGACGGCGGCGCGCACGAGGGGTGGCTGTGCACCGGGGTGGTGCCGGCGGGGCCGAGCGGCTTCCAGCGGCACGACCGGGCCGGGAACACGGTCGCCGACCGGCGGCTGATCTTCCTGCGCTGGCTGCCGGGGGAGCAGCGGGTGGAGGCGAATACGGGCATGGGCCCGTGCTTCGACACCGCGCCCGCCTACGCCGGGGTGTACGGGAATCCGGACGGCAGCATGGACCCGGAGACGTACCTGGTCCGCAATCCCTTCCACGACCTGGCCAACGGCGGCAAGCTCGGCGGCGCCGAGGAGGCGGTGGACCGGGTGGCCGGGCTGTGCACGGCCGTGTTCGCGTGGCCGTACAAGGTCGGCGGGCGGAGCCCGGAATTCACGCTGGACATGCGGCTGCCGGTGGACGACTTCCGCGGCGACCTGGCGGAGCTCCGCGGCACGCCCGCCGATGAGCTGGAGGCCGCCAACCGGGCCTTCTGGGAGGGCAAACTGCGCGGCGAGGGCACCCGCTTCACGCTGCCGCCGCCGGTGGCGCACCTGCCGGAGCTCTTCCGGACCAGCCGCGCCCAGCTGCTGATCCTCTCCGACCACGGGCAGATCCATCCGGGCCCGACGGTCTACGACTCCTTCTGGATCCGCGACTCCTCGGTGGAGGCCACCGCCTGCGCGCTGGCCGGCGACACGGGCCTGGCCGAGCGGCAGCTGGGCACGCACCACCCGGGCGCCTTCAACCTCGGGCGCGGGCGGATCGGCCCGTGCGCGGAGTACGGCTTCTACGGCGGCTCCCACGAGCGCAACGACCGCGAGTGGGACAGCAACGGCGAGGCGCTGTGGGCCATCGGCCGCTTCGACCGGGTGCGCGGTCCGGCCGCCGCCTTCGGCGCGCGGCTGTTCACCCCGTACGTCATCGACGGCGCCCGCTGGCTGCGCGACAACCGCGACGAGCTCGGCCTGCTGCACAGCGGCTGGAGCGCCGAGCACCTGGGCGAGGCCGACAAGCCGCACTACTGGGACGACCTGTGGGGGCTGGCCGGCCTGTACGAGTCGGCGCGGCTGGCGGAGCGGCTCGGGGAGAGTGGCGCCGCCGCGGAGCTGTGGGCGGCCTTCGACGACCTGAAGCGGGCGACGGCGGCGTCGATCCGGTGGGTGCTGGGCGAGCAGCGGCGGCGCGGCGAGTGGCAGACATACATCCCGACCGGGCCGGCGGACGTCGGCCGGCTGGACTCGACGATGATCGGCGCCCTCGCGTACTTCCACCCGACCCGCCTCTACATGGGCGCGAAGCTGGGCGACGACCTGGACGCGGCCTTCCGCCACACCCTCGACACCATCTGGGCCCGCTTCGTCACCGGCGGCTTCCGCCACAACGCCGCCTGGAACGCGTACGCGCCGTATCTCGGGCAGCAGTTGGCGCACGCGCTACTGCTGATCGGCGATACGGAACGGGCGGACCGGCTGCTGGCCTGGACCGTGGCCGAGGGCAGCGCGACGGTCAGCCGCGCCGACGGCGCGCCGGACCGCTGGCAGGCGACGCTCGGCGCCTGGAACGAGCAGCACGCCTACCCGATCGCCTCGGACTTCCGCGAAGTCCCGTCCCGCCCCTGGTACATGGGCGACATGCCGCACGGCTGGGCGGCGGCGGAGAACATCCTGCTGCTCCGCGACACCCTCTTCTTCGAAGCCGACGAGGACGCGGACCCGCACCTGTACGTGGCCCCGGGCGTGCGCCCGCACTGGGTGCCGCAGGGCGAGTCGGTGTCGGTCTCCCCCGCGCCGACCGTCTTCGGCACGCCCTTCGGCTACGAGCTGCGGCACGCCGCCGACGCCCGGAAGGTGACGATCGACGTCACGGCGGCGCCGCGGCACGTGCGGTACGTGTACCCGTGCCGCTTCGGCGAGGTGCGCGCGGCGCGGGCGGACGGACGGCCGCTGCCGGTGACGGGCAATGACGTGCAGGCTCCGGCGGGGACGCGGCGGCTGGAGGTCGAGTACGCGTAGCGGCCGGCTACGGGGTCAGAGCGGCGAGCCGGTGTTGTACGCGTCATTGAAGTGGTCGTAGAACGCGTCGTACATCGGCTGGCTGTCCTCGACCTTCACGAGAATCTCGTCGTTGTAATGCAACGCCGAATACGTGATGTTGTGGGAGCCGGTGAAGACCAGGGTCCGATTCGCCGCGGAGCCCGCGTATTTGGCGTACACGATGATGGTCTTGTCGTGGACCGGCGCCTTGCGGACGGGTATCCCGGCGTTCTTCAGCTTGGCCAGCGACGCGCTCTGGATGCTCCCGGTACCGACCCAGACCCGGCAGCCGCCCCGTTTCAAGGCCACGATCTTGTCGGTCACCGCGGGGCGGCTGTCCGCGATGGCCGCTTCCATCACGCGGATGCGGCACTCGTCGTCGGCGGTTATGTAGTTGAGCCGGTTGACCACGAGATCGGTGTTCTGCTCCGGCGAGGCGTATACCTGGGTGTGCGACGCGCTGGAGCCGAAGTAGCCGCGCGGGGTCGCGGCGTCGTAGAAGTCGTCGTTGCTGTACGACCTCTCGTTCCACATGGGAGTCCAGAGTTCGGTGGAGAAATTGGTGTACAGCGTCCGGTCGCCGTAGAAGGTGAAGCTGTCGTTGAACTCGTTCTTTCCGGTGGAGTTCGTCATGTTCGGGGTCCCGAACCAGACGACGTTGTCGCGCGGCGTTCCGCTGGAATCCTTGGTCCGCGAGAAGAGGATGTATTTCGCGTGCATGAGGCCGGTGTTGTTCCGCGAGAGGCAGCCCGCGCCGTAGGCGAGGGTGCTGCTCCCGTGGTCGCACCAGCGGTGGTTGGCGCCGAGCAGGGTGGCGAGGTCGGTCGGGGTGCTGTCCTCGTAGTCGCGGCCCAGGCCGTTCTGCACGACCTGGACCCGGACGCCGCGGCTCACCGCGGCCGCGATGGCGTTGTAGACCTCGTCCAGGGTGATGCTGGAGATCGCCATGTGGATGGTCGAGTCCGCGGGCGCTCCATTGATGAGTGCGACCAGATGGTCGATCTGTGCGGGGTCCGCGCCGCCGAGCGCGACGGGGTCGTTGAAGACGATGTCGGCCTGGGTGCTGCCGATGGTCATCGAGACCGCCCGCTGCCCGGCGTGCGCCGGCTGACCCCACAGCAGCAGTCCCCCGATGGCACCGAGCACCAGCACAGTGCGCACGAACCTACGCATGACACGCCTCCCGGGCAGTGACGCCTTGCGGACCTTGCGTGAGGGTTCGTTCGGCCACCTGTGTGGCTGGTGTTGTTACTGTCAACTCCCGAAGAAATTGTCAAGACTTGCGGTTCGAATGGAGCTCCCTGGACATGCAACACGGCCTCGTAGACCGGATCCTGCGCCTTGGCACCCTGCCCGCCGCCGCGGCCGCGCTCACCGGGGCGCTGGCGCTGTACATCACGCTGGTCGCGTTCGGGAACATCACGGATTTCGACTCCAACCAGCAGTTCGTGCAGCACGTGCTGGCGATGGATACGACGTTCAAGGACGACGACCTGATGTGGCGGGCGATCGGCTCCCGCACCGTGCGTAACGTCGCCTACATCGGCATCATCGTGTGGGAGGTGCTCACCGCGATCGTCCTCATCGCGGCGACCGGCTGGTGGATCGGCGCTCTGCGGCGCGGGGTGTACGAGCGGGCGCGGCGGGCCGCGACGCTGGGGCTGGTGATGCTCATGCTGCTGTTCGGGGTCGGCTTCATCGCGATCGGCGGCGAGTGGTTCGCGATGTGGCAGTCCGAGAAGTGGAACGGCCTGGAGGCCGCGAGCCGCAACTTCATGCTGGCCGGCGTCACCCTGCTGCTCATCCACCTGCCATCACGGCACTGGCGGTCGGCTACGCCTTGACGAGCACCGCCCGGGTGTAGAGGAAGGTGAAGCCGCTGCGCTCGGCGTTCTGCTGGGACTTGGACGCCGGCTGGGTGGTGACGACGCCGAGGTCGCAGCCCTCGGCGGCGGCGTCTGCCAGGCGGGCGGCGAGCAGCGCGCTCTGCACACCGCGGCGGCGGTACGCGGGGAGGGTGGCGGCGCCGGTGAGCTGGGCGATGCCGGCTCCGGTGCGCATGCTGGCGCCGCCGGCGATCTCACCGCCGGCGGTCGCTACGTACCGGCGCATCGCGGCGGCGGCGGTCATGTCCCGTACCGCCCGCTCCAGGACCTCGCGCGGGAACTCCTCGTGCGAGGCGACGCCTTGGGCGTCCGGCTGCGCGAAGCCGCCGACGACGGCGTCGAGCCAGGGCCGCAGCTCGTCGGGGGCACTGTGCCGGACGCCGATGCCGGCGGGGGCGGGCGGCCGGGTCGCGTCGTCGGGGTGCGGCGCCCGCCCCAGCACATTCTCGAACCCGACCAGGCGATAGCCACGGGCGGTGAGCCGCTCACCCACCCCGGGATCCGCCAGATGCGCCAGCTCCACCTGCACCGGCGCCCCCACGGCAGCATGCCGCCGCTCGACCTCATCGAGCTCGTCATCCTTCGGCACGCCCCCGAAGCCAAGCCCCGCGACCTTGTTGAGCGGCGAGTCCGCCTCGGAAAAACAGGCAACACCCCCGGCAACCGGCAGCACAAACCCGCCCCCGAGCCGCTCCACGGCCACCCGACTCCCCTCAGCATTAAGCTCCGCCGCAGCCCGCTCAATCCGCTCCCCGAGCTCCAGGCTGCAGAACAGCGGGGTCCGCTCCGTCGTCATATCGCGACCCTAACCGTCCGCGTTCTCCTCCAGCCGCCACGAGTAGACCCACTCGGGCCGGATCCGGATGACCTCCTCGCTGAAGTGCGGGCCCAGGGTGTGCGGTCCGGTGAGCAGCTCCGCCTCGCCGCGGATCTCGACGCCGCGGGGCTTCCATGGGCGGACGCTGGCCAGGTCGTCGACGACCAGCAGGTTCCGCCACTGCGTGGACTTGCCCATGGCGAAGCCGTCGATGAGGGACTCGCCGGTGGGCATGCGGCCGGGGTGCTGGGTGCAGAGGCAGGTCGCTCGATATCGCTGCATGTGGTCATGGGCCAGGTGGCCGAGTCGGTGCGAATGTCGGTGGGGTCCGCGAGGATGGGTCGCATGTTGCTCGATGACGTGGCCAGGACCTCGCGGGACGTCGCGGCGACCTCGTCGCGTACGGAGAAGACCGCGCTGCTCGCGGAGCTGTTCCGGAAGACCGAGCCGGGGACGGCTCCGCTGGTTGTCATGTATCTCGCGGGGCGGTTGCCGCAGCGGAAGATCGGGGTGGGGTGGGCCGCGCTGCGGGAGCCGGTGCCGCCGGCTGCCGCGCCCACGCTGACCGTCACCGGGCTGCACGAGGCCTTCGATCGCATTGCCGCCGTCGCCGGGAAGGGCGCGCAGGGCGAGCGGAAGCGGCTCGTACAGGACCTGATGGGAGCGGCCACCGCCGAGGAGCAGGAGTTCTTGCTGCGGCTGCTCGGCGGGGAGCTGCGGCAGGGGGCGCTGGACGCGTTCGCCGTCGAGGGGCTGGCCGCCGCGACCGGGGCCGCGGCCGCCGACGTGCGGCGGGCCGTGATGCTCGCCGGGTCGCTCGGGACCGTCGCCCGGGAGGTGCTCGCGCGCGGGCCCGAGGCGCTGGCCGAGTTCCGGCTCGGCGTGGGCAAGCCGATCCTGCCCATGCTCGCCACGACCGCCAAGGACGTCGACGAGGCCGTCGACAAGCTCGGCCCGTGCGCCGTCGAGGAGAAGCTGGACGGCATCCGGGTGCAGGTGCACAAGGACGGCGACGACGTCGGCATTTACACCCGTACGCTCGACGAGATCACCGACCGGCTGCCCGAGGTAGTGGCCGCGGCGCGCGAGCTGACCGCCGGGCAGGCGGTGCTCGACGGCGAGGTGATCGCCTTCGGCGAGGACGGCACCCCCAGGCCCTTCCAGGAGGTCGCCAGTCGCGTCGGCTCGCGGGTGGACGTGGCCGCCGCGCAGGCCACCCTCGCCGTGGCGCCGGTCTTCTTCGACCTGCTCTTCGTCGACGGCCGCGACCTCCTCGACGCCCCGGTGCGCGAGCGGCATGCCGAGCTGGCCCGGATCACGCCCGAGCCGCGCCGGGTGCGCCGCGTGGAGGTGGCCGACCCGGCGGACGACAAGGCGCGGGCGGCGGCGCGCGAGTTCGCCGAGGCGACGCTCGCCCGCGGGCATGAGGGCGTGGTGCTCAAGGCCCTCGACTCGGCGTACAGCGCGGGCCGCCGCGGCGCGGCCTGGGTGAAGATCAAGCCGGTGCACACCCTCGACCTGGTGGTGCTCGGCTGCGAGTGGGGGCACGGGCGGCGTACCGGCAAGCTCTCGAATCTGCACCTGGGCGCGCGGCGCGCGGACGGCTCGTTCGCGATGCTCGGCAAGACCTTCAAGGGGCTCACGGACAAGATGCTCGCCTGGCAGACCGAGCGGCTGCAGGAGCTCAAGGAGAGCGACGACGGCTGGGTGGTGCGGGTCCGCCCCGAATTGGTGGTGGAGATCGCCTTCGACGGTGTGCAACGCTCCCCCCGGTATCCGGAAGGCGTCACACTGCGCTTCGCCCGGGTAGTGCGCTATCGCGAGGACAAGACCGCCGAAGAGGCGGACACGGTGGAGACAGTGCTGGCGCTGATGCCCTAGGGCCTGTCTTTCGGATCTTGTCGTCGAGCACGGGGTGGTGCAAGGAACGGGTGAGCGTGCGGTTTGGCTCGTGGCATGGGAGCGTCGTTCGGTGCGTGGCCTCGGCGTGCGGTGTCACCGGTCCTGTGGCGGAGCCACCGGTCCGGGGGCGCCGTGCGGCGAGGGTGCGTGCCGGGCGGCGCGGGACCCGGCAAGATCCGAAAGACAGGTCCTAGGGGAGACGACCATGGCGTTGACCGAGCAGACGGCGGTACGGGCCCGGCAGGAGGCGGCCAGGCTCACCGCTGAAGGTGTTCGCGGGACGGCCGTGACCTGGGTCGACAATGCGGGCATCGCCCGGGTGAAGGGTGTGCCGACCGGGCGGCTGGCGCAGGCCGCGCGGCGCGGGCTCGGGATGTCGCCGGTGTTCGATGTCTTCGCCGTGGACGACTCGATCACCACCAGCCGGTATATCGGCGGCCCGGACGGCGACCTGCGGCTGATCCCCGATCTCGACCGGCTCACCGTCCTGGCCGCGCAGCCCGGTTGGGCCTGGGCCCCGGCCGACCGTTACGACCAGCAGGGCCGGCCGCACCCCGCCTGCCAGCGGCAGTTCGCCCGCCGTATGACCGAGCAGGCCGCGGCCGAGGGGCTGGAGCTCCGGATGGGCTTCGAGACCGAGTGGGTGGCGGTCAGGGCGGCCGAGAGCACCGAGGAGCTCAGCTACCCGACCTCCGCGCCCGCCTACGGGATGGGCCGCCTGGTCGACGCCTCCGCGTATCTCGACGGCATCCTCGCCGCGCTGCACGCCCAGGGCGTCGAGGTGCTGCAGATCCATCCGGAGTACGCGCCGGGCCAGTTCGAGGTCTCCGTCGCGCCCGCCGACCCCGTGGGCGCCGCCGACCTGGCGGTGCTGGTGCGGCACACCATCCGCGCGGTCTCCGCCCAGCACGGCCTGGCCGCCCTGTTCGGCCCGGCCGTCGAGGCCGGCGGCGTCGGCAATGGCGGGCATCTGCATCTGAGCCTGTGGGAGGGCGGCCGCAATCTGTGCCGCGGCGCCGACGGCCCGCAGGGCATGACCGGCGTCAGCGAGGCCTTCCTCGCCGGGGTGCTGGCCGAGCTGCCCGCGCTGCTCGCCATCGGCGCCCCCTCCCCCGCCAGCTACCTGCGGCTCACCCCGTCGCACTGGGCCGGCGTCTACCAGTGCTGGGGCGTGGAGAACCGGGAGGCGGCGATCCGCTTCATCACTGGCGCCCCGGACGACCCCGAGGCCGCGAACGCCGAGGTGAAGTGCGTCGACCAGGCCGCCAACCCGTATCTGCTCACCGGCGCGGTGATCGCCGCGGGCCTCGACGGCGTGGCCCGGCGCCGCACCCTCCCGCCCCCGGTGTCCGGCGACCCGGTGCACGAGGACGTCCAGCCGCGGCTGCCCACCACGCTGCCCGAGTCGCTGGACCACTTCCTGCGCTCAGAGGTGCTGCGCAAGGCGCTCGGCGACCCGCTCTTCGAGTCGATCGCCGCGGTGCGCAGAGCCGAGCACGACCTCTTCGCCGACGCCACGCCGGCCGCCATCGCCGCCGCCACCCGCGGGCGTTACTGACCATGGACCTGCGGCTGCCCCCGCTGGTGGACCACCACTGCCACGGCGTGCTGCGCACCGGCCCCGAACCGGCCGCATTCGAGCGCTATTTGACGGAGTCGGAGGCCCCGGCCGCCCCCGGCACCAGCTATTTCGACAGCCAGCTCGGCTTCGCCGTGCGCCGCTGGTGCCCGCCGCTGCTGGACCTGGAGCCGCACTGCCCGCCCGAGGTGTATCTGGCAAGGCGCAGCGAGCTCGGCGCCGACGAGGCCACCCGCCGGCTGCTGCAGGGCGCCGGCATCGGGGCGTACGTGGTCGACACCGGCCTGCCCGGCGACCAAACGGCCCCCGCCGAGCTGGCGGCGCTCGCCGGGGGCACGGCGACCGCCCACGAGATCGTCCGCCTGGAGACCCTCGCCGAGCGGCTGGCGGCCGGGGCCGCCTCCGGCGCCGATCTGCTCGACGCCGTGGACGCGGCGGTGCCGGACGCGGCCCGTACCGCCGCCGGCTTCAAGTCCATCGCCGCCTACCGCCACGGCCTGGACTTCGACCCGGCGCCACCCGCCCGCGAGGAGGCCGAGCGCGCCGCCGCCCGCTGGCTCGACGCGGGCGGCGGGCGCCTCGAGGACCCAGTGCTGATCCGCCATCTGCTCTGGTCCGCGGTCCGCACCGGCCTCCCCCTCCAGCTGCACACCGGCTTCGGCGATACGGACCTGACCCTGCACCGCGCCGACCCGCTGCTGCTCACCGGCTTCCTGCGCGCCACCGCCCCGCTGGGCGCCCCGATCGTGCTGCTGCACGGCTATCCGTACCACCGCCACGCCGCCTATCTCGCCGCCGTCTTCCCGCACGTCCACGCCGATGTCGGCCTCGCCCTCTCGCACACCGGCGCCCGCGCCGAGGCGGTGCTGGCGGAGGTGCTGGAGCTGGTCCCGTTCGGCAAGCTGCTCTTCTCCACCGACGCGTACGCGCTCCCGGAGCTGTACGTGGCCGGCGCCCAGCTCTTCCGCGCCGCCCTGACCCGGCTGCTCACCCGCTGGACCGGCGACGGCTCCTGGTCCGCGCCCGACGCCCACCGGGTGGCGGCGCTGCTCGCGGCGGGCAACTCCCGCCGGGTGTACGGCCTCCCGGGCTGAACAGCCGTCAGGCCGCCAGCGCCCGCTCGTGGATCGCCGTGACCGCCTGCCGCGCCGAGCAGATCGCGCCGTGCTGCCAGGCGATCACATGGCTGAGCCAGTCCCCGGCGAAGTGGACGTGCCCGGCGGGCCGGTTGAGCAGCCGGTACTCCGGCCCGGTCTGCGACTCCCAGCCGACCCAGCCGCCCTCGATGTGCGGCGTGCGGTGCCAGGCGACGCTGAAGGATTCGGCCAGCTCGGCGCGGTACTTCGCGCCGTGGATCCGCTCGCCGCGGCGCAGCGCCCGCTCCAGGCGCTCGCGGTGCGGCAGTTTGCCGTACGAGACCGCGTCCGCGCCGAAGTTGTAGTAGCCGATCAGGGTGCCGCGGCGGCCGTGATACCCGTACGACGGATACCAGATGGTGGCGAGGTCGTTGTCCGTCGGCGTGATGCCGCCGTAGATGTGCTCGTCGGTCTCCCACCAGCGGCTGCGGTACTCCAGGCCGATCTTGCCGACCGGTGCGGCGGCCGGGTACTTCAGGGCGGCGGTGATGTCCGCACCGAGATTGTGCTTGATCCGCGCCAGCACCATCGGCGGCAGCGCGGCCACCACGAAGTCGCCGCGCGCGACCCGCGAGCGCCCGGCGGCGTCCGTGTACGCCACCTCGGCGCCGTCCGCCAGGTCGGTGACCTCGGTGACCCGGGCTCCGTAAGAGATGCGCTCGCGCCCGATCGCCTTCGCGAGCGCGCGGGGTATCGCGTCCATGCCGCCGACCGGCTGGAACATCAGCATGGCCTGGTCGTAGCCGAACTCGAAGGAGAAGTGCTGTCCGAGCCCGCTCGCGACGACATCCGACAGCGAGGGCACGCCGTCGAGCACCGTGCCCGCCTCGGCGCCCGCGCCGGGCTCCACGGAGTAGCCGCGGCGGTCGCTGCCGGCATAGGCGTATCCGTCCGCCTTGCCCTTCAGGTCGCCGAAGTCCCGCAGGAACTCGATCAGCCGCTCCCGGTCGCCCGCCGTGAGCTCCTTGTCCAGCGCCCCGCGGTCGGTGGCCTTGGCGAGCAGCTCCGAGACGTAGCCGTAGACATCCGCCTTCGCCGTGCGCCAGCGCACCGGCTTGCCGCCCAGCGGGCCGTCGTCGTGGTGGATGTAGGCGTTCGCGTTGGTGTTGGTGAAGACCTCGAGCGGGACGCCGAGTTCGCGGCAGTACTCGAGGGTGACGTGGGACTGCGGCAGCCGTCCCGGGCCCGCGTTCATGTACTGGCCGTCGCTGAAGCGGGCGGTCTGGGTGCGGCCGTCGAGGTCGGTGAGCGTGGTGCCGCTGCGCACGGTCCAGTTGCGGCCGCCGGGGCGGTCCTTCGCCTCCAGGATGCGGCAGTCGTAGCCGGCTTTCCCCAGCTCGTACGCGGCGGCGAGCCCGGCCATGCCGGCGCCGAGTATGACGACCCTGCGGCCGCCGGCCCGGCCCGTAAGGGTGAAGTCGCTGCGCCGGGGCGGCCGGAAGGCCTCCGCGCGGGCGTCGGGCACGGGCGCCAGGCCGAGCGCGCCCATGGCGGAGTAGAGCAGGCCGGCGCCACCGGCGGCGCCGACGGATGTCAGGAAGCTGCGGCGGGATGCGTCCGCGGTCATTCATTCCTCCTCGCCGTGGAGCGACCCCGGCCCGGGGAGCGGGTCGGGGTCGCCGTGATCGGTTCGGAGCTGAGCCTCCGTCAGGAGTGTTTCCTGGCTATGCCAATGACGTATCGGCGGCATGAGAGCTGTCAGGAGCACGCCCGTTGCGGACGAGGCGCCGGTGCAGCAGCAGACCGACGGCGATCAGCCACAGCGGCGTGACGTAGAAGACGCCGATGCCGGTCGGGCCTGTCAGGCAGAGCACGCCGAGGACGACGGTCGCGATCGCGAGGCCGCGCGGCAGCAGCGCCGTGCGCAGCCCGCCCAGGCCGGTGGCGATGAACAGCACCGCGGTGCCCGCGGCCCACGGCATCCAGCTGAACTCGTTGACGTACTCGATCGACGCGACCACCGACGTGCGGCCGTCCACGGCGGCTTGCGCGGCGCTCATGTCAAGCAGCGCGGTCAGCGCCGCGGAGACCGAGAGCAGCAGCCCGCCGGCGAAGGCCGCCGAGGAGTACGTGGACTCGCCCGACTCACGCGAGCGCAGCGCCTGGCGCAGGCCCGTGGTGAAGAACAGCACCAGCACGCTCAGATAGCCGGAGCAGATGGCCGCGATGAAGGCGCGCGCCTCGTGGTCCTCGAGCCAACGGGCGGTGTCCGCGGGCCCATCGGTGACGCCCGGCATCCCGTTCAGCAGGATCTCGGGAGCGGCGAAGAACACGGCGGCGAGCACCGCCGCAAGCGGAAGAAATCGTTCGAATCGACTGATCGGCATCGTGGTGGGTCCCCTCCTCCTGGCGCCGCGGGCCCTCGTCGGCCGCGGCTCGGGAAGGACTCTTGCCGCCCGCGTTCCCGGGCGCCTCGGGCGGCGGTCCCGACCTGTCGGGGAAGTCGTCCCGGGCGGCTACCGCGGCCCCGCCGGCGCGCGCACACTGACGGGCATGAACCGGCCCCCGGCCGCCGCCGCCCGCATCGCCGCACCCGCGATCGTCGCGCTGGTGGCGGCGGTGGACGTGGTGGCGTATCTGTATCTGCGCGGCAGCGACACCGACCACGCCGCGCTGTTCCTCGCGCTGCTGCTGTGCGCGACCCTCACCGCGTCCGTCGTCGGCGCGCTCATCGTCCGCCGCCAGCCGCGCAACGCGGTCGGCTGGCTGCTGCTGGTGCACGGCCTGCTGGTCGCCGTCGCCCTGGGTTACGACGGCTATGCCGAGGCGCTCTCCCCCGCGGCCCGCGCGGACTGGGACCGGATCACCTCGGGTGCCTGGGTGTTCGTCTACCTGTGCCCGGCGCTGATCGGCTATCTCTTCCCCGACGGCCGTTTCCTCAGCGCCCGTTGGCGCCGCTTCGTCTATGTCTGCCTCGCCTGCTATCCGCTGCTGGTGGCGATCGCGGCCGTCTCCCCCGACTCCCCCGCCGTCTTCGTGCCGCTCGCCGGCGTCGCGGCGAGCCTGTTCGGCGCGGTGCTGTGCGCCCGCGCCCGGCTGAAGCGGGCCGAGGGCGCGGAGCGGGAGCAACTGCTCTGGTTCGTATGGGCGGCGCTGGGCATTCCGGCCGGGATCGCGATCTGCTGGGTGGATTACGCGCTCACCGGCGAGGCCGGACCGCTCACCTTCGCCGGCGTCACCCTCGCCGGCTCGGTGATCCCGCTCGGCATCGGCGCGGCGGTGCTGCGCCGCGGCCTGTTCGACATCGAGCTGGTGCTGAGCCGCACGCTGACGTACGGCGCGCTCACCGCGATGGTGGTGGCGGTGTACGCGGGCGTCGTACAGGGCCTCGGCCGCCTGCTGGGCGGCGAGGGAGCGGCCGGGCTGATCGCGGTCGGGGTGGTGGCGGCGGCGATCCAGCCGGTGCACAGCGCGGTGCGGCGGCGGGCCGAACGCTGGGTCTACGGCGACCGCGCCGACCCGCTCGCGGCGCTGCGCCGGCTGGCGGAGCGGCTGGAGGGCTCGCTGTCGCCCGCTGAGGTGCTCGGCACCGTCACCGGCACGGTGGCCGAGGCGCTGCGGGTTCGGCGCGCGGCCGTGGAGCTGCGGCGCGACGCCGGGCCGTCCGCGGCACCGCTGACCGGCGAGGTGGTACGGGCCCCGCTGACGTATCAGGGCGAGCCGCTCGGCGACCTCGCCGTCGAGGTGCCGCCCGGGCGGCAGTTGACGGCCGCGGACCGGCGGCTGCTCGCCGACCTGGCCCGGCAGGCGGCGGCCGTGGTCAATGCCGTGCACCTCACCCTCGACCTGCAGCGCTCCCGCGCCCGCCTGGTCACCGCCCGCGAGGAGGAGCGCCGCCGGCTGCGCCGCGATCTGCACGACGGCCTGGGCCCGTCGCTCGCCGCGATCGTGCTGAAGCTCGACGCGGTGGCAACGACCGCGACGGGCGCTCAGGCGGGGGCGCTGCTGCGGGAGTTGCGCACCGAGACCCGGGCGGCGATCGCCGAGATCCGCCGGCTGGTGGACGATCTGCGCCCGCCGGCGCTGGACGAGGTCGGCCTGGTGGCGGCGATCCGGCAGCAGGCGCAGCGCCTCACGCGGCTGGCTTCCGGCCCTCTGGTGATCACGGTGGAAGGCCCGGAGCAGCAGCCGCCGCTGCCCGCCGCGGCGGAGGTGGCCGCGTACCGCATCGCGGCGGAGGCGCTGACGAATGTGGTCCGCCACTCCGGCGCCTCCCGGTGCACGGTGGTGGTCGCGGTGGACGGCGCGTTGGAGCTCCGGATCGCGGACAACGGCGCCTCGGCAGCAGCCGGCACCCGCCCCGGCGTCGGCTGGGAGTCGATGCGCGAGCGGGCCGCCGAACTCAGCGGCTCCTGCACCATCGCGCGCCGGCCGGAGGGCGGCACGCTGGTCCGCGCCGTGCTGCCGCTGCCCGCGCCCCGGCCCGTACGAACAACGGGGGACGCATGATCCGCATCCTGATCGCCGACGACCACCCCGCCTACCGGGCTGGCCTCGCGCTCATGCTCGCCGCCGCGCCCGACCTGGAGGTGGTCGCGGAGGCCGAGACCGGCACCGCGGCCGTCGCGCTGGCCACCGAGGCGCGGCCCGACGTCGTCGTGATGGACCTGCGGATGCCGGAACTCGACGGCATCGAGGCGACCCGCCGGCTGCTGGCCGCGGACCCGGACCTAGGCATCGTCGTCCTGACCATGTTCGAGGACGACGACTCGGTCTTCGCCGCGATGCGCGCGGGCGCCCGCGGCTATCTCCTCAAAGGCGCCGACCAGGAGGAGCTGCTACGGGCCATCCGCGCCATCGCCGCCGGCGAGGCCATCTTCGGCCCGGCGGTCGCACGCCGGGTCATCGAGCACTTCGCCCAGGGCAGCGCCTCGTCCCGGACCGCCTTCCCCACCCTCACCGACCGCGAGCGCGAGGTCCTGGACCTGATCGCCCGCGGCAAGGGCAACGCAGCCATTGCCCACGAACTGGTCCTGTCGCTGAAAACGGTCCGCAACCACGTCTCGAACATCTTCGGCAAACTCCAGGTCCCGGACCGGGCCGCCGCCATCATCAAGGCCCGCGACGCGGGCTACGGAACGCTGCCCGGGGCCTGATCGGCGTGCGGGCACTGAGTTGGCTGGGCTCGGCAGCACTTCAGGGCGCCTGCCTGTGGGTCGCCGCGCAAACCGTACGCGGCTTCGGCTTTACCGGTCCGCCGGGCCGGCAGATGTTGGCGGCGGCCGTATTGGCACTGGCTACGTCAGCGGCGGCCACGGCGCTCAGCTGGTGCTTCAGGCGGTACCTGCGCAGGCAAGAGGCCGCGCGCGAGCGGTGGCGTCAGGAGTTGGACCTGAAGGCCATCACGAACAGCGGGAAGAGCAAGCAGGAGACCAGTGAGGAGTTGATGGCGGCCTATCGCGAAGCTCCCGGCATCAGCTGCCTCCCCACAGTGGCCCCATTCCTCTACTCCCCGCTGGCATTCTGCGCGGTCCTGGGCCTGTGCCGCCTCGCCGGTCTCCCCTTCGAACTGTCGGGGCTGTGGGCGGGTCTCCTCGCCTACGCCGTATGCAGCGTCACGGCCTTGCTCACGGTGGCGCCCAAACTCGTACGACGGAAGCCGGGCACCTTGCTGGGTGGCGCCCGCTACCGGCTGGCCGGCTATCTGGCCGTCCTCGCCATCCTCGCGTCGGCCGCCGCCCGCCTGCCCGGCGTCGAGCTGGCGAACGGCCCAGGGTGGCGCCAAGCCGTCACCCTGGCCGTACTGGCCGGCGCCTACCACCTGCCGGACTATCCGTACGTCTTCGCCTCCGCCCGCCGCGATGTGCCGCTCCGGCTCGCGCTCAGCGCCGTGAAACTGCTGGCCATCTGCTGGCTCGGCGGCTTCCTCGACCTTCGCTTCCAGGTGAGCTTCAGCGCCGGAGTGCTGCTCTTCGCCGCCCTCACCGCCGTGTCCTGGCCGCTGCAGCGGCTCTGGGCACGGTCGGTGCGGACGGCGTTCCGGGATGCGCTCCCGGCGGACTCGGAAGCGGAGTAGCGCCGGATCAGACCGCCGCGCCCGCGTGCGTCAGCGTCTCCCACGATACGAACAGGTCGTCGGAGCCGGCCGGGCGCTGGCGTGCGATCAGCTTTGCCGTCTGGGGCATGGGGAGGCCGAGGCGGTCGGCGAGGTGGTGGTAGCCGACCTCGGAGTCGTCGCCCATGTTGCGGGTGACCTTGCCGCCGCACAGCCACTTCGGGGCCTTCGCACCGAGCTGGTACTTGGAGTGGAACTCCATCGCCGCGCGCAGCCGGTCGCGCTGCTCGCCGTAGAGGTCGACGCCCTGGTGCCAGGCGGTCTCGGCGATGTGCGAGGTGGCGGCGATGGCGTAGCCGATGTGCATGAAGTTGCGGCAGGTCTCCTGGCCGAGGCCGCTGACGAAGCGCGGCTGCTTGAACCAGAAGTTCACCAGCTGCGCCCGCCCGTGCACCCCGGTGTCCGGCGGCTCGACCGGCTGCTTGCCGTCCGAGGCCAGGTAGAAGTACGCGGGCACCCGCGCCCGGAAGCGGCCGATGGCGGTGTCGAAGGCCTTGCGGTCGTCGAGGTAGACCGCGATGCCGATGGCGGCGTCGGTCATGGCCAGGTCCCAGTTGCCGTTCTGCGGGGCCTTGCGCTGCACCATCGGCAGATAGACCTCGCGCAGCATCCGGTCGAAGCGGCGCTGCTTCGGCCAGTCGGCGTACGTGTGCTTCATCAGCTCGCCGGCCTTCGCCCAGGACGCGCCGGACCAGGCGGTCTGCAGCGGGGCGTTGTCGTCGGTGTGCTTCTTCAGCTTCCCCGACCAGCCGTCCATGATCTTGAGCGCCTTCTCGGCGTGCTTCCGCTCGCCGGTGACGTTCCACATCAGCGCCTGGGTGTACGCGGCGATGGCGTCCTCGCGCTCCTCGGTGCAGCCGTGGCCCGGCTTGGCGTCGAAGGGGCACTGCACGTTCGCCCGCGGGTGGGACTTGTACGTGAGGGACCCGTAGCGGCTCTCGCGCATCTCCTGGAACGCCGACTTCCACGGCTCCGCCCCGGCCGCGACCTGCGCGCGGGTGAAGGCGAGCTGCGAACGGCTCTCCAGGACGCCGGGGTGGTTGAAGCGGGGGCCGGGGGCGGGCCGCGGCCGGGCGCTGGCGGCGAGCGCCTGCTGGCCGGTCAGCGCGGTGAGCAGCATGAGCATCAGAGGCAGGAGGAAGACCCTCCGGATTTCCACCATGCGGCCACTCTTCTCCCGGCCGCCGCGGACCGCAGGTTCTGCTGGGCCGAAGCGGTCACGCCGGGCCGCTGGGCCCGCTCACTGGATCAGCAGCCACGTCATCCCGAGCGTCATCGCCACCGACCCGATCTGCGGCGCCGTCACCAGCAGCCGCCGCTGCCGCTTCACCAGCTCGGGCCTGGCGTCCTCCGGCGCCGCCCCGCGCCGGTGCCGCCCCGTCCCCGGCGCCTCCAGCACGGGCCGCACCAGCGGCCAGCTCGCCGCCCCCAGACACACGGCCGTGATCAGCGCGGCGGGCGGCCCCAGCGTCGCCCCGCCGGCGAGCATCAGCGCCATCGCGGCGTTGCCGCTGAGCAGCAGCAGCTCATGCGGCCGGAACGCCCGGCGCCGCCGCGCGCGCAATGCCATCGACACCGTGAGCGCCACCGCCGCCGCGCCGAAGACCAGCGCGAGCGGCCGGTGCGCGGTCGCGGGCGACCCAGGGAAGAGCAGATAGACCAGCGCGCCCGCCATCCCCGCCCGCGCCCCGTCGTCCACCGGATGCGCGTCGCTCAGCAGCGGCACCGCGAGCAGCCGCAGCAGATGCAGCGCGAGCACCCACCAGAAGACCCCGAGCAGTGCCAGCTGCACCATCAACGCGACCATCGGGGGCGCCGCCGGCGCGTCCGTTCCGCCACCCATGTGCCCGTACTCCTTCCAGCCGACCGGCGTCCCCCTGGTCAGGGCAAGATTTCCCGGGTGACGGGCGAGGGATGCTTCGCACACCCGTCCGCTACGGGCCCGCCGCCACACCATCGGATGGGTTTACGGACCGCCCCGGCTGCCCGCGCCGCCCCCGGGCACGGATGCGGGCATGCACGAGATCAGCGGATTACTGGCCGCCGCCCCCGGCGTGACGGCCGTGTACGCGATGCTGCGCTGGACCGCCCTGGCCGGACTCGTGGTGGTGACCGGCGCCGCGGTGTGCGCCTGCGTGTGCCGTCCCGACGGCCCGTCCGCCGTGGCGCTGCGCCGGGTGCTCGGCGCCGGACTCGCCGCCGGCTGGGCCGCGGGCCTGGTCCTTCTGCTGCTGCCGGGGCCGCTGTCCCCCGCGGGCGTACGGACCCGCGCGGGCCTGCTCCTCGCCCTCGGCGCCGCCTGGCTGCTGGCCCGCCGCGCCCTGGCCGCCCCGGACGCCCGGCTCGCCCGCCGTATCGCCACCACCGCGGGCGCGGCGGCGACGGCGGTGCTCGCGGCCGGCATCTGGTACATCGGCGAACTGCCGGTCGGCGCCCCGTTCATCCTGCCGCTCGCCGCCGCGGAGACGGCCCAGCTCGCGGCGACCGCGGTCTGGCTCGGCGGCACAGTGGCGCTGGCGGCGATGCTCATCGCCGAACGCGACGCCGCCCAAGCCCTCACCGCCGCCCGCCGCTTCGCCCCCGCGGGAGTGGTCTGCCTGCACCTGCTGATGGCGACGGTGAACATGGAGGCCTGGCAGTCCATCGGCAAGGCCCCGACTCTCCTCGCGACGGGCTACGGCCAGCTCCTCCTCGCCCAGATCGGCGCCCTCACCCTCCTCCTGGCCCTCGACGCCCTGGCCCGCGCCTGCGCCTCCCGCGACACGGCGGCGGCCCCGTCCGTAACCAAACCGGCCCACCGGGTGGTCCTGCACCGCACCCTCGCCGCCCAACTCGCGGTCGGCGCCGCCCTGTTCCTGATCGCCGGCCCGATCCCCTTGATCACCGCAGACCTGCCGATTCCGCCCCAAGGTTGACAGCGCGCGGAGCCTCGTCACCTCACGAAGTGCGGCCTATTGTGCGACCCATCACATCGCATGACGGACATCCCGCCCGTCCGACAGGAGGGCACATGACCCGCATCTCGGTGAAAGTGGACGGCACCGGCTACGAGGACGACGTAGAGCCGCGCCTCCTGCTCATCCACTATCTGCGCGACCATCTGGGCCGCACCGGCACCCCCGTCGGCTGCGACACCGGCAACTGCGGCGCCTGCACCGTCGATCTCGACGGCAGCACCGTGAAGAGCTGTTCCGTACTCGCCGTGCAGGCCGACGGCGGCGAGGTGACGACCGTTCAGGGGCTCGCGGAGAACGGCGAACTCCACCCCCTGCAAAAGGCGTTCCACGACCAGCACGCCCTGCAGTGCGGCTACTGCACCCCGGGCATGCTGATGGCCGCCCGCGACCTGCTGGCGGAGAATCCGCACCCCACCCCCGAGGACGTACGCCACGGCCTGGAGGGCAACCTCTGCCGCTGCACCGGCTACCAGAACATCGTCAAGGCCGTGCTCGCCGCCGCCGGTGAGCAGCGGGAGGCGACATCATGACCACCTCCTCAGAGCCCGAAATAGGCCGCGCCCGGCTCCGCAAGGAAGACGCCCGGCTCATCACCGGGCAGACCAACTGGACCGACAACATCACCGCCCCCGGGCTGCTCCACCTCGCGATCCTCCGCTCCCCCATGGCGCACGCCCGGCTCGACCGCGTGGACGTCGCCGCGGCCCGCGAACGCCCCGGCGTCATCGCCGCGTTCAGCGGTGCGGACCTGGCCGCGGAGCAGGGCTCGCTGCCCTGCGCCTGGCCGGTGACCGAGGACATCGTGCTGCCCGACCACCCGCCCGTCGCCGTGGACGAGGTCCGCTACGCGGGCGACCCGGTCGCCGTCGTCGTCGCCCGCGACGCGTACGCGGCCGCGGACGCCCTCGAGGCGATCGAGGTCGACTACACACCGCTCGACCCGGTTCTCGACCTCGAGGCCGCCCTCGCCGACGACTCCCCCCTCGTGCACGCCGACAAGGACACCAACCGCTGCTTCAGCTACCACCAGCCCTGCGGCGACTACGAAGCCGCGAAGGCCCGCGCCGACGTGGTGCTGCACCGCCGCTATCACCAGCAGCGGCTCATCCCCTCCGCCATGGAACCGCGCTCCGTGGTGGTGCTGCCGGTGGCCGCCGCCGGCGAGTACACGCTGTACTCCGCCACCCAGATCCCGCACATCCTCCGCGTCATGCTCGCCGTGACCACCGGCATCCCCGAGCACAAGCTGCGCGTCATCGCCCCGGACGTCGGCGGCGGCTTCGGCTCCAAGCTGCAGGTGTACGGCGAGGAGGTGCTCGCGCTCATCCTCGCCAAGCGGCTCGGCCGCCCGGTGAAGTGGACCGAGACGCGCTCCGAGGGCAACCTGGCCACCCACCACGGGCGCGGCCAGATCCAGGACATCGAGATCGCGGCCACCCGCGACGGCACGCTGCTCGGCCTCAAGGCCGACCTGCTGGCCGACATGGGCGCGTATCTGATGCTGCTGACGCCGTCGATCCCGATCCTGGGCGCCACGATGTTCCCGGCGATCTACAAGATGGACGCGTACGACTTCCGCTGCACGGGCGTCTTCACCACGCAGACACCCACCGACGCCTACCGCGGCGCGGGCCGCCCGGAGGCCACGTACGCGATCGAGCGGATCATGGACGACCTGGCCGCCGAACTCGGCCGGGACCCGCTCGAGTTGCGCCGCCACAACTGGATCAAGCACGAGGAGTTCCCGTACACAACGGTCGCGGGCATGACGTACGACAGCGGCAACTACGAGGCCGCGACCGACCGCGCCCAGGTCCTCTTCGGCTACGACGAGCTCGTCGCCGAGCGCGCCAAGCGCAATGAGCAGGGCGACATCTTCCGGCTCGGCATCGGCATCTCGACGTATACGGAGATGTGCGGCCTCGCGCCGAGCCGCTGGCTGCGCGACATGCGCAGCGGCGCCGGCGGCTGGGAGGCGGCGAGCATCCGGATGCTGCCGACCGGCAAGGCCGAGGTGATCACCGGGACCAGTCCGCACGGGCAGGGGCACGCGACCGCCTGGAGCCAGATCGCGGCGGACGTCCTCGGCATCCCCTTCGAGGACGTCGAAGTGCTGCACGGCGATACGAAGCTGGCGCCGGTCGGCCTGGACACGTACGGCTCGCGGTCGCTGGTGGTCGGCGGGACGGCCGTGTACGAGGCCGCGCAGAAGGTCGTCGCCAAGGCGCGGCAGGTGGCCGCGCATCTGATGGAGGCGAACGAGGCCGACCTGGAGTTCAGCAACGGCGCCTTCACGGTGCAGGGCTCGCCGGAGGCGCAGAAGTCCATCCAGGAGGTGGCGTTCGCCGCCTTCACCTCGCATCACCTGCCCGACGGCATGCAGCCGACGCTGTCGGCCGAGCATGTGACCGACCCGGACACCTTCTCGTTCCCGCACGGCACCCATCTGTGCGCGGTCGAGGTGGACACGGAGACGGGCGCGGTGAAGATCCGCTCGTACGTGTGCGTGGACGACATCGGCAAGGTCGTCAACCCGCTCATCGTCGAGGGCCAGGTGCACGGCGGCCTCGCCCAGGGCATCGCGCAGGCGCTGTACGAGGAGGCGGTCTACGACGAGGACGGCAACCTGACCTCGGGCACCCTGGCCGACTACCTGGTCCCGGGCGCCCCCGACCTGCCGGAGTTCGTGACCGACAGGACCGAGACCCCGGCGACCTCGAACCCGATGGGGGTGAAGGGCGTCGGCGAGGCCGGGACGATCGCGTCGACTCCGGCCGTGGTCAACGCCGTGGTGGACGCGCTGCGTCCGCTCGGCGTGACGGAGATCAGGATGCCGTGCACGCCGGAGCGCGTGTGGCGGGCCATCCAGGAGGCCAAGGAGGCGAGCCGATGATCCCCGCGGCATTCGAGTACGCCCGCCCGGACAGCATCGGCGAGGCCGTCCGGCTGCTCTCCCGGGGCGGCGACGAGACGAAGGTGCTGGCTGGCGGCCAGTCCCTGATGCCGATGCTGCGCATGCGGCTGTCCTTCCCCGACCTGGTCGTGGACGTCGGCCGGATCGACGAGCTGCGCGGCGTACGGGACGACGGCGACCGCCTCGTCATCGGCGCGATGACCACGCACCACGACGTCATGCGCGACCCGCTGGTCCGCGAGCACGCGGGCCTGCTGGCCGCGGCCACCGCGACGGTCGCCGACCCGGCGGTCCGGCACCGCGGCACCCTCGGCGGATCCCTGGCCCACGCCGATCCGGCCGGGGACCTGCCGGCGGTGGTGCTCGCCCTGGACGCGGAGCTGGTCACCACCGAACGGACCATCAGGGCGGCGGAGTTCTTCCGCGACTACCTGCAGTCGGCGCTGGCCCCGGATGAGCTGCTCACCCAGATCCGGGTGCCGAAGCTGACCGGGTGGGGCTATCACTACGAGAAGTTCCACCGGGTGGCGCAGGCCTGGGCGGTGGTCGGCGTGGCCGCCGCCGTGCGGCGCGACAACGGCCGCATCGCGGAGGCCCGTATCGGACTGACGAACATGGCGCCCACGCCGGTGCGCGCGAGCGCCACCGAGGAGGCGCTCGCGGGTGCCGACGCCACCGGACCCGCGGTCGAGGAGGCGACCCGGGACGCGGCCGAAGGCACCCGCCCGTCGGCCGACGCCTCCGCCACGCCGGAATACCGCGAGCACCTGGCCAGGGTGCTCACCCGCCGCGCCGTGCTGGCCGCGGCGGGACCGGAAAGGACAGCATGACGGACACCACGGGCGGGCCCGCGCAGCTGCGGGCCCGCCTCGCCGCCACCGGCTATCTGGCCGACGACGGCCTGGCCACGGCCTGCCACCTCGCGCTCGCCCTGCACCGGCCGATCTTCTGCGAGGGCGCGCCCGGCGCGGGCAAGACCTCCCTCGCGACCGCGCTGGCCGAGGCCCTCGACGCGCCGCTGATCCGGCTGCAGTGCTACGAGGGCATCGACGCCGCCCAGGCGCTGTACGACTGGGACTTCCCGCGCCAGCTGCTGCACCTGCGCGCCGGGCACGACGACACCGACCTCTACGACGAGCGCTTCCTGGTCACCCGCCCGCTGCTGCGGGCGCTGCGCACCTCCCCCGCGGTGCTGCTGATCGACGAAATCGACCGGGCGGACGACGAGTTCGAGGCGTTCCTGCTGGAGCTGCTCTCCGAATACACGGTCACGATCCCGGAGCTCGGGACCGTACGGGCGGTGGCTCCCCCGGCCGTCGTGCTGACCTCCAACCGGACCCGGGAGGTGCACGACGCGCTCAAGCGGCGGTGCCTGTACCACTGGTTCGACCATCCGGACTTCGCCCGCGAGCTGGCGATCGTACGGCGTCGGCGCCCTGACGTATCGGAGCAGCTGGCGCGGCAGGTGACGGCGGCGGTGCGGCGGATCCGGGGGGCGGATCTGATCAAGCCGCCGGGGGTGGCCGAGACGATCGACTGGGCGGAGGCGCTGGCGGTGCTCGGCGCGGAGGCGCTCGAAACTGACTCGGGGGTGGCGACGCTCGGGACGGTGGTCAAGTACCACGAGGACCTGGAGCCCGCCCGGGCGGCGCTGCGCGAGGAGTTGGGGGCGTGACCGGCGTGCGCGGGGCGCGCCTTGCCGCCCCGGCCGGCGACGCGGACGCCGTCCTCGTCCGCTTCGCGCACCGCTTCGGCGCGGGCTCGGACCGTACGCTCGCGTTCCTCGCGGCGGTCGCGGCGGCGCTGGACGCGGGCCACCGGGCGGACGTGTACTGGGCGGGCCGCCTGACCCTGTGCGGCAGCAGGGCCGAACTGGACCGCTACGACGAGGCGTTCGCGGCCTACTTCTCCGGCCACGCGCCACTCCGCATCCCCGCGTCCCGCCCCCGCCTCACGCTCGCCGCCCTCGCCGGCGAGGCACCGCGGGAC
>NZ_JAAKZV010000099.1 GCF_011044975.1 Streptomyces coryli | reverse complement strand
CGGTGGGTTCCCAGCACTCCACCCCACTCGGATCCGCCAGCTCATCCCGTACGAAAACCGGGTCCGCCCCGCCCCGCCGCTGCCGCACATAGTCGTCCAGCAGCCGAAAGGCGATCGTGCCGAGCGGGATGATCGCCGCCAGGTTCACCAGCGCCATCAGCCCCATGAAGACATCCGCCAGATTCCACACCAGGCTCACCGAGCCCAGCGCCCCCAGGAAGACCGTCAGCAGCACCAGCAGGCGATACCCGTTCAGCACCGCCTTGCTGCCCTTCAGGAACTCGATGTTGGACTCGCCGTAGTAGTAGTTCCCGATCATGGAGCTGAAGGCGAGCATGAAGACGACCACCGTCAGGACATGACCGGCCCAGCTCCCCAGCGACGACTGCAGCGCGCTCTGCGTGAGGTCCGCGCCCTGCCGGCCGTGCAGCTCCGGGTTCACCGTCAGGATGATGAAAGCGGTGATCGAGCAGATCAGCAGCGTGTCGAAGAAGACCCCGAGCGCCTGCACCAGCCCCTGCTTGACCGGGTGGCTGACCTCAGCCGTCGCGCCCGCGTTCGGGGCGGAGCCGAGGCCCGCCTCGTTGGAGAACATGCCGCGCCTGATGCCCTGCTGCAGCGCCGCCCCCATCGCGCCGCCGGCGGCCTCCCGGAAGCCGAAGGCGCCGCCGAAGATGTCGGCGAGGACGCGCGGCAGGTCGCCGAGGTTCAGCAGCACCACGGCGGCGCCGAGCAGGATGTAGACGACGGCCATCGCCGGCACCAGCACCTCGGTGACGTGCGCGATCCGCCGTACGCCGCCGAAGATGACCGCCGCCAGCAGCACCGCGAGCGCGATCCCGATCACCGGCTGGAACCAGCCGCCCTCGCTGCCCTTCACCGTGGCCTGGCTGGTGGCGACGATGGTGTTGGCCTGCACGGCGTTGAAGACGAAGCCGAAGGTGACCGTGATGACGACGGCGAAGAGGACGCCCATCCAGCGCTGCTTGAGCCCCTTCTCCATGTAGTACGCCGGGCCGCCGCGATACGTACCCGGCTGCCGGTCGCGCACCTTGTACAGCTGCGCCAGGGTCGACTCGACGAAAGCAGACGCCGAGCCGACGATCGCCATCACCCACATCCAGAAGACGGCACCGGGGCCGCCCAGCGTGATGGCGGTGGCGACCCCGGCGATGTTGCCCGTACCGACGCGGGCGGCCGCGGAGATGGTGAAGGCGCCGAAGGAGGAGACCGGCTTCTTGCCGTCGGCGGCCGGTTCCGTATGCCCGAAGAGCACCCGGAACATCTCCGGCAGCAGCCGCAGCTGCACGACTCCCGATCTGACCGTGAAGTACAGCCCCGCCAGGATCACGACGGGGATCAGGAGCCAGGTCCAGAAGACGTCGTTGACATCGAGGACGAAGGAGTCGAGCGAGTCCATTCAGTCACGTTATGTCACGGTGTGACTCCGAAGGTCGTCATGACACCCGCGTGGTCCGACGGCCAGGCATTGCCGCCGTGGTCCGGCACCGGGGCCGGGTCGCCCTCGACGATCGTCCGCGAGTCCGTCACCTGCAGCTTGCTGCCCGCGTAGTCGACGAAGTCGATACGGTCCTGCGGCTCCGGGTCGCCGGTCGAGCCCTCGTGCTTCGGGTACACCGGCGACCAGGTGTTGCCGGGCACGGCGCCCGGGTCGGGGTTGGCGACGCGGAAGGAGTCCTTCAGGCCGGCCTCCTCGAAGATCTTCGTGACCGGCCACTGGACCTCGTAGCCGCAGTGGCTGGCCTTGGTGGCGGCGGTCCAGTCCAGGTGGGACGGGGTGTTGAAGTCGCCGGTGAGCAGCACCGGCACGCTGTCGGCGGCGGCGATCTTCGACTCCAGCTTCTTGGCGAGGGCCTGCGCCTGCGGGGTGCGCCCCGACTGCTCCTCGCGCGCCATCAGCTCGTCGTTGGTCATGCCGTCGTAGCAGGCGTCGTACGGGCCGTACGGCGTGTAGCCGAGGTGGGCGTTCCAGATCTCCACCTCCTGGCCGCCGGGGGTTGTGACGCGGACGCCCGCGCCCGCCGCACCGCTGTTCGGCTTGGGGCTCTTCCACGTGATGGGGTGGCGGCTGACGAAGCCGAGGTCGGCGCCGGCCTGGTAGTAGTCCCAGCCGAGCTGCTCGCCCAGCCACTTGGCGTTGTCGCTGGAGGTCTCCTGCAGCGCGATGACGTCCGGGGCGTGCTTCTCGATCACGGCGAGCTGCTTGGCGCGGCCGTCGGTGACCTGGGAGCCGCCGTGCCACATGTTCCAGCTCATCACCTTGAGCGATTCGGCTGCCGCCGGGGCCTCGGGCGCGGCTTGCGCCTGACTGAGACCGGCCGGCACCAGCAGCGCCACAGCAGCCAGGATGATGCGTCCCGTACGGGCCATGGGCCCACCTTTCGTCGTCGGGTTCATGACACGAGAGGGGAGCGTAAGCCCGTACGGCAAAGGGCGGCACCCCGCAGGGTGCCGCCCTCGTAAAGCCGGAGCTTCGATCTCGTGCGAGATCAGAAGTCCATGTCACCGCCCGGCATGCCGCCGCCGGCCGGAGCAGCGCCGGCCTTCTCGGGCTTGTCGGCGACCACGGCCTCCGTGGTCAGGAACAGGCCCGCGATGGACGCGGCGTTCTGCAGCGCGGAACGGGTGACCTTCGCCGGGTCGATGATGCCCTCGGCGATCATGTCCACGTACTCGCCGGTCGCGGCGTTGAGGCCGTGACCGATGGTGAGGTTGCGGACCTTCTCCACCACAACGCCGCCCTCGAGGCCGGCGTTGACCGCGATCTGGGTCAGCGGGGCCGCGAGCGCCTTGCGGACGATCTCGGCGCCGGTGGCCTCGTCGCCCTGGAGCTCGAGCTTCTCGAAGACCGAGCCGGCCTGCAGCAGGGCCACGCCGCCGCCGGCGACGATGCCCTCCTCGACGGCCGCCTTCGCGTTGCGAACGGCGTCCTCGATGCGGTGCTTGCGCTCCTTGAGCTCCACCTCGGTGGCGGCACCGGCCTTGATCACCGCAACACCGCCGGCGAGCTTCGCCAGGCGCTCCTGCAGCTTCTCGCGGTCGTAGTCCGAGTCGGAGGCCTCGATCTCGGCGCGGATCTGGTTGACCCGGCCCTGGACCTGCTCCGACTCGCCGTTGCCGTCGACGATGGTGGTCTCGTCCTTGGTGATGACGACCTTGCGGGCACGGCCGAGCAGGTCGAGGGTGGCGTTCTCGAGCTTGAGACCGACCTCCTCGGAGATGACCTGGCCGCCGGTGAGGATGGCGATGTCGTTCAGCATCGCCTTGCGGCGGTCGCCGAAGCCCGGGGCCTTGACGGCGACGGACTTGAAGGTGCCGCGGATCTTGTTCACCACGAGGGTGGACAGGGCCTCGCCCTCGACGTCCTCCGCGATGATCAGCAGCGGCTTGCCCGACTGCATGACCTTCTCCAGCAGCGGAAGGAGGTCCTTCACGCTGGAGATCTTGGAGTTGACGATGAGGATGTACGGGTCCTCGAGCTCCGCCTCCATGCGCTCCATGTCGGTCGCGAAGTACGCCGAGATGTAGCCCTTGTCGAAGCGCATGCCCTCGGTGAGCTCGAGCTCGAGCCCGAAGGTCTGCGACTCCTCGACGGTGATGACGCCTTCCTTGCCGACCTTGTCCATCGCCTCGGCGATGAGCTCGCCGATCTGGGTGTCGGCGGCGGAGATGGAGGCGGTGGAGGCGATCTGCTCCTTGGTCTCCACGTCCTTGGCCTGCTCGAGCAGGGCGGCGGAGACGGCCTCGGTGGCCTTCTCGATGCCGCGCTTCAGCGCCATCGGGTTGGCACCCGCGGCCACGTTGCGCAGGCCCTCCTTGACGAGCGCCTGGGCCAGGACGGTCGCGGTCGTCGTGCCGTCACCGGCGACGTCGTCCGTCTTCTTGGCGACCTCCTTGACCAGCTCGGCGCCGATCTTCTCGTAGGAGTCCTCGAGCTCGATCTCCTTGGCGATGGAGACGCCGTCGTTGGTGATCGTGGGGGCGCCCCACTTCTTCTCCAGGACGACGTTACGGCCCTTGGGGCCGAGGGTTACGCGGACGGCGTCTGCGAGCTGGTTCATCCCGCGCTCGAGGCCGCGCCGCGCCTCCTCGTCGAACGCGATGATCTTGGCCATGTGAAGTGGTCCTCCCGGACTGGGGTGGATTTCTCCGGACCGCTCAGCGCCCGCGACGGACGGCCTGCGGCAGGGGCGGGTTCCTTCCCCGCCCTGCTGCGGACCTCACCGAATCCGGTCCTACGTTGTCACTCTCACTGGGAGAGTGCTAACGCCAATGATTAGCACTCGACCCCATCGAGTGCAAGCGGCTCTCACAGGCCTGTGGACAACCACTGGCACAACCACGGGTACAGCCACAGGTACAACCACAGGGCCTTGATCCGGGCCGTACGCGGCGACAAGGTTGGGAAGGATGTCCGGGACACCGCCGGGACACGGGGGTGCGGACGCCGTCCAGGGGGACAAGGGGGCACGGACCGATGCCGAAGCGCGAAGGGGCGCCAGATCCGGGGCGCGTGACGACGGCACAGGAGTACGTGGCGCTGCTCAGAGAGCTGAAGACCTTCTCGGGACTGACCTACCGGGAGCTCGCGGTGCGCGCCGAGCGGGCGGGCGATGTGCTGCCCCGCTCCACGATCGCCGGGCTGCTGGGCAGCTCCCGGCTGCCGCGCGGCGAGCCGGTCGCGGCGCTGGTGCGGGCCTGCGGCGGCGGTCCCGAGGAGGTCGCGGCCTGGTTACGGGCCCATCAGCGGCTCGCGGGCAGGGCGGGGCGGACCGGCGGCGGCCAGGGCGCCGGGGAGGCGGGGCGTACGCAGCTGCCGCCCGCGACCGCCGACTTCATCGGCCGGCAGGACGAGGTGGCGGTCATCCGGCGGCGGCTCACGGCCGAGCGCGGCCCGCAGTCGCCGGGTCCTGCGCTGGTCGCGGTGAGCGGTCCCGCGGGCACCGGGAAGTCGGCGCTGGCGGTGCACTGCGCGCATCTGCTGGGCCAGTCCTTCCCCGACGGCCGCCTGTACGCGGACCTGGGCGGGGCCGGCGCCGGTACGGGCTTCCTGCCTGACGTCCTCGCCGGGCTGCTGCGCGGCCTGGGCGTCACCGCCGCCGAGCTGCCGGGGGGTGAGGCGGAGCGGCTGGAGCTGTACCGGACGCTGACGGCTACCCGCCGGGTGCTGGTCGTGCTCGACAACGCCGACGCCGCGACGGGCGGCGACACCGCGACCTCCGCCGACGCGGCTGCCGCCGCCGACACCACGACGTCCGCCACCGACGCCGCGGCCTCCGCTGGCGTCGCCGCCAACGCCGCCGACGCCGCCAACGCCACAGCCTCCGCCACCGACCCCGCGGCCTCCCTCTCCTCTGCCGCCCCCGCCCCTGCCGCCGCCGCGCAGGCCACCGCGCGGTTGCGGCCGCTGCTGCCCGCCGGGCCGGGCTGTGCGGCGCTGGTGACCAGTCGGCGGCGGCTCGCGTTGGAGGGGGCGCATGCGGTCGACCTCGGGGAGCTGGGTCTTGCGGCCGGGGTGCGGCTGCTGGCCGCCACCGCGGGGCCCGGGCCCGTGGCCGCCGCGCCGGTGGCAGCTCGTCGGCTGGTGGAGCTGTGCGGGCGGCTGCCGCTGGCGCTGCGGATCGCCGGCGCCCGGCTGCGCACCCGGCCGCACTGGAGCGTGGAGCGGCTGCTCGACCACCTCGCCGATGAGCGGCACCGGCTGGACGGGCTGACGTACAGCGATCTGTCGGTGCGCGACGCCCTCGCCCGGGACGGCCGCGGACTCAGCCCCGCCGCCGTGCACGCGCTGCACGTCCTGGGCCTGAAGGCGCCGCCCCGGTTCACCGTCTGGCAGGCCGCCGCCCTGCTCGTCACCGGCACCGGTGAGGCGGAGGAACTGCTGGAGGAGCTCACCGACAGCCGCCTGCTGACCGCCCTCGGCCCGCACTACCGGATCCCGCCGCTGGTCCGCCTCTACGCCCGCGAACTCGCCGCCACGGACCCGACACCCGCGGCACTGCTGCCCGCACGCACGTCCGCCTGAGCGCGGGCGCACGCCCGCCTGCGCACAGGCCGTCCCGGACAGCGTCGCTGTCCGGGAAGCGTCCGGGACACCGGCGCCGTCTTGTGGCGGCCTGCCCCCGCTGTCGAAAGTCATGGGCAACCGATCAAGCCCGCGCGCACTCAGGGGGACACCATCAGCCGCCACACCACCACTCGTATTCGCCGCCTCGGAGCCTTAGTCGCCCTGCTCGCGCTCACCGCCGCCGGGTGCGGCGACGAACAGCCCGGCGGCGCGACGTCGGGCAAGGCCAAGGGGCTCGAGAAGAGCACCATCACCGTGGGCCAGATGCCGATCATCGACGACGCGCAGCTCCAGCTCGCCATCGACCGGGGCCTGTTCAAGGACGAGGGCCTCACCGTCAACACCCGGATGATCCAGACCGGCGCCGACGCCATCCCCGCCCTCAAGGGCGGCAGCCTCGACATCTCGTACGGGGCCTATCCGTCCTGGTTCCAGGCCCAGGAGAAGAAGGTCATCGACCTGAAGGTGGTCTCCGACGCGTACAGCATGCGGCCCGGCGCCCTCACCGTCTCCGTGCCCAAGGACTCCGCCATCAAGAGCGCCAAGGACCTCGCCGGCAAGAAGATCGCCGTCAACGCCCGGCACAACATGGTGACTCTGCTGCTGCACGCCGGCCTCAAGCCGCACGGCGTCAAGCTCGACGAGGAGAAGAACACCGTCGAGATGCCCTTCCCGCAGATGGAGGCCGCGCTGAAGAACGGCAGCGTGGACGCCGCCATCTTCGCCGAGCCCTTCCCCACCCAGACGGCCAAGAACATCGGCGCCCGGGTCGTACTGGACTGCGGCAAGGGCCCCACCGCGGACATGCCGATCGGCAGTTACGCCACCACCGCCGACTTCGCCGCCAAGCACCCGAAGACCGTCGCCGCCTTCCAGCGCGCCATCGCCAAGGCGCAGAAGATGCTGGCAGAGCCCGCGGTGCGCAAGGAGATCATCCCCAAGTACACGAAGATCCCGCCAGCCCTCGTCCCCGACCTGAAATTCGGCGACTACCCGGCCGCCCCGGACGTCGCAAAGCTGGAGAAAGTCACCCGCATCATGCGGGACATCGGCTACCTGAAGAAGCCGCTCGACATCGAACCGCTCCTGGTCAACAGCTGACCGGACGGCTGTCCCGGACCCGTCCGGGACAGCCGGATCATCTTGTGGCCGGCTCCCCGCGCGCACGACAGTCACAGCGTCCGATCAAGACAGCGTCCGATCAAGCTCGCGCACCCACGGGGGGTCCATCATCTTCCGCCATGCCGCCACCCTCGCCACCGCCCTGCTGCTGGGGCTGACCACCGCCGGCTGCGGCGACGACGACACCGGCGACCCGAAGTCGGCCAAGGGCCTGGAGAAGACCACGCTCAACGTCGGCACCATGCCGATCGTCGATGACGCGGGCGTGCAGCTCGCCATCGACCGCGGTCTGTTCAAGGCCGAGGGCCTCACCGTGAAGACCCGCATGGTCAAGGGCGGCGCCGAAGCCGTCCCCGCGCTCAAGGGCGGCGCGCTCGACCTGTCCTTCGGCGGCTACACCACCTGGTTCGCGGCGCAGTCCCAGCGGGTGATGGACCTGAAGCTGGTCGCCGACTCGTACCGCATGCGCCCCGGCGTCCTCGTCCTCGCCGTACCGAAGAACTCCCCGGTCAAGAGGCCCAAGGACCTGGCCGGCAGGAAGATCGCGGTCAACGTCAAGCACAACCTCGCCAGCCTCCTCACCCGCACCGCCCTCGCCCCGCACGGCGTCAAGGTCGACGAGGAGAAGAACACCGTCGAGGTCCCGTACCCGCAGATGGAGGCCGCGCTCAAGAACGGCAGCGTCGACGCCGCCTTCATGCCCGAGCCCTTCATCTCCCAGGCCGCGAAGAACATCGGCGCCCGCACCGTCGTCGACCTCGGCAAGGGCCCCACCGCCACCGCCCCGATCGCCGGTTACGCCGCCACCGCCGACTTCGCCACGAAGCACCCGAAGACCGTCGCCGCCTTCCAGCGCGCCGTCAACAAGGCCCAGAAGCTGCTCGCCGACGAGGCCGTCCGCAAGGACATCATCCCCAAGTACACCGAGATCCCCGCCCCGATGGTGGCCAAGCTGACCTACGGCGTCTTCCCCACCGACCTGGACCCGGCCCGCCTCAAGCCCATGAACGACATGATGATCGAGCAGGGCTACCTGAAGCAGCCGGTGGACATCGACTCGATGCTGGTCGGCCCATGACCGGACGCGCCGCCCTGCGCGGCCTGTTCGGCACCCTCGCCGCGGTGGCCGCCGCCGAAGTGACAGTCAGGGCCGCGGGCGGCTTCAGCGGCGACCTCCCCGCGCCCACCCAGGTGCTCGCCGCGGCCGGGGAGCAGCTGGCGGACGGCGAGTTCACCGACGCGGTCGGCGCGACGCTGCGGGTCTGGGCGTACGGGATGCTGATCGCCGTCGGCGTCGCCGTCCCGGCCGGCTTCCTGCTGTCCTCGATACGGGCCCTGGGGACGGCCTGCCAGGCCATCGTGGAGTTCCTGCGCCCGATCCCCTCGGTGGCGCTGATCCCGCTCGCCCTCCTGGTCTTCCCGGCGCCCGACCGGATGAAGACCTCCCTCGTCGTCTACGCCTCGGTGTGGCCGATCCTGCTCAACACCCTCTACGCGCTGCGCCAGGTGGACCGCGTGCAGCTGGACACCCTCAAGGTCTTCGGCTTCGGCGCGGCGGCCAGGGCCTGGTTCGTATCGCTGCCGTCGTCCGTGCCCTTCATCCTCACCGGCGTACGCGTCTCGGCCTCGGTCGCGCTGATCGTGGCGATCTCCACCGAGCTGCTCGCCGTCGGCGACACCGGCATCGGCACGTATCTGGCGCAGACCCAGAGCGCCGGCGGACAGACCGACCAGATGCTCGCCGGCGCGCTGTGGGCGGGCGTGATCGGCCTGCTCATCAACGGCGCGCTGACCACCGCCGAGCGCCGCGCCGCCCGCTGGTGGCCGGTCAGCGGCAAGGAGGGGGTGGCGTGAAGGCCCTGCATCCGAACGCCCTGCGCCTGCCCCTCCACCTCGCCGCCCGCCTCTGGCTCGCGCTCCTGCTCATCGGCCTCTGGGAGCTGACCGCCGACGCAGGCCCCGGCAGCTACTTCCCGCCCCCGTCGGTGATCGTGCGCGCCCTGCACCGCGTCTGGTTCTCCGGACCGGCCTCCGACTTCTTCCTCACCGAACAGGCCCGTTCCGACTTCCCGGTCAGCTTCGGGCACCTGCTCAGCGGCTGGGTGCTGGCCGCCGCCGCGGGCATCGCGCTCGGGCTGCTGCTCGGCCGCTCCGAGCGCGCCCACGACTATCTGCAGCCGCTGCTGCAGCTGTGCCGCTCGGTGCCGCCGCCCGCGCTGATCCCGTTCTTCGTGGTGGTCTTCCAGCTGGACACCTCGATGTACGTCGTCACGATCGCCTTCGGCGCCGTCTGGCCGGTCCTCCTCAACACCCTCGCGGGCGTACGGGCGGTGGACCCGGTCAAGCTCGACACCGCCCGGGTCTACGGCATGGGCAGGACCGCGCAGCTGCTGCGCATCGTGCTGCCGGGGGCGGCCCCGCAGATCGCCGCCGGGCTGCGCATCGCGCTGGGCTTCGGGCTGATCCTGATGGTGCTCTCCGAACTCGTCGGCACCACCTCCGGCATCGGCGCCCGCCTCGTCAACGCCCAGCGCACCTTCGACATCCCCTCGATGTGGGCCGGCATCGCCCTCCTGGGCCTCACCGGCTGGCTGCTCAACGCGGCCTTCCTGCTCGTGGAAAACCGCCTGCTGCGATGGCACCGGGAGAACTGATCCGCATGCTCACCATCGACGCCCTCACCCACTCCTACCCCGGCGGCCACACCGCGGTCGACGACCTCTCCCTGGCCGTCGAGGCCGGCGAACTGGTCACCGTCGTCGGCCCGTCGGGCTGCGGCAAGTCCACCCTGCTGCGCTGCATCGCGGGCCTGCAGCGCCCCACCGGCGGCCGGGTGCTCCTCAACGGCGACGAGATCCGGGACGTCCCGGACAGCCTCGCCATGGTCTTCCAGTCCTATGGCCGCTCGCTGCTGCCCTGGCTGTCCGTCCGGGACAACGTGGCCCTGGTCCTCCGCCACCGCTACGGCAGCCGCCGCGAGCGCCGCGCGGCCGCCCTGGAGGCGCTGGCGGAGGTCGGCCTCGCCGACGCCGCCGCCAAGCACCCCGGGCAGCTCTCCGGCGGCATGCAGCAGCGGGTGGCGATCGCCCGCGCGCTGGCGTACGGGCCGAAGCTGCTGCTGATGGACGAGCCGTTCGGCTCGGTGGACGCGCAGACCCGCGAGGACCTGGAGGACCTGCTGCTGGCGCTCAGGGCCCGTACCCCGGTGACGGTCGTGCTGGTCACCCACGACATCGACGAGAGCGTCTACTTGGGCGACCGGGTGGTGGTGCTGACCGGGGCGCCGGGGCGGGTGCTGGCCGAGCTGCCGGTCGGACTGCCCGCGGACCGCGACCAGATCAAGACCCGCCAGGACCCGGAGTTCGTACGGCTGCGGGCGGAGGTGGGGCGGCTCGTACGAGAGAAATGACCGGGGGCCGTCCCGCTCTCAGAGCGGAACGGCCCCCGGAGAAGCCTTTGTGCGGGACGACTAGCCGGCTGCGACCCGGACCATGTCTGCCTGCGGCCCCTTCTGGCCCTGCGAGATCTCGAACTCGACCCGCTGGCCTTCCTCGAGGGTGCGGTAACCGTCCATCTGGATCGCGCTGTAGTGGACGAATACATCCGCACCACCGTCGACCGCGATGAAGCCGTACCCCTTCTCCGCGTTGAACCACTTGACGGTGCCCTGAGCCATTCCTAACTCCCCTATTGCTGGCCCTACACAGGACCGCACTCCGCGGACCCGGGTCAGACCTCACCCCCCGCCCGTGCCGGGGGCGTGCGCCGGAACGCGTCGACCGCGGCTGAATGTATCTGCACGAGTGCCGTCTGCAACAGGTCAATCGGACGAGAATTCTGGGCACAGCCGATCGGTATTTACCGGCTCAACTCCCCTATTTCCCGGTCAAATCGGGCCGGGCATAGCCCGCCATCGCGACAATTCGTACACCCACTCAGGGCACAAGTTGTCGCGTTCTCATATGCGTTAGGCATGGGCTTCGCTGGGGATCGACTCAACCCTATCGCGCCGCCGCACCCGTTACGCACCGCACCGGGGGCCGAGCGGTGTCCCGTACATCACAGCGAAACCCCGCCGGGCGGAGGCGCGCGGCGGGGCTTCGTGGATGCGTAACGGAGGGCTGTCGGTCAGCAACCGCCCGCGACCGCCGGGATGATGGAAACCCCGGCCCCATCAGGGGTGGGCGTCTCAAGACCGGACGCGAAGCGGACGTCGTCGTCGTTGACGTAGACGTTCACGAAGCGGCGCAGCTTGCCCTGGTCGTCGAGGACGCGGGCGCCGATGCCGGTGTGGTTCTTCTCCAGGTCGGCGAGGACGTCGGCGAGGG
The DNA here is from genome assembly GCF_011044975.1 of Streptomyces coryli. Taxonomy (GTDB): domain Bacteria; phylum Actinomycetota; class Actinomycetes; order Streptomycetales; family Streptomycetaceae; genus Streptomyces; species Streptomyces coryli. The sequence goes on along the minus strand of NZ_JAAKZV010000099.1, from coordinate 15,963 downwards.
TGCCGCCCTCGGCGGTCACCTCCGCCTGGCCGCCCGTGTAGGTGCGCAGGATGGTCGGAATTCGGACGTTCACGCTCATTAGGCGAGACCAGCCTCTCGGAAGGAGTCGAGGTTCGGGCGGATGGTGGCGGTCGGCCCGGTGGTGGGGGCGACCGCGTCGAGGGTCTTGAGGCCGTCGCCGGTGTTGATGGCGACGGTGGTCTCGGAGGGGCTGATGCGGCCGTCCTCGACCAGCTTCTTCAGCACGCCGAAGGTGACGCCGCCGGCCGTCTCCGCGAAGACGCCCTCGGTGCGGGCCAGCTGCTTGATGGCGTCGACGACCTGCTCGTCGTTCACGTCCTCCACGGCACCGCCGGTGCGGCGGGTGATGTCGAGGACGTACGGCCCGTCGGCGGGGTTGCCGATGGCCAGGGACTTGGCGATGGTGTCCGGCCGGACCGGGCGGACCACGTCGTGCCCGTCCTTGTAGGCGCTGGACACCGGCGAGCAGCCCTCGGCCTGGGCGCCGAAGATCTTGTAGGGCTTGTCCTCGACGAGGCCGAGCTTGATCAGCTCCTTGAGCCCCTTGTCAATCTTCGTGAGCTGCGATCCGGAGGCGACCGGAATGATCAGGTTGTCCGGCAGCTGCCAGCCGAGCTGCTCGCAGATCTCGTACGCGAGGGTCTTGGAGCCCTCCGCGTAGTACGGCCGCAGATTGACGTTGGTGAAGCCCCAGCCCTCGCCGATCGGGTCGCCGATCAGCTCCGAACAGAAGCGGTTCACGTCGTCGTACGTGCCCTCGATGCCGACGACGTCGCCGCCGTAGACCGCGGCCATGATGACCTTGCCCTGCTCCAGGTCGTACGGGATGAAGACGCAGGAGCGCAGCCCGGCGCGGGCGGCGGCGGCGCCGACGGCACCCGCGAGGTTGCCGGTGGAGGAGCAGGAGAGGGTGGTGAAGCCGAAGGCGCGGGCGGCCTCCAGGGCGATGGCGACGACGCGGTCCTTGAAGGAGTGCGTCGGATTGCCGGAGTCGTCCTTCACGTAGAGATTCCCGGCGTCCACGCCCAGGTCGGCGGCGAGCCGGTCGGCCTGGATGAGCCGGGTGAAGCCGGGGTTCAGGTTCGGCTTGGCGGCGACATCGGCCGGGACGGGCAGCAGGGGGGCGTAGCGCCAGATGCTCTGCGGGCCCGCGGCGATCTTGTCCTTGAGCTCCTGCGGCGAGCCGGCCGGCAGGTCGTAGGCCACCTCGAGGGGGCCGAAACACTCCTCGCAGGCGAAGACCGGACCGAGGGGTACGCGGTGGCCGCATTCCCGACAGGACAGGGCGGCGGCGGGGCCGAGGTCGATCCCGGTGGCGGAAGCAATCGTCTGTACAGCCATGAAGCAGAGGCCTCTCTCCTCATCTTCCCCGCGACGGACCTCGCCGCAGGACGGAATTGGCACCATCTCCGCCGTGGACCTCTGCACTGAGGACCGGTCGGAGGGTTGCCGGGGCTTCAACGGGCCGTTCCCTCTGCCCCTCTGGATGAGCGGTATGAAGTTGTCACGCGCAAGCGTTCCACCCCGACATGCGGTGGTCACAGACGCTGTTCAAGACTGTAACCGAAGGCCGTGACAGTTGAGATAGTCGTCCGAACCGCGAGACACATCACATTGGGGAGGCTCGTACGTGCTTGCCGAGGTGGAGCACTGGCTCGGCCGCCGTTCCTGGTCGGCGGCCGACCGGCCGCTGTCCACGCTGCTGGCGGCCAAGCAGGCCCTGGGCCGGGCGGGCACCGTCAGCGTGGTCCTCCCCGCGCTGAACGAGGAGGCGACGGTCGGGGCCATCGTCGCGGCGATCCGCGCGGAGCTGATGACGGCCGTCCCGCTGGTCGACGAGCTCGTGGTGCTGGACTCCGGCTCCTCGGACGCCACCGCGAAGGTGGCCGAGGCGGCCGGCGCCCGGGTGGTGCACCGCGACGAGGTGCTGCCGCGGCTGCCGCCGGTGCCGGGCAAGGGCGAGGTGCTGTGGCGCTCGCTGCTGGCGACGTCCGGCGAGATCGTCTGCTTCGTGGACGCGGATCTGCGCGACTTCGATACGGCATTCGTGTCGGGGATCGTGGGCCCGCTGCTGACCGAACCGGACGTGCAGTTCGTCAAGGCGGTCTACGACCGCCCGCTGGACGGCGCCCCGGGCCAGGGCGGCCGGGTGACGGAGCTGGTGGCCCGCCCGCTGCTGAACCTGCACTGGCCGCAGCTGGCCGGCTTCGTCCAGCCGCTGGGCGGCGAGTACGCGGCCCGCCGCTCGCTGCTGGAGCAGCTGCCCTTCCCGGTCGGCTACGGGGTGGAGCTGGGCCTGCTCATCGACGCCCTGCACCTGGCGGGCCTGGACGCCCTCGCCCAGGTCGACGTGGGCGAACGCCACCACCGCCACCAGGACAGCCAGGCGCTGGGCCGGATGGCCGCGGCGATCTACCGCACCGCCCAGCTCCGGCTGGCCCGCGGCCATCTCGTACGGCCGCGGCTCACCCAGTTCGAGCGAGCGGATTCGGGGGGATTCGCGCCCCGCACCTTCGATGTCGACACCGAGGAGCGCCCGCCGATGACGGACATCCCGGAGTACGCCGAACGCCGGGCGGCCTAAGTGAACGTTTGCGCGAACGGTCGCATGGCTAGGCTCGGAGCATGGTCGTAGAGCACGGTGCGGCGATCGTTGTCGCCTCCAACCGCGGGCCCGTTTCCTACACCGGCCGTGAGGCCAGGCGTGGTGGGGGCGGGCTCGTATCAGGGCTGAGCGCGATCGGGCCCGAGGCCGGGGCGCTGTGGGTGTGTGCGGCGCTGGGCGAGGACGACCGGGAAGCGGCGCGGCGCAGCCCGTCGCGGCTGCCGGAGGCCGACACCGGCGGGCAGGCCGTGCGGATGCTGGACATCCCGCCGGAGACCTTCGGGGCGGCGTACAACGACATCGCGAACTCCGTGCTGTGGTTCGTCCACCACCAGCTCTACCAGACCCCGCTGGAGCCCGTCTTCGACGCGGAATTCCGGCGGAAGTGGGCCGCGTACGAGGCGTACAACGCCGCCTTCGCCGAAGCGATCGCCGAGGAGGCCGCGGAGGGCGCCGCCGTGGTGGTGCAGGACTACCACCTGTGCCTCGTCCCCGGGCTGCTCCGGGCGCGCCGCCCCGACCTCAGGATCGGGCACTTCTCGCACACCCCGTGGGCGCCGCCCGACTACTTCCGGATCCTCCCGGACGACATCGCCGAGCAGCTGCTCGAGGGCATCCTCGGCGCCGACCGCGCCGCCTTCCTCACCGAGCGGTGGGCGGAGGCCTTCGCCCGCTGCTGCGAGGAGCGCTTCGGCGACACCCGCGGCACCTGGCTCGGCGTGCACGGCCTCGGCGCCGACGCGGACTTCCTGCGCGAGCGCTCGCACCGCCCCGACGTGGCCGAGCGGATGGCCGCGCTGCGGGAGGAGATCGGCCCGGACCGGAAGACCGTCGTACGGGTCGACAGGACCGAGCTGTCCAAGAACATCGTGCGCGGGCTGCGCGCCTACGAGGCGCTGCTGCGCGACCACCCCGAGCACCGCGAGCGCGTGGTGCACGTGGCGTTCGCCTACCCGTCCCGCCAGGACCTGGCCGTCTACCGGGACTACACCGCCGAGGTCGAGCGGGTCGCCGAGGAGATCAACTCCGCGTACGGCACGCCGGACTGGCGCCCCGTCGTGCTGCACGTCAAGGACGACTTCGCCAGGTCCCTCGCCGCCTACCGGCTCGCCGACGTGGCGCTGGTGAACCCCATCAGGGACGGCATGAACCTGGTCGCGAAGGAGATCCCGGTGGTCTCCGACGACGGCTGCGCGCTGGTGCTCTCGCGGGAGGCGGGGGCGTACGCCGAGCTGGGCGAGGACGCCATCGGCGTCAATCCGTACGACGTCGAGCAGACCGCCCGCGCGCTGCACGAGGGGCTCGTCATGGAGCCCGACGAGCGGGCCGAGCGCACCAAGCGGCTGGCCGCGGCGGCGACCGCGCTGCCGCCGGCGGCGTGGTTCATGGCGCAGTTGGAGGCGCTGCGCGAGGGTCCGGGGAAGTCGGATCTGACGGACGAGACCCCGGACTAGGCGGACCGCGCCCGGCCGGCTGGGCGGACCGCGCCCCGTCCGGCTACGCGGACCGCGCCCCGTCCATCTCCTCCGCCAGCGCGTCCAGCAGCCCCACCATCCCGTCGGGCCCGTCCACGACGACGTCCGCCCGCTCCGCGAGCGCCACGACCTCCTCGCTGCCGCTGCATACCGTGAGCCCGGCCAGGCCCTCCGCGCGCAGCGTGTCCACCGCGTCGAAGGCCGCCAGGTCGCCCAGGTCGTCGCCGCCGTAGACGGCGGTGCGGGCGCCCCGCTCCCGTACGTACTCCGCCAGCGCGACGCCCTTGTCCATGCCGGGCGAGCGCAGCTCCAGCACAAAGCGGCCCGGCTCCACGACCAGGCCGTGGTGCGCCGCCAGCGCGGCCAGCGGCTCGCGGAGCAGCTCCACGGCGGCCTGCGGGTCCTCGGCCCTGCGGGTGTGCACGGCGACGGCCCGGCCCTTGTCCTCGATCCAGGTGCCGCGCCAGGCGCCCGCCTTGTCGAGCACGCCGGGCAGCTCGGCCCGTACCGCGGCGACTCCGGGGTGCGGGTCAGGGGCCCGTACGAGACCGGTGGCGGCGTCCCAGCGCTCGGCGCCGTAATGGCCGAGGACGACCAGGCGGTCCAGGCCCGGGGCGCCCGAGAAGCCGCCGTAGCGGACGGCGACCGCGGCCGGGCGGCCGGTGATGATGGCGACGGAGCCGAGCCGCGGGGCCAGCCGGCCGAGCGCGGCGACCGCGCCGGGGTGGGCGCGGGCGGAGTCGGGGTCGGCGACGATGGGGGCCAGCGTGCCGTCGAAGTCGAGGGCCAGCAGGGCTTCTTGGGGGCGGGTCAGGAGCGCGGCGAGGCCGGCGCGGCCGGCATCGGTGGCCGGGGCCGGGAGTCGGTGGCTGCCCATGGGCTTGAGCCTATCGGTGTCGTACCCGGGCGGTATCGTCGCGGCCATGAGTGATGCGCTGACAGAGCGGGATCTGGCCGTTCTGGCGCTGGAGCGGCGCTCCTGGGACGGCCCGGGCACGAAGGAGCGGGCGATACGGGAGCAGCTGGGCATGTCGCCCACGCGCTACTACCAGCTGCTCAACGCGCTGCTCGACGACCCGCGCGCGCTCGCGCACGACCCGGTCACGGTCAACCGCCTGCGGCGGCTGCGCGAGGCCCGCCGCGAGCGGCGCTGACGCGCCGGGGGTCCGCGATGAAGGAGATCCTGGGGGCTCCGCCCCCAGACCCCCTCACTCCATGCTCGACGCCTTCTGCGCCTCGTTCTGGATCTTGCCCAGGACCTTCTCCGGGTCGCCGCCCGGGTCCGCGGCCTTGCCGATGTTGTCCTTCACGGCCTGGTTGACGGCCGCCCAGGACGTCTTGCCCGCCGGGTAGAACTCCGCGGTCTGCAGCTGGTCGAGGAAGGGCTTGAGCTCGGTGGACCCGCGCTGCGCGGTCATCTTCTGCACCGCCGAGGTGGTGGTCGGCAGCAGCGCGTACTGCTCGGCGAACTCCAGCACCTTGTCGTCCTGGAAGACGTAGTCCAGGAAGGCGCCGATCTCCTTGCGGCGGCCGTTCTGCTTGAAGGCCATCATCCAGTCGACGACGCCCATGGTCGCCTCCATCGGGCCCTCGCGTCCCGGCAGCCGCTTGGAGATGCCGAACTTGATGTTCTTGGCGCGGATCTCCCGCATGAAGGTCGGGTGGCCGAAGATCATGCCGGCCTCGCCCTTGGTGAAGGCCTCGGCGATGTCGCGGCGGTTGGTCTCGCCGGGGGCGTTGTTGGTGAGGCCCGCGCCGGTGAGGTTCTTGCGTATCCAGTCGAAGGTCTCGACGTTGTTGTTCGAGTCGATGGTGTACGAGCCGACCTTGTCGGTGTAGCCGCCGCCGTTGCCGAGCATCCACAGCAGCGCCTCGGCCTGCGGTTCCTCGCGGCCGAGCGGGAGGCCGTACGGGATCTTCACGCCGGCCGCCTTGAGCGCCTTCGCGGCCGCCTTGATCTCGGCCCAGGACTCGGGGGCCGCGTCGGGGTCGAGGCCGGCCCGCTCGAAGAGGGTCTTGTTGTAGAAGAGCAGCCGGGAGCTGGAGGTGAAGGGCAGGCCGTACTGGACCCGGCGGTACTCGCCCGGCGCGGCGATGGCCGGGATGAAGTTGGCCTGGGCGGAGATGGTGAGCAGCTGGTCGGCGCTGTAGAGCTGGTCCTGGGCGGCGTAGACGGCGTAGGCGCCGATCTGCGCCAGGTCGGGCGCCTTGCCCTCCTTCACCATCTCGGCGACCTTGGCGTCGACGTCGTCCCAGAGGTAGGTCTGGACGTCGATCTTGATGCCGGGGTGCTTCTTCTCGAAGGCGCGGGCCAGCTTCTCCCAGTAGTGCTGGGAGCTGTCGGGCTTGCCCGGGGCGCCGTACTCGGCGGCCACCAGCTTCAGGGTGACCTCGTCACCGCCCGGTCCGCCGCTGCCGCAGGACGCGAGGGACATGGTCGACGCGGCGGCGACTCCGGTCGCCGCTATCCCCAGGAACCGTCGCCGCTCCACTGCAGTACCCACCTTGTGATGAAGAGTCCGAATTACCCCGCGGAAGACAGTCCTCCGCCTGACTAGGTCTACACCACTTGGGTGACGGGATCGCAACGGCCTCCCCAACTCTCCGGTAGCGGAAGGGTGGGCCGTCACCCCCGGCAACCATTGCCCGGATCCGGCCACGACTGCTAAGCAGGGGCGCGATTCCTGCCCCGTCCGGCACACCCGAGGAGCCTCCCGCACCATGGCCGCCGCCCATCAGTCCCGTACCGCAGCCGAAACCGCCACCCAGCCGGGCTGCTGGCGCAGAGCCGCCGAGGCCGTAACAAGTGGTGCCACCGCGGACGGGCTGCCGCAGCCCGGCGAGCGGGTCGCGGTCGTCGGCTGCGGCACGTCCTGGTTCATGGCGCAGGCGTACGCGCAGCTGCGCGAGGCCGCAGGCCAGGGGCTGACCGACGCCTTCGCCGCCTCGGAGTTCCCGGCCTCCCGGGAGTACGACCGGGTGGTGGCGATCAGCCGCTCCGGCACCACCACCGAGGTGCTCGAACTCCTGGGCGCGATACGCGGCAAGGCGGCGACGCTCGCGCTCACCGCCGACCCGTCCACCCCCGTCATGGACGCCGCCGACACCGTCGCGGTGCTGGACTTCGCGGACGAGCAGTCAGTGGTCCAGACCCGTTTCGCCACCACCGCGCTCGCCTTTCTCCGCGCGGGGCTCGAGGCGACAGGCCCGCTCCCCGAGGGTGTGAAATCGGTCACGGACGCCGCCGTCGATGCCGAGCTGGCGCTCACCCAGCCGCTGCCGCAGCCGGTCCTCGCCGCCGTCCAGTGGACCTTCCTCGGCCGCGGCTGGACGTACGGCCTGGCGCAGGAGGCCGCGCTGAAGATGCGCGAGGCGGCGCAGGCGTGGACCGAGTCCTACCCCGCGATGGAGTACCGGCACGGCCCGATCTCGATCACCGGGCCCGGCCGGGTGGCATGGCTCTTCGGCACCCTGCCCGAGGGCCTCGCCGGCGATGTCGAGCGGGTCGGCGGCCACTTCCGCGCCGACTCCACGCCCGTCGGCCTGGACCCGATGGCCGATCTCGTACGGGTGCAGCGGCTCGCCGTGACGATCGCGGAGGCAAAGGGTCTGGACCCGGACCGCCCGAAGAACCTGACACGCAGCGTCATTTTGAACAGCTGAGCCCTCCTGAACGGCTGATTCCACGACACCGCGCACGCATCCGGGCTCACTGGACTAGACCTGTCGCCGCTTTACACGCGAGACTGTCCCCCGTGAGACACGTCATCGCCCTTGATGTGGGCGGCACCGGCATGAAAGCCGCCCTCGTCGGGGCGGACGGCACGCTGCTGCATGAAGCCCGGCGGCCCACCCCCCGCGACGACGGCGCTCAGGCGGTGATCGCGGCCGTCCTCGACTTCGCCGCCGCGCTGCACGCCGAGGGCGAGGCCCGCTTCGGCGAGCCGCCCGCCGCCGCGGGGGTGGCGCTGCTGGGCGTCGTCAACGACAGAGACGGCATCGGGGTCTTCGCGGCGAACGTCCCCGGCTGGCAGGACATCCCGATCCGCGCCCTGCTGGCCGAGCGGCTCGGCATCCCGGTGTCGATCGGCCACGACATGCGTACCGGCGCCCTGGCCGAGGGCCGGCTGGGCGCGGGCCGCGGCGTCGAGCGCTTCCTCTTCATCGCCCTCGGTACGGGCATCGCCGCCGGCATCGGCATCGAGGGCCGGATCGAGCCAGGGGCGAACGGCGCGGCCGGCGAGCTCGGCCATGTCGTCGTACGCCCCGATGGCCCCCCGTGCGGCTGCGGTCTGCGCGGCTGCCTGGAGCGGGTCGCGTCCGCCTCCGCGGTCGGCGCCGCCTGGGCCGCGGCGTCCGGCGACCCGGAGGCGACGGCCGCGCACTGCGCGCGGGCGGTCGCGGCCGGGGACCCGGCGGCCGAGGCGGTCTGGGCGGACGCGATCGACGCGCTCGCGGCCGGCCTGCTGATCGGTGTGCGCCTGCTCGACCCCGCGGTGATCGTGCTCGGCGGGGGCCTGGCGGAGGCCGGCGACACGCTCTTCGTACCGCTGCGGAAGGCCCTCGCGGAACGGGTGACGTTCCAGAATCTGCCGCAGCTCGTCCCGGCGGAGCTCGGCGACGCCGCCGGCTGCCTGGGCGCGGGCCTGCTCGCCTGGGACCTGCTCGCCACCATCCAGTCAGAAGGCCAGACACAGGAGGCATCCGCCTGATGCGGGACCGCATTCAGCTCACCGGCGCCCGCGTGGTGCTGCCGACCGGGACAGTCGAGAACGGCACCCTGACCATCGAGGACGGCCGCATCACGGCTTCCGCGGACGCCCCGGCCACCGGCCGCGACCTGACCGGACACTGGATCGTCCCCGGCTTCGTCGACATCCACGTGCACGGCGGCGGCGGCGCGTCCTTCTCCGACGGTACGGCCGAGTCGGCGCTGACCGTCGCGGCCGCGCACCGGGCGCACGGCACCACGACGATGGTCGCCTCCACCGTCACCGGCGACCTCGACGACCTGGCCCGCCAGGCCGCGGTGCTCGCCGAACTGGTCGACGACGGCGAGCTGGCCGGCATCCACTTCGAGGGCCCGTTCATCTCCCCGCACCGCTGCGGCGCCCACCAGCCGGAGCTGCTCCGCGACCCGGCCCCCGCGGACGTACGCAAGCTGGTCGACGCGGCCAGGGGCAGCGCGAAGATGCTGACCCTCGCGCCCGAACTCCCCGGCGGCCTCGACTCGGTGCGGCTGCTCGCGGACGCGGGCGTGATCGCGGCGGTGGGCCACACGGACGCGACGTACGACGCGACGCTGGAGGCGGTCGAGGCGGGCGCCACGGTGGCCACCCACCTCTTCAACGCCATGCCGGTGCTCGGCCACCGCGCCCCCGGCCCGGTGGCGGCCCTGCTGGAGGACGAGCGGGTCACCGTCGAGCTGATCAACGACGGCGTCCACCTGCACCCGGCCGTCCTCGACCTGGCCTTCGGCTCGGCGGGCGCCGACCGGGTCGCCTTCATCACCGACTCCATGGGCGCGGCCGGCATGGGCGACGGCCGCTACATGCTCGGCCCGATGCACGTCGAGGTCACCGACGGCGTGGCCCGTATCGCCGAGGGACCGACGGCCGGCTCCATCGCGGGCTCGACGCTGACGCTGGACACGGCGTTCCGGCGCGCGGTGACGATCGACGGCGTGGCGGTGGAGGACGCCGTACGGGCGCTGTCTGCGAACCCGGCGCGCCTGCTCGGGGTCTCCGACCGGATCGGCTCGCTGGAGCCGGGCAAGGACGCGGACCTGGTGGTCCTGGACGCGGACTTCGTGCTCAAGGGCGTGATGCGCAAGGGCGCATGGGTGGTCGAGCCGTAACAAACGGCCCCAAGTCGGGGTCTAGCCCCAGCGCTCGCCGGATGGCAAGATCGCGAGCGCCATGTTCCTCACCGTCACCCTGAACGCAGCGCTCGACATCACATACCGGGTGCCGAGGCTGCGTGCCCACTCCACGCACCGCGTGCAAGAGGTGGACGAGCGGCCGGGCGGCAAGGGCGTCAATGTCGCCCGCGTCCTGGCCGCCCTGGGCAAGGACGTCACCGTCACCGGCTTCGCCGGCGGCGCCACCGGCGCGGCGCTGCGCAATCTGCTCGCCGCCGACCAGCGCGAGCGCCCGAACCACGCCCGCCTCACGGACGCGTTCGTCCCCATATCCGGCACCACCCGCCGCACCGTGGCCGTCGTGGACGCGTCCTCCGGCGACACCACCCAGCTCAACGAGCCGGGCCCGGCGATATCCCCGGCCGAGTGGCAGGCCTTCACCACCGCGTACGCCGGGCTGCTCCCCCGCACCACCGCCGTCGCCCTGTGCGGCAGCCTGCCGCCCGGCGTCCCCGTCGGCGCGTACGCCGAACTCGTCCGCGCCGCCCGCGCCGCGGACGTCCCCGTCCTCCTCGACACCAGCGGCGAGGCGCTGCGCCGCGGCATCGCGGCCCGGCCCGACCTGGTCAAGCCCAATGGCGACGAGCTCGCCCAGCTGACCGGCGTCACCGTCCCGCTGCGCGCCGCCCGCGACGCCCGCCGCCGCGGCGCCGCCGCCGTCGTCGCCTCGCTCGGCGCCGAAGGCCTGCTCGCCGCCACTGCCGACGGCGCCTGGCGCGCCGCCCCGCCGCAGACCATCGCGGGCAACCCGACAGGGGCCGGCGACTCCGCCGTCGCGGGCCTGCTTTCCGGCCTCGCCGACGGCCTCGACTGGCCGGCCCGCCTCTCCCGCGCCGTCGCGCTCTCCGCGGCGACGGTCGCCGCCCCCGCGGCGGGCGAGTTCGACCCGTCCACGTACGCCGCCGTGCTGGACCGGGTGGAGGTCGCCCCGCAGCCGCACGCAGCCTGACCTCGCCGCGCAACGTCGCGCGGAGCCGCGCCAGCACCGGAACGTAAAGGAAGCGCCATGCCCCTCGTCACCACCGCCGAACTGATATCCGACGCGCAGCGCGCCGGCCGGGCCGTCGGCGCGTTCAACGTGATCACCCTCGAGCACGCCGAGGCGATCGCCGCGGGTGCCGAGGAGGCGGGCGCGCCCGCGATCCTGCAGATCTCCGAGAACGCGGTGAAGTTCCACGGCGGCAGCCTCGCCCCCATCGCCGCCGCGGCCGCCGCGGTCGCCCGCGTCTCGAGCGCCCAACTGTCCCTCCACCTCGACCACGTGGTCTCCGAGGACCTGCTCCGCGCGGCGCACCCGGAGGGCTTCAGCTCGGTCATGTTCGACGCCTCGAAGCTGACTTACGGCGACAACGTCAAGGCGACGGCGGCGGCGGTGCGTTGGGGCCACGAGCGCGGCATATATGTCGAGGCGGAGCTGGGGAAGGTCGGCGGCAAGGAGGGCGAGAAGCCGCTCGACGCGCATGCGCCCGGGGTGCGTACGGACCCTGCGGAGGCGGCCGCGTACGTCGCCGAGACGGGGGTGGACGCGCTGGCGGTGGCGGTCGGCTCGTCCCACGCGATGACGGAACGCACGGCGACCCTCGACCACGACCTGATCGGCCGGCTGCGGGACGCGGTGCCGGTGCCGCTGGTGCTGCACGGCTCGTCCGGTGTCCCGGACACGGAGATCGCGGCGGCGGTCGCCTCCGGGATGCGCAAGATCAATGTCGGTACGGCCCTCAACACGGCGTTCACCGGGGCCGTACGCGAGTGGCTGACCGCCAATCCGGCGGCGGTCGACCCGCGAAAGTACACGGCCCCGGGCCGTGATGCGATGGCCGGGACCGTGTCTCGTTTTCTGCGGGTGCTGGGCTCTTAGCCGACGACCCGGATGGAGCGGATCGTGTCGCCCGCCTCGGTCTGGCCCCAGTGGTTGGGCTCGAGTATCTCCATCTGGCCGTTGCAGGAGTTGCCGCTGTAGACCTTGATCGTGCGCTTGGTCTGGTTGGAGACGGTCTTCCCGCCCCACGACGTCTTGCAGCCCGCCGAGGGGTTCAGGCCGCTGGTCTTCTTCGTGCCACCGAAGTTGTTCTTCGACCACGTACAGACCGAGCCCTCACGGCACTTCTCGGCGGCGGACGCGGACTCGGTGGCAAGCAGCGGCAGCATCGCGATGAGTGCGGTGCCGCCGAGTGCGATGAGCTTGTTCCTCAAGGGTGTTGCTCCTGATTCCCCGATGGATCATGGTCGGGGAACAGTTTCCACGTGCTTGATCGCTTCGGTCAAGCGATACCCGGGCCAAGCTCCGCAGGGCGGCGCCTACTTGTCCACCCAGCCCTTGACCAGCCACATCTGGTCGACGTTGGCGTGGCAGGTGTCCCCCGACTCACAGGAGATCTTGAAGGTGTTCTGGCCGGGCTTGGCCTCCACGTAGTTGTACGTCTTCGTCCAGCCCTTGTCCCACTCGTCACCCTCGGCACCCATGTAGTTCTTCATCTTGATGGGCATCGGATCGGCGCCATTGACACTCAAGGACATCTTGGCGTCCGCGGTCACGCCGTAGCGGGTGTACAGGGTGTACTTACCGGCCTCCGGGACCTTCGCGGTCCAGGTGACGGAGTCATTCGGGTTGCTGATCCCGGACACGTACTGCCCGTTCGGGGACAGCGCCCCGTCATGCTCCGAGGCGAGCTTCGCCGTGCCGCCCGGGACCAGCTCGCCCGCATTGCCCTTCGGCAGCGCCCCCGGCTTCTTCGGCTTGTCGCCGGTGTCCTTCGACTGCTGGGCGGTCGGGGACTGGCCGTCGCCGGCCTTGTCGTCGCCCTCGTCGCCGCCGCCGAAGTACATCGCGGCACCGATCGCCACCGCCACCGTCACCACGATGGCGACCGTGCCGAGCACCAGGCCGTTGCGGCCGCCGCCGTGGCCGCCGCCGCGGCGCGGGCGGTCGTCGTAGTCGTCGTAGCCGGGCGGGGGGCCCTGCGGCGGGCCGCCGTACGTCTCCGGCGCCGCGTAGTGCGCGTTGTTGCCCGGGTGGCCGTAGCCCTGCTGCGGCATGCCGCCGCCGTACGTGCGCTCACCTACGGGGCGCACCTGGGTGTACGAGGTGCGGGGGACGCCGGCTGTCGGCATGGGCGCCGCGCCACCGTCCGCCTGCCCGGCGCCCGGGGCCGCAGCCGCGCCGCCCTCCGGGCGGTACAGATGCGCGAACGGGTCGTCGTCTGCGGGCGGCGTGTTCGCGCCGTCGTGACCGGCGGTCATCTCCTTCTCACTCCCTGCTGGGCGCTGTGCTTCTGCTTAAAGCAATGACCGGCAGTCCACCGGCCACGGCGCAGCCTACCCCTTTCGGGTCAATGCCCGAGAACACCTGTGGGCGGCCGGAAGGTGAACTCCTGCCCCAAAAAATCTCAGCCAACCCGCCGGTGCTGGGCCTTCTGCGAGGACCGCGAGCGGGACCGCTTCTCCCGGTACATCCGCTGGTCGGCCGAGCTGAGAATCTCCTCACTCGACATCCCGCACTCTGCCCAGCCGATGCCGATCGAGGCCCCCACCCGCACCGCCCGCCCGTCGATCCGGATCGGCGGCACGATGGCGTTCCGCAGCCGTACGGACAGGTCGGCCGCCTCCGCGTGGCCGAGCCCGTCGGCCAGCACGACGAATTCGTCGCCGCCGAGACGGGCGACCGTGTCCCCGTCCCGTACGACACCGGTGAGCCGCCGGGCGACCTCGATGAGGACCGCGTCGCCGGTGTTGTGGCCGAAGCGGTCGTTGATCGACTTGAAGCCGTCGAGGTCGCAGAAGAGCACCGCGAGCCCCTTGGTGACGTGATCCGCCTCACCCGCGGGGGCGACCGCGTGCGCGTGGTGGCCGAGGCCCCCGGCCGGGTGGTCGTACGGGCCCGCGCCCATCCAGTCGCGCTCCTCGGCGCCGTCCGGGCCGCGGCTGTGGCCATTGCTGTCGGCCTCGACCGGGGAGCCGACCAGGCCGCGGGCGCGGGCACCCGGCGGGCGGGTGACCAGGCGGGTGGAGATCTCGGGCTCCGGGGCGGCCTCGCACAGCCGGGAGGCGAGGCGGGCGCGCAGCTCGGCGCCGTTGGGCAGGCCGGTCAGGGCGTCGTGGGAGGCGCGGTGGGCGAGATGCTGCTCATGCCGCTTGCGCTCCTCGATGTCCTCGACGTGGGTCAGCAGGTACTGCGGGCCGTCGGCGGCGTCGGCGACGACGGAGTTGCGCAGGTGGACCCACAGGTACGTGGCGTCGCGGCGGGCCAGCCGCAGCTCGGCGCGGCCGCCCTCGGCGAAGGTGCGCAGCAGGGTGCCGACGTCCTCGGGGTGCACGAGGTCGGAGAAGGACAGCCGGCGCAGCTGGGCGGGCGAGCGGCCGAGGAGGCGGCACAGCGCGTCGTTGACGCGGATGAGCCGCCCGTGCTGATCGCCGCCGAGCTCGGCGACGGCCATGCCGCTGGGCGCGTACTCGAAGGCCTGCCGGAAGGACTCCTCGCTGGCCCGCAGCGCCTGCTGCTCGCGCTCCAGGCGGACCAGGGCGCGCTGCATGTTGGCGCGCAGCCGGGCGTTGGAGATGGCGATGGCGGCCTGCGAGGCGAACAGCTGCAGCGCCTCGCGGCCCCACGGGCCCGGGATACGGCCGTTGGCGGGGGAGTCGACGCTGAGGACGCCGAGCAGCTCGCTGCCGGAGTCGTACATCGGGGCGAAGAGGCGGTCGCCGGTGACCCAGTCGCCCGGGGTGGTCGGGGGCGGGAGGTCGGGGTGCACCTGCGGGACGTCGTCGGTGTCGAGGACCCAGCCCTCGGTGTGCGGTATGTAACGCAGCTCGCCCCAGCGCTCGCCCATCGACAGGCGCCGCTCCCAGGAGGCGCGGGAGCCGATCCGGCCGGCCAGCAGGGCCTCGGTGGCGGGGCTGCCGGAACAGGCGGCCACGACGAGGTCGCCGTCGGCGCGGACGAGATTGACGGCCACCTGCTCGTAGCCGAGCGCGGCCACCAGGCCGTCGGCGACGGTCTGCAGCGTGTCGGCCAGGCTGCGCGCGGTGTTCAGATCCGCGAGCACTTGGTGCAGACGTTTGAGGCTGGCAAGGCGGACGTAAGGCTCCTGGTCCGTCTCCATCTCCCCTCCCCCTGTGCAACGCCCCCGTCGCTAGTGCCACGGCCACTGAATCACAGCGAGCTGCCCACCCGGTACTCAGGGTCAACATATAACAGCTGTCTGTGACTCAAGTCACAGAGATCGCTGAGGGTTTGGGGGCAGGTCCTAGGACCTGCCTCCGCCGAAGGCCCGATGCGATCGCGAACCCGTCGGGATTAACGTTCATGACGTGCTGCAGAAGACCGCTGAGGTGACCCATCCTGTTGGGGTGAGCGAGGACGAGTTCCGCGCCGCCATGTCCCGGCTGGCGGGGGGCGTGGTGCTGGTGACCGCGCGTGAGGATGACCTTGAGGACGTGGGCATGACGGCCACGGCCTTCATGTCCGTATCCCTCGACCCGCCCCTGGTGATGGTGAGCCTGCGCAACGGCTCCCGGATGGACGACCTGCTGACCGACCAGCCCGACTGGGCGGTGTCGGTGCTGTCGGAGTCACAGCGGCATATCGCGGGGCGCTTCGCGATGAAGGGGCGGATCAGCGACCGGCTGCTCTTCGAGGACATCCCATACGCGAGGGGCGAGGTGACGGACGCGCCGCTGGTGCGGGGCGCGCTGGCGGTGCTGGAGTGCCGGACCGAGCAGCGGGTGCCGGCCGGGGACCACACGCTGGTGATCGGGCGGGTGCTGACGGCGGGGGTGCCTAGCGCGGAGGGCGGGCCGCTGATGTATTTCCGGGGGCGGTACCGGACGCTGGGGTGACGCTGGGGTGAGGGGCGGCCAACTTGGCATCGGATGGTGACGGTCGCGTCGCCGTCGCGCTCTTGGTCGCGGTGCGGGTGGGGGAGGCTGGCTGCGAAGGAGTGGGG
>NZ_JAAKZV010000098.1 GCF_011044975.1 Streptomyces coryli | reverse complement strand
GCCCCGCCGACGAAGCCGGCGTCCGTCCCGCCCTCGACCCCGACGCCCTCCTAGCCACCGCCGCCACCGCCGGTTTCCTCACCCGCGACCCCCGCGGCGAAGTCCGCTTCACCGCAGGCGTCTACGCCACCGTTCTCGCCTCCACCACCCCCTGGCCCGCCGTAGCCGCCGCGCATGCGCGCCTAGCCGCCGCCGTCACCGACCCCATCCAGGCGGTACGTCACCGCGCCCTCGCCACCGACGCAGTCGACTCCGCCCTCGCCGCCGACCTGGCACAAGCCGCCCTGGACTGCCGTGACCGCGGCGACCGCGCGACCGCCGCCGAGCTCGCCCTCCTCGCCGCCGAGCGCACACCCGCCGCCGACGCCGAAGGCGCCCTGCGCCACTACGAGTCCGCCGCCGCTGACGCCGGCCGCGCCGGTCGCCTCGACCTCGCCCGCCGCGCCGCCGCCGCGGTCACCGACCGCACCGCACGCCCCGCCCCCCGCGTGCACGTCCTGCTCGCCGTCATCGACGCCGCCGGGCAGGCCCTGGACGACGTCGGCGAGCTCTTCGTCCGTGCCGCCGCCGAGGCCGACCGCGACCCGGCCCTCCTCGCCGCCGTCCAGCTCCGCCTCGCCTGGAAGGCGAATCTCGCCGACGGCGACCCGGTCCGCGCCCGCTCCGCCGCCAGCCGCTCCGCCGCGCTGGCTGCCCGCGCCGGGGACACGGAGACCGCGGTCGCCGCGCTCACCATGCGCGCCCGACTCGAGCGCATCCTCGGCGACCCCGCCGCCGAGCACACCCTCGCCGCCGCCCTCCGCGACTCCGGCGCCCCGCATCCCACCGGACTGCGCAACCAGCCCCACTTCCTGCGCCTGCGCCACGCCCTCTTCGACGACGATCTCGACCGCGCCCGCGACGGGCTGCTCCACCTCCTCCCGCTCGCCGAACGCTCCGGCGAAGCCGAGGACGTCATCGAGGTGCTGCGCAGCCTCGCCGAGACGCAGGCCCGTTCCGGCCGCTGCCGCGACGCCGTCGGATACGCCGAGCGCGCGGCCCGTATCGCCGCGGACGCGGGGCTCTCACCAGGGCCGAGCTGGTACACCGGCGCCCTCGCCGAAGCCGCCGGCGGCAGCTTCGAGCGCGCGCGGACGCTGGCGGAGCGCGGCGTACGGGCCTCACGCGAGGAGCACGATCAGGTCTTCCTCTCCCGGAACCGGTACGCGCTCGGGCACATCCTGCTGATCACCGGCGACCCGGCCGCGGCCGCCGAAGTCCTCCTCGACGTACGGGAGCTGGAGCGGGCGCAGCGCGTCGCCGACCCCTCGGTGCTGCGCTGGCACGGCGATCTCGCCGAGGCCCTCGCCGCCACCGGCCGGCAGCCGGAGGCCGCCGAACTGATCGCCACCACGACCGCCGCCGCCCGCGATCTGGGCCGCACCGGCGTTCTCGCCGCCCTGCGGCGGGCCGAGGCCGCGGCGGCCGAACCAGCCGAGGCGGAGCGGCTGTTGCGTTCCGCCGCCGACGATTTCGCCGCGCTCGGCCTCCCGCTGGAGCACGCCCGTACGCTCTGGGCCCTGTCCCGCACCCACCTGCGCCTGCGCCGCCGGGCCGCCGCCCGCGCGGCGCTGGAGGACGCGCTCGCGATCTTCACC
This sequence comes from Streptomyces coryli, assembly GCF_011044975.1. Classification (GTDB taxonomy): domain Bacteria; phylum Actinomycetota; class Actinomycetes; order Streptomycetales; family Streptomycetaceae; genus Streptomyces; species Streptomyces coryli. The sequence goes on along the minus strand of NZ_JAAKZV010000098.1, from coordinate 25,924 downwards.
GAAGCCGGCGCCGCGGCCTGGCAGGCGCTGCTCACCGAGGCTCTGGACCGGCTCCTGGCCGGTGCCTCGGGGCGCGCGCTCACGGACGCCGAGCACCGGCTCGCCGCTCTGGTCGCGGCGGGCGCGAGCAACCGGGAGGCGGCGGCGCGGCTCTTCCTGTCGGTGAAGACGGTGGAGGCCATGCTCACCCGCATCTACCGCAAGCTCGACGTCCGTTCGCGGGCGCAGCTGGCCGCCGCCTGGGCGGACACGGGGGAGCAGCCGGCCTGACCGGAGAGCGGTGCAAGGGATTCCCCCGATGCCTGCCCGGCCCCCGCGGACCAGCCTGCTGAACACCTGACGTGAACCCGACAGGCTTCCCCCTTCCCCCAAGCGCTTCCCCCGCGCGACCTCCGAGAGGAGCGGCCATGACACACCGACGCCCCCGCGCCTGGCTGTTGTCCGCCACACTCGCTCTGTCCCTGCTCGGCGCCCTGGCCGCCGGCACCGCCGGCGCCGCACCCGCAGAAACCGACCCCGATCCCGGCTCCGTACCCAAGGGCCTGCTCCACGCCCTCGAACGCGACCTCGGTCTCGACGCCGACGCGGCCCGCACCCGCGCCGCCGCCGAGGCACGCGCAACGACCACCGCCGCCCGGCTGCGCGCCGCACTGCCGGCCACCGACTACGCCGGGCTCTGGTACGACGCCGCCACCGGCAAGCTCAAAGCCGCCGTCACCGACGCCGCCACCGCCCGCCGCGCCACCCAACTCGGCGCGACCGCACAGCGCGTGACACACGACCGCGCCACCCTCCACGGCGCCGCCCGCGCCATCGGCCGCTCCGCCGAAAAGAGCAAGGGCAAGGGCATCCCCGGCATCGTCGCCTGGGGCGTAGACGAACGCCGCAACCAGGTCACCATCACCGTCGCGAAGCCCGACCGCACCGCCACCACCGACCGCTTCCTCCGCCGCGCCACCTCCCTCGGCTCGTACGTGAAGGTGCGCGAGATCAGCAGCGCACCCACCCAGCAGGGCGGCGAAGTCGCCGGCGGCGAGAAGTGGGTGCCCGGGTCCGAAAGCCCCTGCTCCATCGGCTTCTCCGCGACCGGCTCCGCCGATGCCAAGTCCTTCCTCACCGCGGGCCACTGCACCAACGACGCCAACCAGCCCGCCTACGGAAAGGACGGCACCCGCATCGGCACCTCGAACGTGAACGGCAGCCACAGCATCAACGCCCGCGAGGGCGACTTCGGCGCGGTCGCCGTCGACCAGGCCGGCTGGACGCTCAGCCCTCGCGTCGAGGGCTGGTCCAGCACCGACGTCGACGTCACCGGCTCCGCCGAGGGCGTCGTCGGGCAGGCGGTCTGCCGCTCCGGGCAGACCAGCGGCTGGCGTTGCGGCGAGATTACCCAGGTCAACCAGACCGTGGACTACGGCAACGTCGTCATCGACGGCCTCTCCTACTCCGACGCCTGCTCGGCCGGTGGCGACTCCGGCGGCAGCTACGTCACCGCCTCCGGCGCCAAGGCCGTCGGCATCCACTCCGGCGGCGGCAGCGCCACCTGCGGCAGCAGCGGCGACACCTTCACCATCTTCCAGCCGGTCAACGAGGCCCTGCAGAAATGGGGCCTGACCCTCACCACCGGCACCCAGCAGCCCGGCGAGGTCCAGGTCGCCGCGGTCGCCGACCGGCAGAGCGCCGTCGGCGAGGCGGCTGAGCTGAAGAACAGCGCCACCGGCGGCACCCTCCCGTACACCTGGTCCGCGTCGGGCCTGCCCGCGGGCCTCGCCATCGACGCAGGTACGGGCACGGTCACCGGCACCCCGACCGCCGAGGGCACGCACGCGGTGAAGGTCACCGCGACCGACAAGGACGGCAAGTCCGGCTCCACGGCCTTCACCTGGACCGTCGGCGGCACCAGCGGCGGCGACCCGCTGCTCACCGACCCGGGCAGCCAGACGGTCTACATCGGCAAGCCGGTCTCGCTGCAGCTGGCCGCGACCGGCGGTACGGCGCCCCTGCGCTGGTCGGCCACCGGGCTGCCGGCGGGGCTGTCCATCGACCCGGCCACCGGGAAGGTCACCGGCACGCCGACGACCTGGGGCACGGCCGGGTCACGGGTGACGGTTACGGACCGGGAGGGGAAGGCCGACACTCTCGACATCACCTGGTACGTCTTCTTCTGAGATCTGCCCGCCGGCCAGGCCCGTCTTCATGGGCAGGGCCAGCGGGCCCCTCTCGCGTACGACGTCGGCGAGGGTACGTACCGCCTCGGTCTCGGCAGCCGCGCTCCAGACGAGTGCCCAGCGCAGCGGCTCGGCGTCGTGGATGGGCACGTAGGTCACCCCGGGGTGCGGCAGATACTCGATCGACTGCGAGCCCATGGGCGACATGGCCTCGCCGGTCGCGAGGACCGGGATCATCTGCTCGACGGTGGTGACGATCGGCCCGATCGGGATCTGCCGTCCGCCGGGGGTGTGGAAGGGGACGAGCGCCGCGCGCCAGTAGTCGGGCGCGGCGCCGCCCATCACCGTCTCACCGGCCAGATCCTCGATCGACACCGTGTCCTTGGCGGCCAGCGGGTGGCTGGAGTTGACGCCGAGCACCACCGGCTCGGTCGCGATCACCGGGCCCACCACAAGGTCGGGTTCCCGCACCGGCTCCCACAGGATGGTGACGTCGGCCTCTCCGGCGCGCAGCGCTGCGAACGGGTCGCCGAACGGCACCGAGCGCACCACCACCTCGGTCCCGGGAAGGCGGGATTCGAAGTCGTCCAGGTAGGGGCGGTAGGCGGCGACATTCCAGCCGACCATCCCGAGCCGCAGGAACCGCCGGTTGTTGCCCTGCGCCGCAAGCTCCGCCCGCTCCAGCGACTCCTGCAACGCGCGCCGTACCGGCTTCAGATCCCCCACCAGCTGCGCCCCGATCGGCGTCAGCTCCACCTTGCGGCTGGTGCGCTCGAACAGCGCCGCCCCGATGCGGCGCTCCTGCTTGGCGATCGACTGGCTCACCCGCGCCTGCGTCAGATGCAGTCGCTCCGCCGTGCGCCCGAAGTGCAGCTCCTCCGCGAGAGTCAGAAAGATCTCGATATCCCGCAGCTCCACGTGCTTCCCCCCACCCGCGATCGATAACTGTTCCTAATGGACCGTTATCCGATCGGTCGTTGACCGGAGATTAGTCAGCCGCCAGGGTCCCAGGCAATGCGACAGCCGGGCGGTGACTGATAAGCGTGGCTTAAACGCTTATGCCACAACTCGCGTTGATGCATGATGAGTTGCCCAGCACGCTGACCGCATGACTAATCCACAGAGACCTGGCGCACCCGAAGCGCTGCGCCTCACCCACGTGACCAAGGTCTACGGCACCGGCGACGGCGCCGTGACCGCGCTCGACTCCGTCTCCCTCGCCCTCCCCGCCGGCACCTTCACCGCCGTCATGGGCCCCTCAGGGTCCGGCAAGTCCACCCTGCTGCAGTGCGCGGCGGGCCTCGACCGGCCGGACAGCGGCACCGTCACGGTCGACGGCCAGGAGCTGACCGGCGGCAGCGAGGCCGAGCTGACCAAGCTGCGGCGGCAGCGGATCGGCTTCGTCTTCCAGCAGTACAACCTGCTGCCCACGCTCAGCGTGCTGCAGAACACCGTGCTGCCGCTCAAGCTGGCCGGCCGCCGCGTCGACCCGGTACGGGCGGCGGACATCCTCGCCCAGGTCGGCCTCGGCGACCGGCTGGCCCGGCGCCCCGACGAACTCTCCGGCGGCCAGCGGCAGCGCGTCGCCATCGCCCGCGCCCTGGTCACCGAGCCTTCCGTGGTCTTCGCCGACGAGCCCACGGGGGCCCTGGACACCCGCAGCGCCCGCGAGGTGCTGCGCCTGCTGCAGGAGGCGGTACGGGTGCACGGCCGCACCGTCGTGATGGTCACCCATGATCCGGTCGCGGCCTCGTACGCCGATGCCGTGATCTTCCTCGCGGACGGCCGCCCGGCCGGGCAGCTGAACGCTCCCACCGTCGACGCGGTCGCCGAGCGTCTCGCGCACCTCGGCGATCTGGCCGACGGCACCGCCAACGGCCTGCCGGCGGGGGTGTGATGACGTGTTCGCACTCGCGCTGAGTTCCCTGCGCCAAAGACCCGGGCGCGCGCTCGCCACGCTCATCTCCGCCGCGCTGGGCGCCACCATCGTCATGGGCTTCAACTCGATGTTCGACACGGCGTCCGGCAAGGGCGTCGACGACGTCAGCGCCGAGACGCTGACCACCGCCGGGTCCGTGGTCGGCGGCTACGCCGGCCTGCTGGTGTTCTTCTCGGTGGCCTCCACGCTGACCGTGAACGTGCGGCAGCGCGCCGAGGAGATCGCGCTGCTGCGCAGCACCGGAGCGACCCCGGGGCAGATCAAGCGGATGGTCGTGGGCGAGGCGCTGGTGGTCGCGCTGGCCGGCACCGCCCTCGCCGTCGGGCCCGCGATCCTCGGCGGGCAGGCGCTGCTCGGGCAGTTCCAGGACAGCGGGCAGGTCGCGCGCGGCGTTGACTTCGTCTTCGGGCCCATCGCGATCGGGTCCGGCGTCGGCATCACGCTGCTGGCCTCGGCGGGCGCCGCGTTCCTGGCCGTACGGCGGGCGGCGAAGGCCGCGGCCGGACAGCGCCCCCGCCGGCAGCGGATACGCAAGGTCGCCGCGATCGCCGCGCTGGTGGCGGGCGCCGGCAGCTCCGGCACCACGCTCGCCATGGAGGCGGGGAGCCCGGCGTCCATGGCACCGCCGTCCTACGGGGCGATCCTCGTCGCCGTCGGCCTCGCCCTGCTGGCCCCGGAGATGCTGAAGGCGGTGCTGGACCGGCTGCAGCGGCGGGCCACCGAGCGTTACGGGGCCGGCGGCTTCCTCACCGTCCACAACATGCGCCAACGCGCCGACCAGATGTCCGGCATGCTCACCTCGCTCACCCTCTTCACCGGCATGGCGACGGCCCTGCTGTACATGCAGGGCATCGAGAGCGACGCGATCGCCGCCGCCGGGCTGACGAAGTCGGTGGAGGACAAGAACCTGGAGACGCTGAACTACATCGTGGTCGGCATCGTCATCGCCTTCGCCTGCATCATGCTGATCAACAGCCTGTACGCGGCGACCTCGTACCGCGGCCGGGAGTTCGGCCAGCAGCGGCTCGCCGGGGCCACCTCGCGCCAGGTGCTCGGCATGGTCGGCCTGGAGGGCGTCGTGCTCGCGGCGACCGGGATCCTGGCGGGCACCTTGGCCGGTCTCGCGGGCGTGCTGCCGTTCAGCCTGCTGCGTACCGACTCGCCCTGGCCGGAGGGCCAGAGCCCCGTCATCTGGCTCGCCATCGTCGCGATCGCGGCCGCGGCGACGCTGGTCACCAGCCTGGCCACGGCCGGGCGCGCGCTGCGGACCCCGGTCGTGGAGGCGGTCGCCGTGGCGGCCTGAGCCCTCCGCTGCTCACTCAGAAGGAAGCGCTGTCGCCGGTCGCGGTCTCCTCGATCGTGACCGGCCGCCGCTCCCGCCGCGAGCGCTCGCAGGCCTCGGCGACCAGCAGCGCGGCCAGCGCCTCGCGGCCGTCGCACGGGTTCGCCAGCTCGCCGCGCAGCACCCGTACGAACGCGTCCAGCTCCGCCTCGTACGCGGGGGCGAAGCGCTCCAGGAAGCCCGGCCAGGGCTTGCCCGACAGCGGTACGGCGGCGGGCTCGACCGAGGTGATCGGGGTGCGCTCGCCAAGGCCGACGGCGATCTGGTCCTGTTCGCCCGCGAGTTCCATGCGGACGTCGTAGCCCGCCCCGTTCACCCGCGTCGCCGTCGCGGTGGCGAGGGTGCCGTCGTCGAGCGTCAGCAGCGCCGCCGCCGTATCGACGTCGCCGGCCTCGCGGAACATCGCCGGGCCGCGGTCGGAGCCCATCGCGTAGACCTCCACCACCTCGCGGCCCGTCACCCAGCGCAGGATGTCGAAGTCGTGGATGAGGCAGTCGCGGTACAGGCCGCCGGACAGCGGCAGATACGCGGCAGGCGGCGGCGCGGGGTCGGACGACATCGCCCGTACGGTGTGCAGCCGGCCGAGGCGGCCGGAGCGCACCGCCTCCCGCGCGGCCACGTACCCGGCGTCGAAGCGCCGCATGAAGCCCAGCTGCAGCAGCGTGCCGGCCGACTCCACCTCCGCCAGCGCGGTCCGGGTGCCGGGCAGGTCGAGGGCTATCGGCTTCTCGCAGAACACCGGCAGCCCGGCCCGCGCCGCCTTGGCGATCAGTTCGGCGTGCGCGGCCGTGGCCGCGCAGATGACGACGGCGTCCACCCCGGCCGCGAAGACCGCGTCGGGCGCGGCGGCCGGCTCGACCCCCGTACGAGCCGCCACCTCCGCCGCCCGCGCGGCGTCCGCGTCCGCGATGACCAGCGAGTCGACCTTCGGGTGCCGGGCCAGCACCCCCGCGTGAAACGCGCCGATCCGGCCGGCGCCGATGAGTCCGATGCGCATGGATCCAACTACACGGGGGCGATCCGCCCGTGTCAATTGTCAGGACAACGTGACCTGATCCCTTCCCGCGGCCCACACCTGCCGATACGCTCCGCTGCGTGGCGAAGCGCGACGCGGGGGCCCAGGGCTCCCTACGGCTGGGCGTGGACCGCAACAGCCCGGTCCCGCTCTACTTCCAGTTGGCACAGCAGCTCGAGAAGGCCATCGAGACCGGCGGGCTCACGCCGGGCTCGCTGCTCGGCAACGAGATCGAGCTGGCCGGCCGGCTCGGCCTGTCCCGGCCGACCGTGCGGCAGGCGATTCAGTCCCTTGTCGACAAAGGACTGCTGGTCAGACGCCGCGGCATCGGCACCCAGGTGGTGCACAGCCAGGTGCGCCGGCCGCTCGCGCTCACCAGCCTCTACGACGATCTCGCCGCCGCGGGGCAGCGGCCCGCGACCCGCGTGCTCCGTAACGACATCGAGCCCGCCGGACCCCGGGTCGCGGCCGCGCTCGGCATCGCCGAGGACGCCGAGGTGGCGGTGGTCGAGCGGCTGCGGCTCACCCACGGCGAGCCGATGGCCCGGCTGACCAATTACCTCCCGGCCGGGCTGCTGGAACTGAAGACGGCCGAGCTGGAGGAGTCGGGGCTCTACCAGCTGCTGCGCCGCGCCGGGATCACGCTGCACAGCGCCCGGCAGGCGGTGGGTGCGAGGGCGGCCACCGCCGCGGAGGCCACGGAGCTGGCCGAGGCGCCGGGAGGCCCGCTGCTGACCATGGAGCGGACGGCCTTCGACGACACCGGGCGGGCGGTGGAGTTCGGCTCGCACATCTACCGGGCGTCGCGCTACACCTTCGAGTTCCAGCTGCTCGACCGGAGTTGAGGGCGGGCCCTCTCATTCCCGTGCCGTCCCGCGTTCCGGGACGCGGGACCTGTTGACGCGTCTCCCGGCCGGCTATACGGTCCGCTGCGAAATCGATTTCACCAACTCGGTTTCGCCGACCTCCCCTTCGTGCACCCCGACCCCGCCACCACCCGGAGACCTCGATGCACCGAAGAGTCCGACTCCGCCTCTGGCATGCGCTCGCCGCGGGCCTGCTGGCGCTTGCCACGGCCGTGATGATGGGCAACTCCTCGTCCCCGCAAGCCGCTCAGCTCGCCGACTCGCCGCCGGACAGTACGTTCTTCTCGACCGTTGAAATCGATTCCGGCGCCACCGTCGGCGCCCCGGCGAACGGCAACAACCGCAACCGCGGTGACCTGTGGCCGAATTGCTGGTCCGACGACGACCAGCTCTACGGCGCGTACGGCGACGGCATCGGCTACGACGAGTCGTACCACGACATCGGCGTCGCCCGGATCAGCGGCCAGCCGGGCAGTCTCGAAGGCACCCAGCTCGCCGAGGGCGACAACGTCGGCCAGGTCTGGAACGCCGACCACACCCGCAAGCCCACCGGCATGGCCTGCGTCGGCGGCGACATGTACCTCGCCGTCCAGGACCTGGCCTTCAACTTCGACGCCGCGCCGGCCGCGACCATCGCCAAGTCCACCGACCACGGCAGGACCTGGACCTGGGACAAGTCCAAGCCGATGTTCCCGGACGGCGTCTTCACCACCGTCATGTTCCTGGACTACGGCAAGGCCTACGCCAACGCCCCCGACGACTACGTCTACGCCTACGGCCTCGACCACAACTGGCGCGACTCCTTCAGCGACAAGGTCCCCGACCCCGTCGACCTCTACCTCGCCCGGGTCCCGAAGGGCGACGTGATGAACCGCGCCGCCTGGGAGTTCGTCAGCGGCTACGGCACCGACGGCAAGCCCACCTGGTCGAAGGACATCGGCGCGCGCAAGCCGGTCATCCACGACGACCGGCGCGTCTACCCGGACGTCTACAGCGACCGGATCAGCAACATGACCACCCTCAGCCAGGGCGGCGTCGTCTACAACAAGCCGCTGAACCGCTACATCTACACGTCCTGGACCGAGTACACCTTCGAGTTCTACGAGTCGCCGACCCCGTACGGCCCGTGGAAGCGCTTCGACTCGAAGGACTTCGGCGGTTATACGTGGACGCACCAGAAGCACGGCGGCTACGCCACCACCATCCCGTCGAAGTACATCAGCGCCGACGGCAAGGACATGTGGCTGCAGTCCAACGTCTGCCCGTGCGGCGGCGGGGTGCCGGCCGACGACTGGTACGCGTACACCTTCTCGCTCCGCAAGATGCACCTGGAGCCGTACAAGGAGACCACCCCGGACAATCCGGCAGACCCCGCCAAGAACCTCGCCAGGGAGCCGGGGACGGCGCGGACCGAGCGGGTCGCGCACTTCGGCAACGAGCACTTCTACAACGACGGCGTGAAGGACCACAGCGAGGACGACTGGAACGACGAGAACAAGTCGGCGAGCTGGTGGGGCTACACCTGGCCGAAGCAGTACAAGGTCAACAAGGTCGTCTACACGCCCGGGAAGATGTTCGGGGACGGCGGCTGGTTCGCCTCCGACCTGCGGGTGCAGGTGAGGAAGGACCACCGGTGGACGGACGTCACCGGCCTCGCGATCGGCCCCGACTACCCGTACAACAACACGGCCGGGCCCGGTAAGACGTACGAGCTCACCTTCGACGCCACCGCGGGCGATGGGGTCCGTATCATCGGCACCCCCGGCGGCAGCCGCACCTTCACCTCGATCGCGGAGCTGGAGGCGTATTTCACGGGGTGACGGACCGCGGCCGCGTCAGAATGTTATGACAAAGTCATTGACGCCCAGTCAGCCCTCTCGCTACAACTCCTCCAGTCCACCGGGTCCATCCCGGCGGCCTGGAGGAGAGGCGGGGATCGGGATGATGAGGCGCTATCGGACGACACGGACTGCGGCTGTGGTGGTGGCCGCGGTGATGGCCTTCGGCGCGGCCGCGTGCAGCGGCTCGGGCGGCAAGGAGTCCGAGGACAAGGGCGACGGCGCGTCCGGCGGCAAGGCCGCCGACACCCCCAAGCTCGACATCGCCATGATCACGCACTCGGCCAAGGGCGACGCCTTCTGGGACATCGTCCTCAAGGGCGGCGAGCAGGCGGCGGCGAAGGACAACGTCAAGCTGCACTACCAGAACGACGACAAGGCCGAGGGCCAGGCCACGCTGGTGCAGAACGCCATCGACCAGAAGATGGACGGCATCATCGTCACCCTCGCCAAGCCCGACGCCATGCGCGAGAACGTCGAGAAGGCCGTCAAGGCCGGCATCCCGGTGGTGACGATCAACTCCGGGCAGCAGTTCTCCAAGGCCATGGGCGCGCTCTCGCACATCGGCCAGGACGAGGGCATCGCGGGCGAGGCGGTCGGCGAGCAGCTGAACGACACCGGCCGCAAGAAGGCGGTCTGCGTCATCCATGAGCAGGGCAACGTCTCGCTCGAGGAGCGCTGCGCCGGCGTGAAGAAGACCTTCAAGGGCGACATCGAGAACCTGACCGTCGACGGCGCCGACAAGGCCGGCACCACGGCGTCGATCCAGAGCAAGCTGGAGGCGTCCGACGACGTGGACGCGGTCGTCGCCCTGAACGCGGGCATCGCGGGCGCCGCGCTGAAGGCCAAGGGCGACACCGGCAGCAAGGCCGAGGTCTCCACCTTCGACCTGGACAAGGAGGTCGCGGGTCAGCTGGAGTCGAAGGAGATCGCCTTCGCCGTCGACCAGCAGCCCTACCTCCAGGGCTACCTCGCCGTCGACGAGCTGTGGCTCTACAAGACGAACGCGAACGTCATCGGCGGCGGCAAGCCCGTCCTCACCGGCCCCGCGATCGTCACCGGAAAGGACGCCCCGGCGCTGAAGAAGTACACCGCTCGCGGTACCCGGTGACCGCCTCACCAGGCGTGGTGAACCATACTGGGGCGGTCGGAGCAGATCATTCCGGTGGCTGTGCGGCCACCGGCGGCTCCGGCCGTACCAGCTGGCACTACGCAAGGGACAACAGCTCGTGGCAAGGGTTCGGGCCTGGGTCGGAGGCGCGCTCGCGCTGGCGCTGGGCGCCGCGGTGGCGGGATGCAGCAGCACCGGCGGAAAGCGGGCCGAAGAGGCCGCGGAGCAGTCCGGCGGCAAGCCTGCCGTGGACACGCCACGCTGGACGGTGGCAATGATCACCCACTCGGGCCAGGGCGACACCTTCTGGGACGTGGTCCGCAAGGGCGCCCAGCAGGCGGCCGACAAGGACAACATCAAGCTCACCTACGGGGCCAACCCGGAGGCGAACGAGCAGGCGCAGCTGGTGCAGAACGCCATCGACCAGAAGGTCGACGGCATCGTCGTCACGCTCGCCAAGCCGTCCGCCATGAAGGCCGTGGTGCAGAAGGCCGTGAAGGCCGGCATCCCGGTCCTCACCATCAATTCGGGCGCCGAGGACTCCAAGAAGTTCGGCGCGCTCGCCCACCTCGGCCAGGACGAGGACGTCGCCGGTGAGGCCGCGGGCGAGCAGCTGAACAAGACCGGCCGCAAGAAGGCGCTGTGCGTTCTGCACGAGCAGGGCAACGTCGGCCACGAGCAGCGTTGCGACGGCGCCGCCAAGACCTTCGACGGCACGATGGAGAAGCTCTACGTGGAGGGCACCAACATGCCGTCCGTCGAGTCCTCCCTGGAGGCGAAGCTGACCGCCGACAAGTCCATCGACTCCGTCCTCACCCTGGGCGCGCCCTTCGCGGACACGGCGGTGAAGGCGAAGGACTCGGCGGGCTCCGACGCGCAGATCTCCACCTTCGATCTCACCGCGGGCGTGGCGAAGGGCCTCGGCGACGGGACGCTGTCCTTCGCCGTCGACCAGCAGCAGTACCTGCAGGGGTACGAGGCGATCGACCTGCTGTGGCTGTACAAATACAACGGCAACATGCTCGGCGGCGGCCGGCCGGTGCTCACCGGCCCGCAGATCCTCACCAAGGAGGACGCCGCTGACCTGCAGAAATACGCGGAGCGGGGGACTCGATGACGGATACGAGTACGGTCGAGCCGGCCGCGATCGATGAGCGGCTCGTACACCGCCCGCTGCTGAGCCGCCTCCTCGGCCGCCCCGAGCTCGGCTCGGTGATCGGCGCGGTCGCGGTGTTCCTGTTCTTCTCGGTCATGACCGAGTCGTTCGTGAGCAGCCTGGACACCGTCCTCTACGCTGCCTCGCTGATCGGGATCATGGCGGTGCCGGTGGCGCTGCTGATGATCGGCGGCGAGTTCGACCTGTCCGCGGGTGTGCTGGTGACGGCGTCGGCGCTGGTGGCGTCGATGTTCGCGTACCAGATGACGGCGAATGTCTGGGTCGGTGTCGCCGTATCCCTGCTGGTCACGCTGGCCATCGGGTTCTTCAACGGCTTCATGCTGATCCGCACCGGGCTGCCCAGCTTCATCATCACGCTGGGCACCTTCCTGATGCTCCAGGGCGCGAACGTCGGCGTGACGAAGCTGATCTCCGGCACGGTGCAGACGAAGTCGATCACCGACATGGAGGGCTATGAGTCGGCGAAGGAGATCTTCGCCTCGACGATCTCCATCGGCTCCTTCGACCTCCGGGTCACCATCCTGTGGTGGGTGGCGCTGGTGGCCGTCGCGACCTGGATCCTGCTCCGTACCACCTGGGGCAACTGGATCTTCGCGGTCGGCGGCGGCCGGGACGCGGCCCGCGCGGTCGGTGTGCCGGTCTTCCGTACCAAGATCGGGCTCTATCTCGGCGTGGCCCTGGCGGCCTGGATCTCCGGCATGCACCTGCTGTTCTCCTTCGGCGTGGTGCAGTCCGGCGAGGGCCGCGGCCTGGAGCTGCACTACATCGCGGCGGCGGTGATCGGCGGCTGCCTGCTGACCGGCGGTTACGGGTCGGCGATCGGCGCCGGCATCGGCGCCCTGATCTTCGGCATGACGAAGCAGGGCATCGTGTACGCGCAGTGGGACCAGGACTGGTTCTGGTTCTTCCTCGGAGCGATGCTGCTGCTGGCCACGCTGCTGAACGCGTGGGTGCGCAAGCGGGCGGAGGCGGCGAAATGACGCAGGACGACGTGGCTGAGGCCGCACCGCTCGTAGAGCTGCGGGACGTCAGCAAGTACTACGGCAACATCAGGGCGCTCGAGGGGGTCTCGCTGGAGGTCCACCCCGGCGAGATCACCTGCGTGCTGGGCGACAACGGCGCGGGCAAGTCCACCCTCATCAAGATCATCGCGGGCCTGCACCAGCAGTCCTCGGGCAGCTTCCGCATCGAGGGCAAGGAGACCAAGCTGGCGAACCCGCGCGAGGCCCTGGACCGCGGCATCGCCACGGTCTACCAGGACCTGGCGGTCGTCCCGCTGATGCCGGTCTGGCGGAACTTCTTCCTCGGCTCCGAGCCGACGAACGGCCGCGGGCCCTTCCGGCGCATGGACGTCGACATGATGCGCCGCACGACCCACAGCGAGCTGCTGCGCATGGGCATCGACCTGCGGGACGTCGACCAGCCGATCGGCACGCTCTCGGGCGGCGAGCGGCAGTGCGTGGCGATCGCTCGGGCGGTGTACTTCGGCGCGAAGGTGCTGGTCCTGGACGAGCCGACGGCGGCGCTTGGCGTCAAGCAGTCCGGCGTGGTCCTGAAGTACGTGGCCGCGGCCCGGGACGCGGGCCTCGGGGTCGTACTGATCACGCACAACCCGCACCACGCCTACCTGGTCGGCGACCGCTTCGTCCTGCTGAAGCGCGGCGTCATGGCCGGCAGCCACCTGAAGTCCGAGATCGGCCTGGACGAGCTCACCCGCCAGATGGCGGGCGGCTCGGAGCTGGAGCAGCTGTCGCACGAGCTGGAGCGGGCGCCGGTCCCGGACCACCTCGGCGGCCACGAGCGGTAGGTCCGCGGCCGGGGCCCCACGCTGCGGATGCCCACGTGATGCACTTATTGTCCTGTTGTGCGCATCTTCGTGTCGCATCTCTCCGGCGTCGCCGTCTTCGACCCCAACGGCGACCAGGTCGGCCGCGTCCGCGACCTGGTCGCCATGCTGCGCGTCGGCACCCGCCCGCCGCGGCTGCTCGGCCTCGTCGTCGAGCTGTCGACGCGGCGGCACATCTTCCTGCCCATCACCCGCGTGACCGGCATCGAGTCCGGCCAGGTCATCACCACCGGCGTGGTCAACGTCCGGCGCTTCGAGCAGCGCCCCACCGAGCGGCTCGTCTTCGGCGAGATGCTCGACCGGCGCGTCCACCTCGTCGACGGCGGCGAGGAGGTCACCGTCCTGGACGTGTCGATCCAGCAGCTGCCGGCCCGCCGTGACTGGGAGATCGACAAGGTCTTCGTACGCAAGGGCAGGCACGGCACCTTCCGGCGCAAGGGCGAGACCTTCACCGTCGACTGGACCGACGTCGAGGGCTTCTCCCTCGAGGAGGAGGGCCAGGGCGCCGAGAACCTGCTCGCGACCTTCGAGCAGCTGCGCCCGGCCGACCTGGCGAACGTGCTGCACCACCTCTCCCCGAAGCGGCGCGCCGAGGTCGCCGCCGCGCTCACGGACGAGCGCCTCGCCGACGTCCTGGAGGAGCTGCCCGAGGACGACCAGATCGAGATCATCGGCAAGCTGGCCGACGAGCGCGCCGCCGACGTCCTGGAGGAGATGGACCCGGACGACGCGGCCGACCTCCTCGCCGAGCTGCCGGAGACCGACAAGGAGCGCCTGCTCACGCTGATGCGGCCCTCGGACGCCGCCGACGTGCGGCGGCTGATGGCGTACGAGGAGAAGACGGCGGGCGGTCTGATGACGACCGAGCCGATCGTGCTGCGCCCCGACGCGACCGTCGCCGACGCCCTCGCCCGGGTCCGCAACCCGGACCTGTCGCCCGCGCTGGCCGCGCAGGTCTATGTCTGCCGCCCGCCGGAGGAGACCCCGACCGGCAAGTACCTCGGCACCATCCACTTCCAGCGGCTGCTGCGCGATCCCCCGTACACGCTGGTCAGCTCGGCGCTCGACGACGACCTGCAGGCCCTGTCCCCGGAGGCGCCGCTGCCGGAGATCGCGGGCTTCTTCGCCACGTACGACATGGTGGCCGGGCCCGTGGTCGACGACAGCGGGTCGCTGCTCGGCGCCGTGACCGTCGACGACCTGCTCGACCACATGCTGCCCGACGACTGGCGCGAGCAGGAGTTCCAGGAGGCGCAGCATGGCGGTTGAGGAACGCGAGCGGAGCGCCCCGCAGCCGGGCCGGGTCAGGGCCCGGCTCGACCAGCCGATGCCGCCCCGGCGCAAGCTGCTGCCGGATTACGACCCCGAGGCCTTCGGCCGGTTCTCGGAGCAGATCGCGCGCTTCCTCGGCACCGGCAGGTTCATCGTCTGGATGACGGTGATCATCGTGCTGTGGGTGGTCTGGAACGTGGTGATGCCCGATGCGCTGCGCTTCGACCAGTACCCGTTCATCTTCCTGACGCTGATGCTGTCGCTGCAGGCCTCGTACGCCGCCCCGCTGATCCTGCTCGCGCAGAACCGGCAGGACGACCGCGACCGGGTCAACCTGGAGCAGGACCGCAAGCAGAACGAGCGCTCCATCGCCGACACCGAGTATCTGACCCGCGAGATCGCCGCCCTGCGGATCGGCCTCGGCGAGGTCGCCACCCGCGACTGGATCCGCTCCGAGCTCGAGGACCTGGTGAAGGAGCTGGAGCAGCGGCGGGACGGCACCCACCCGCAGCGGAAGCCGCGCTCATGAGGCAGAATCGGCCGGGATGACGTACCGGGAGAGAGTCCACCGCGGATCGGCAAGGGCCACCGTCCTGCGCAGCGTGAGCCAGCGCGAGCGGCGCTCGCACCTCACCGCGCCGCGGGTCCCCACGGTCGGCATCGACATCGGGGGCACGAAGGTGGCCGCCGGTGTCGTCGACGCCGACGGGAACATCCTGGAGCGGCTGCGCGCCGAGACCCCGGACAAGTCGAAGAGCCCCAAGGTCGTCGAGGACACCATCGTCGAGCTGGTGCTCGATCTGTCGGAGCGGCACGACGTCCACGCCGTGGGCGTCGGCGCCGCCGGCTGGGTCGACGCCGACCGCAATCGCATCCTCTTCGCGCCGCACCTGTCGTGGCGGAACGAGCCCCTGCGCGACGCCCTGTCCGCCCGGCTGCGGGTCCCGGTCATGGTCGACAACGACGCGAACACCGCCGCCTGGGCGGAGTGGCGCTTCGGCGCCGGGCGCGGCGAGGACTACCTCGTCATGATCACGCTCGGCACCGGCATCGGCGGCGCCATCCTGGAGGACGGCCAGGTCAAGCGCGGCAAGTACGGCGTCGCCGGCGAGTTCGGCC
Source organism: Streptomyces coryli (assembly GCF_011044975.1). GTDB lineage: Bacteria > Actinomycetota > Actinomycetes > Streptomycetales > Streptomycetaceae > Streptomyces > Streptomyces coryli. The sequence continues at coordinate 10,231 of NZ_JAAKZV010000098.1, read as the reverse complement.
ATATGCAGGTCGTGCCCGGCGGCCACCGCTGCCCGTGCGGCAATCGCGGCTGCTGGGAGCAGTACAGCTCCGGCAACGCCCTGGTCCGCGAGGCCCGCGAGCTCGCCGCGGCCGAGTCGCCGGTGGCGTACGGGATCATCGACCGGGTCGGCGGCGACATCAGCGAGATCACCGGGCCGCTGATCACCCAGCTGGCGCGCGAGGGCGACGCCATGTGCGTCGAGCTGCTGCAGGACATCGGGCAGTGGCTCGGCGTCGGCATCGCCAACCTCGCCGCCGCCATCGACCCCGCCTGCTTCGTCATCGGCGGCGGCGTCAGCGCCGCCGACGACCTGCTGATCGGCCCCGCCAGGGACGCCTTCCGGCGCTCGCTCACCGGCCGCGGCTATCGCCCGGAGGCCCGTATCGCCAAGGCCCAGCTCGGCAATGAGGCCGGGCTCGTCGGGGCCGCCGACCTCGCCCGCCTCGTCGCCCGCCGCTTCCGGCGGACCAACCGGCGCCGGGTCGAGCGCTACGAACGATTCGCTCAGGTGGTAGGCAAGTGACCCTGCACGACTCCGGCCCGCCCGCGGGCCCGGACCAGCCGCACGTGCCGCACCAGTCCCATCCGGGGCGCAACGGATCAGGACCGCACCCGCCGGAGCGCCGCGTGCCGCGGAACTGGAAGTCGTACACGATCATCGGGCTGCTCATCCTGATCCCGGCGGTCTATCTCGTCATCTCCGCGCTGCAGAGCCGCGACGCAGGGCGCGACAAGGCCGAGAAGTCGGACGCCCAGGGTCTTGAGGAGGGCTGGCCGTCGAAGGTGCAGCGGCGGGTCTACGGGGTACCGATCCCGGCGAAGTCCAAGGACGTGGCCTCGTACGAGACGAACAAGTGGGGCACGAGCTGGCTGTTCGTCGAGTTCACCACGACCGACAAGAAGCTCGACAAGTTCATGAAGAAGGTCGGCAGCGACACGGACGAGCTGCGGAACGGCGAGATCCCGATCACCAAGAAGCAGGCCGATGTGGTCGGCTGGTCGTTCGACAAGGGCGACTGGTACGGGGTGCACGTCGGGCAGAAGGGGCCGAAGCCCGAGCTCAACATCGCCGTGGACCTCAGCTCCCCGAAGAAGCCCGAGGTCCGGGTCGTGTCGATCGCGGACTACTGATCACCTACTGATCACTCAGAAGGGCCGAGCAGATGCAGCTGACGAAGAAGGGCCACGCCTGCGTACGGCTGGAGCGGGACGGCCGCACCCTGGTCATCGACCCGGGCGGCTTCACCGAGCCGGAGGCGGCCGTGGGCGCCGACGCGATCCTGGTCACCCATGAGCACCCGGACCACTTCAGCGAGGCGCAGCTGCGCGCCGCCCTGGAGGCCAGTCCGGCCGCCGAGCTGTGGACCCTGCGCAGCGTCGCGGAGCAGGTCGCCGCGGCCTTCCCCGGACGGGTGCACACCGTCGGGAACGGCGACACCTTCACCGCCGCCGGGTTCGAGATCGAGGTGCACGGCGAGCTGCACGCGGTGATCCACCCGGACATCCCGCGGATCACCAATGTCGGCTACGTGATCGACGGCTCCGTCTTCCACCCGGGGGACGCGCTGACCGTCCCGGAGCGGCCGGTGGACACCCTGCTGATGCCCGTACAGGCGCCATGGAGCAAGCTCGCCGAGGTCATCGACTACGTCCGCGAGGTCAAGCCGGGCCGGGCGATCGACATCCACAACGCGCTGCTGACCGAGGACATCGCCGTGCCCGTCTACAACCGGATGCTGGGCCCGGACGGCCCCGGCATCGGCGGTGCGGAGCACATCCGGCTCGGGTCGGGGGAGAGCCTGGCGCTCTGAGGGGCGCTGTCCTTTGAGGAGCGCTGTCAGACTCACCCGGTAGGGTCAAAGCCATGTCTGTGCGCATCGCTACCTGGAATGTCAACGGGATCAATCCCCGCATCGACCGCGTCACCGGCTGGCTGCAGTCCGCCGCCCCCGACGTGGTGTGCCTGCAGGAGCTGAAGTGCACCCCGGAGCAGTTCCCGCAGGAAAAGCTGGCCGAGCTCGGCTATGAGGCCGCGGTGCGCGCCGGCGGGCGGTGGAACGGCGTGGCGGTGCTGTCCAAGCTGGGCCTCGAGGACGTCACGATCGATCTGCCGGGCCAGCCGGAGTTCGACGGCGCGGTCGAGGCGCGCGCCGTGGGCGCCACCTGCGGCCCGGTGCGGGTGTGGTCGCTGTACGTGCCGAACGGGCGCGAGGTCGGGCATGCGCACTACGAGTACAAGCTGCAGTGGCTGGAGGCCCTCCGGCAGGTGGCCGCCGAGGACGCGTCCGGCGCGCGGCCCTTCGCGGTGCTGGGTGACTTCAATGTGGCGCCCAAGGACGAGGACGTCTGGGACATCGCCAAGTTCGACGGCGCGACGCACGTCTCCGAGCTGGAGCGGACGGCGCTGATCGAGCTGCAGAAGTCGGGGCTCGACGAGGTGTATCCGCGGGCCCTGAAGTACGACATCCCGTTCACTTTCTGGGACTACCGCATGCTGGGCTTCCAGAAGAACAAGGGCATGCGCATCGACCACATCTACGGCAACGCGCCCTTCACCGCCGCGGTGAAGGACGCGTATGTGGACCGCGAGGCCCGGCGGCCCGGCAAGAAGGACGCGCCGCCGAGCATGGCCCCGTCCGACCACGCGCCGGTGGTCGCGGACCTGGAGCTCTAGCGCTTACGGCATCAGCTTCCTCAGGTCGAGCGAGTCGGCCATCGCCTTCAGGCCCGCGTCGTTCAGGTGCAGGTGATCGCTGCTGTCGTACTGGGCCTGGAGGCGGCTCGGCTGCGCCGGGTCCCGTACCACCGCGTCGAAGTCGGCCACCGCGTCGAAGGTGCCACCGTCCTGGGCGCGGATGAAGTCGTTCACCTTGGTGCGGGTCGCCTCCGCCTGCGCCGTGCTGCAGAGCTTCTCGCCCTCACAGGGCACCACCGTCGCCACCACCACGCGCAGCCCGCGGGCGTGCGCGCGGTCGGCGATGCGGGTCAGGCCGGCGATGATCTCGTCGGGGGAGAAGGACCAGCGGGCGTCGTTGACGCCCTCGAAGACGAAGACGGTACGGGCGTTGGTCTGGGCGAGGACGTCGCGCTCCAGGCGGTTCTGCGCGGAGACGCCGCCGACGTCGGTGGAGACGCCGTCGCCGGTGTAGCGGTCGCCGACCACGCGGTTCGCCGAGATGCCCTGGTTGAGCACGCCGTACGCGGGCACGGCTCCGTCCTGGCTGGCCGCGCGGAGGCGCCCGGCCAGGAAGTCCGGCCAGCGGCGGTTGGCGTCCTTCGTCGAGCCCTGGCCGTCCGTGATCGAGTCGCCGAGCGTCACCACCGAGCCCGGCCCGCCGCCGACGTCGACGCCGGTGAGGAACGGCCAGGTCGTGATCGTGCCGCCGAAGGCGCCGGCGTCGGTGTCGCCGGTGCGGTTGCCGCTGCCCGCCGCGCTGATGTACGACGTCTGCATCGCCAGACTGTGCACGGGCGCGGCCTCGACCCGCTCCGGAAGGTGGAAGCTGACCAGCAGGTTCGACCCGGCCGGCACCCGGAAGCCGACCGGGTCGCTGACCGCCTGCGCGCCCGCCGCGATCTCCGTACCCGACCGGCCGCCGAAGGTCAGCCGCACCGGCTTGCCCGCGGGCTTCGCGCCCTCGCCCTGCACCGCGACGGTGGCGCCGCCGACGCGCAGCGGCGTGCCGGCGAAGGTGTTCGACAGCCGGATGCGGGCGTAGTTGCCGCCCGCCGAGCTGTGCACGACCAGGCGCAGCGTCTGGTCGGTCCACGGGCCCACGGCCGTATAGCCGGAGGTGGACGAGCCCCAGCTGCCGGTCCACGCGCTCGCCTCGGCCCGTACCGACGCGGCGAAGACGTGCAGGTCGGCGTCCGGGCCCGGGTCCTCGGGCAGCACGACGGAGTCGACGGCCGCGCCGCGCTTGACCGGGACGGTGACGGCGTAGAGCTTGGGGCGCTCGGCCTGCTGGCCGCCCGGGGTGTTCAGGTGCGGGAGCGATATCGCCTTGGTGGAGTGCGGGCCGCCGCGCCAGTCGGGGGCGCTGAGGTCGTACGAGCTGGTGGAGCCGTCGCGGTAGCGGATGGTGCCGGTGCCCTTGGCGCCCTGGCCGGCCGCGCCGGGGGAGGTGGCGGCGACCAGGAAGGAGAGGGCGTTGCCGCGGCCGTGGAGCTTGACCGCCTGGCCGTCGGCGCGGACGTTGTCCGGCGTGCCGGGGCGGGAGGCGGGGAGGGCGAGCTGGGCGGCGTCGAGGTTCAGCCGGGTGCCCGGGCGCCAGCCGGCGGCGCTGAGGTCCTGAGCGGACAGCGAGGCGCCGGCGCCGTCGAAGTCGGCGGCCTGGGGGCGGGCGTCGTCGCTGATCGCGGTGTTGTCGTACAGGCGGTCCAGCGGCACCGGATCCGTCTGCTCGGCCGCGGTCGCGGTCGCCGGCAGGGCGGTGGCGGCGAGCGCGACCAGGGTGGCCGTGCTCAGGAGGCTGCTCGCTCTGTGCGCTCTGCTCGCTCTGTGCGCCAAGACGGGGGTTCCTTCCGGGAGGGCCAAGCACCGCGCGTGTGAAGGTGGTTCGGCAGTGGCGCCATGAACCTAGGGAGGCGGTGGTGACTGGTCAAGACCACAAACATGACCGACAGGTGAAGATCCGCTGTCAGCGTGCCTGTGGTGCTTCGGGCGTCCCGGATGCGACGCTTGACGTATGAACATCCCCTTCCTGGACAACTGGCGTAAGCGGTCCGGCACGGCTGCGGGCGGGAGCGTGGCCGCCGGCGCGGAGCGGCAGGAGACGGAAGGGCTGGCCGCGCTGCTGGCGGAGTGCGACCTGCTGCGCGCGCAGGCGGAGGCGGCGGGGGTGGAACTGGACGATTCGGCGGCCTCGTTGGAGGCCCTCGACCAGCTGCTCCCGCGCTGGCGCGAGGACCCGTCCTTCGAAATGGACTGGCTCGGCAACGACGCGGGCTTCTACCTCGGCACGGTCGTCGTACGCACCGTGCCCGGCGCCCGCTGGCACCTCTCGGACGAGGGCCGCCCAGTGGTCGAGCTCGCCTCGGGCCGCGCGATCGACGTCGTCGAGGTCGGCGCCGGCTGGGTGGAGCAAGGCACGCCGGAGCTGTCCCAGCTTTACGCGGAGGTCTCGGAGACGTAGCGGACGACCGTGTCGTCGGGGTCCAGCCTGCGGCCGTCCGCGGCCCGCACCTCCAACGCGCGGAGGTCATGGCCCTGTCGGCGGTCGACCAGCTGTGAGTGCGGCTCACCGGCGGCGAAGAAGTGCTCCTCGCCCCACTGCCGCAGCGCCACGATGACGGGGAAGAGCGCCTTTCCCTTCGGCGTCAGTACGTACTCCCGATAGGCGCTGCCGTCCGAGGCGGGGACGGATTCGAGGACGCCGCCGGCGACCAGGGCGCGCAGTCGTGCGGTGAGGATGTTCTTCGCCACGCCGAGGCTGCGCTGGAACTCCCCGAAGCGGCGGCTGCCGTCGAAGGCGTCCCGGACGATCAGCAGGGACCACCAGTCGCCGATCGCGTCCACGGACCGGGCGACGGGGCAATCGCTGTCGTCGAAGCGGGTCCTGGTGACCATGGGCGTCCCTCGCTCTCACTGTCTGGTTGCAACATGCTACCAAAAGCGGCTAGCGTCGCCGCTGGTAGCAAGATGAAACCAGCTGTGGGGAGGAGTGCCGATGCTGTCGCGTGGCGTCGTCCTGTTGTTCGCGGTCGCCTGCGGAGCCGCGGTGGCCAACGTCTACTTCTCCCAGCCGCTGCTGGTGACCATGGGGGACGACCTCGCCATGAGTCCGGCGCTCGTCGGCAGCGTGGTCACGCTCACGCACGTCGGATACGGGCTCGGGCTCTTCTTCCTCGTGCCGCTGGGTGATGTGGCCGACCGCAGACGGCTGGTGGTGGGCCAGTTGCTGCTCCTGATGGCGGCGCTGGTCGTGGTGTCCGCCGCGCATACGGCGGCGCTCCTGCTCGCGGGCATGGCCGCGACCGGGCTGCTCGCGGTCGTCACGCAGACGCTGGTGGCCTACGCGGCGTCACTGGCTCCGAGCGCCGAGCGCGGGCGAGTTGTCGGTACGGTCACCAGCGGTGTGGTCATCGGCATCCTCCTGGCCCGCACCGCGTCCGGCCTCATAGCCGATCTCGCGGACTGGCGTGCCGTCTACCTCGCCTCGGCGGTGCTCACCGCCCTGCTCGCGCTGGTCCTGTACCGCGTGCTGCCGCGGCACGGCACGCCGCCGGAGACGCTGCGCTACGGGCAGCTGCTGCGCTCCACGGTCACCCTGTTCGTACGGGAACGACTGCTGCTGCACCGGGCCTTGTTCGGCCTCTTGATCTTCGCCGCCTTCAGCACGCTGTGGAGCAGCGTCGCGCTGCCGCTCAGCGAGGCCCCGTACTTCCTGTCCCACGGCGCGATCGGGGCGCTCGGACTGATCGGTGTCGCCGGCGCATTGGCGGCGACGGTGGCGGGCCGCCTGAACGACCGCGGGCTCTCCCGCCGGACCACTGGCGTCGCCCTGGCGCTGCTCGCCGCCTCGTGGCTGGCGCTGGCCTTCACCCGTGAGTCGCTCTGGGCGCTGGTGGCCGGGGTGGTCGTCCTCGATCTCGCCGTGCAGGCGGTGCACGTCACCAATCAGACCCTGATCTACGCGCTGCGTCCGGAGGCGGGCAGCCGGCTGATCGGTGGCTACATGGTCTTCTACTCGGTCGGCAGCGCGACCGGCGCCATCGCCGCGACCTCGGTGTACGCGGCGGCGGGCTGGGGGGCCGTATGCGCCCTGGGGGCCGCGTTCAGCTGTCTCGGGCTCGCGCTGTGGGCGTGCACGCGCTGATCACCGCGTCCGTCACGGATTGTCAGTGCCTGGCGGTAGCTTCGTAACTGTCGGTGACTGATCCGGAGTCGGAGGGGTGAAGCGTCATGGGGCAGCGGGCAGTTCACGAAGGTTCGGTGCGCGACCGGGGTGGTGGGTCAGTTCGTGAAGGGGATGTCGTATTCGAGGCGCCAGCGGTCGGCGCGGATGACGATGTCGGAGGTTTCCACGGGGCGGTCGTCCGCGTCGTAGTGGGTGCGCTCCACGACGGTGAGGCACTGGCCGGGGGAGCAGCCGAGGGTCTCGGCCTCGGCGCTGGTGGCCGCGCGCGAGCCCACGATCTCCGCCGCGCGCACCACCCGCACGCCGATCGCCGCCAGCCGGCCGCGCACGCCCCGCTTGGCATACGGGCCGCGCTCCGGGAAGAGCACGTCGGTGCCCTCGGTGATGGCGAGCGGTTCCCAACTGGTCGCGAGCTGCACCGGCTTGCGGTCCGCCAGGTATTCGTACTGGGTGCACATCACGCGGTCGCCGGCCGGGATGCCGAGGCGTTCGGCGATGCGCCGATCGGCCGGCGTGGTGACGGAGGTGGCTTCCCAGCTGAGCGCGGTGCCGTCGACAGAAATGCGGGCGGCGAAGGGGGAGTCGACGGATCCGGTGGAGCGCAGCAGCGTCCCGAGCGGCTTGCGGTCCATGACGAAGACGCCCCGGCCGAACTGCCCCTGCGCATACCCGGCGGCCTTCAGCACGCGCACCGCGCGGTCCACCGTCTGGTCGCTCGCCTCATAGGCGCGCTTGAGCGCGGAGCGCGACGGGATGGGCGCACCGACCTCGAGGTCGCCCTTGTCGATCTGCTCGCGCAGATCGTCCGCGATGCGCTGGTACACCGGCCTGGTGTCGCCCATTTCGGGCTCCTTTCCCGCAACTCGCTTGACACGCTAGGTACTAAGGGCGGAATTATGCACCTAGGTAAGCAGGATGCACTTGGGGGTGCCAGTGGAGACCGTGCCCGAGATCCTCGCCCTGCCCGACGGCGCTGATGCGGCGCGGGTGCGCGCGTTCGTTTCCGCGACGCTGCGGGGGCATGAGTTAGGGCCGTGCGCCGCTCGGCTCGCCGCGGCGCTCGCGGCCGACACGGAGCTGCATTTCAATGGACGGCCCTGCCAGGTCGATCTCTATTTCGCGCGGGAGGCGCTGCGGATCACGGTCACGGCCATACTGCCCGAAGTCCCCTCGCCGCGCCCTCCCGACCACCAAGAACCCCGCCCCATGGACGTGGTGCTGAGCGAGGGCGTCATGTACGGCTCGTCGGTGAGCATGCGCGACGGCACGTCCGCCGTGTGGGTCGAGCTGCCGTGGGGTGCGCCGTGACGGGCCGCGCGGGCGCCGGGCCCGCTGCCGAGCCGCCCGCCGTCGGCCCGCCGGGCACCGGCTCGCCCGCCGCCGACTCGGCGTTCGCGGCGTGCACGCTGCCCGCGACTCGCGTGGCGGTGCCGGAGACCCGGACCTTCGCGGCCACCGTGCTGAGCGTGTGGCGGGCGCCGGAGGACGTGGTCTTCGCGGTGCGGGCCATCGTCTCCGAGTTCGTCGGCAATTCGGTGCTGCACAGCGGCTCGGCGCATGTCGGGCTGCGGCTGACGCGCACCGGCTCGGTGCTGCGGATCGAGGTCAGCGACGCCGGCGCGTGGCGGCCCGCTGCCGCGCCCGCGGCGCAGGACGCGGGGGAGGCGGAAGCGGGCCGGGGACTGATACTCGTACGCGCCTATGCGGACCGTTCCGGGATCGTCCGCAGCGCGGTCGGCACCCGGGCGTGGGCGCAGCTCACTTGGTGAGCTGGTCCTTGCCCTTGTCGCCCTTCGGGACGGCGGCGAGCGGGGAGGGCGCCTTGGCGGCCTTGGTCACGTCGCCGACCAGTTCGACGACGTCCGGGCCGTAGGACTGGGAGTTGACGACCTTGAGGAGGAGGACGAAGGAGCTGTTGCCGTATTTGCGGGTCAGCTTGGCCTCGTTACGGGCCAGGTAGCGCATCGCCGCCTGGTTCGTGATGGAGCGCTGGCCGCAGGAGATGAAGACCGGGCGGGCTTCCTGGCCCGCGGTGAGGCGGGCGAGGATCACGTGCTCCGCCACGCCGTTCTCCAGCCGGTAGCGCTCGCTGCCGACGGCGAAGGCGCCGCGGTCCGGGCCCGGCTCGGGGTCGGTGTTCACGCGGATGCCGGGAAGGAGGGACTGCAGATGGGCTGCCATCCGGCGGTTGGATATCGGGGTGCCGACGCAGAATTCGGTGCGGTCGCCGAACCCCTGCTGGGCGGTGTCGTGGGCGATGACCTGGACGTGCGCGCCGCAGTCCTTGATCACGGCGGCGAGTTCGAGGAGCGCGAGCGCATCGTGCTTGGCCACGCTCCAGTCACCCCCGCTCGCGTCGCGGTTCACCACGACGAGGCATTCGGAGTTCTCCGGCAGGCCGTAGAAGCGCTCGCGCCGGGCTCTCTTCCGGCCCGCGAGGGAATTGCGGGAGTACCAGCCGAGGCCCGCCCCGACAAGCACCCCCGCGACGACGAGGACGATGGTGAGCATGGCGTCATTCATAGGGCGGCACTGTAGCGGCGTGCTGGACCGTTGTTCGAGTTCGGTAGTCGCAAAGTGCCCGTAGCCCGGACGTAACAGGCCGGGTGTGCAATGCCCGGGCCGGGTCCTGGCGGAAACGAGTGGCGGGTGGCAATGGCGGAACACGTAGCGATGGTCGAAGTCGCACGATTCGCGGAGTTTCTGCAGTCCTTGGCGGCCGGGCTGGATCCGGACGCCGGCTGGTACGGCGTCTTCTCCCGGCACGACCCGGACGGCCTGCGCGCCTGCCTGCAGGGCCGCCAGCTGCCGCCGTGGGACGTGGTCGAGTCCCTGCTGGCCGACGCGGGTGCGGCGGCGGGACCGGCAGCGACCCGGGCCCGGTCGCTGCACGGTGCGGCGGTGGCCGCGTGGGACGCGCAGTTCGGCTCGGAGCCGGAGCTGTCGGCCGCGCTGGCGGCGATGGAGCGGGACCTGCACCGCACGGACCAGGATCTGCGTGAGGTGCACATCGCGCTGTCGCACGCCGACACGCCCCACGACCACGCGCGCCTCACCCAGGACCGCGCCTGGCTGCACGACGACCGCACGCGGCTGATGGCCAGGGCGGGGGAGGTGCGGGAGCGGATCGCGGCCCTGCGGCAGGCCTCCGCGACCGCCTCGCCGTCCACCGATCCCGGCCCGCAGGCACGCCGCGGCGGCGGCGGGAAGACGGCCCGGCTGCGCGGGGCCCGCTTCGCCGGAGTGGAGGAGACGGCGATGCAGGCGCCGGTGTTACCGACATTGGAGACGGCGCCCGGATCGGAGCCTGCGGGCGGCGCGGCGGAGGCCCGGGGGACCGGGCGGGCCG
>NZ_JAAKZV010000097.1 GCF_011044975.1 Streptomyces coryli | reverse complement strand
GCCGCGGGGTCGTCACCGCCCACGGTGGGTGGCGGGGGCAGCATCATCCGGCTGGTGCGGTTCAGCTCCGGGTGCTGGGCCTGGGCCACGGCCTGGCTGGGCAGCACGCTGGTGCGGTCGCCGGAGGTGTCGTGCCCGTCGTCCGCTACGGCGATGGCCTGCGGGGGTATGGCGTCCAGCTGGGCGTTGCTCATCGCGGAACGGGCGGCGCGGGTCTTCGACAGCAGTTCCACGGCGTCCTCGGGGCGCCGCTCCGGCTCGCGGGCGGCGGCGGCGAGGACCAGGCCGTCGAGTTCGGGGGCCAGGTCAGGGACGAGCTCGGACGGGAGCCCGACCTCCTCGTGGAGGTGCTGGTAGAGGACCTGGGCGGGGGATTCGCCGGCGTGCGGCTTGGCGCCGGTGAGCATCTCGTAGAGCAGCACGCCGCAGGCGTAGACGTCGACGCGGGGGGTGGCGATGCCCTGCTCGATCTGCTCGGGGGCGAGGTAGGAGACGGTGCCGAGGACCGAGCCCGTGGAGGAGGTGGTGTGCGTGTTCACGGCCCTGACCAGGCCGAAGTCGGCGACCTTGACGCGGCCGTCGTCGCCGATGAGGACGTTCTCCGGCTTCATGTCGCGGTGCACGAGTCCGGCGCGGTGGGCGGCGCCGAGGGCGGCCAGCACCGGCTCCAGGATGTCCAGGGCGGCTCGCGGCTGCAGCGCGCCGCGCTCGCGGAGCACGTCGCGGAGGGTGCAGCCGGCCACGTATTCCATCGCCAGATAGACGTAGGTGCCGTCGGTGCCCTGGTCGTAGACGCCCACCACATTCGGGTGGGCGAGGGCGGCGACGGACTTGGCCTCCCGGATGAAGCGGTCGACGAACGAGCCGTCGGCGGCGAGGGCCGGGTGCATCACCTTCAGCGCCAGTACGCGGTCGAGGCGGGTGTCGACGGCCCGGTAGACCGTGGCCATGCCGCCGACGGCGATGCGCGCGTCGACGCGATAGCGGCCGTCCAGCGTGCGGCCGACCAGCGGGTCCTGCAGGGTCGTATCCACGGGTCGGATTCTACGTCCCATACGACCGGGTCCAGGCACGGTCGGCGCAGGTAGGTGCGGTGTGGGTGCGGTTCTGCAGCGGAACGGTGACAGGCGGGCCGCCTTACGACAGGGACTGCGCGACCTCGGAGATCTCCGCCAGGGCCGCGTCCCAGTCGCGCGGACTGCGCTCGGTCTCCCGCAGCAGCACCCGGGTACCCCCGGGACCGATCTGCAACGTGAACCCGACGAGACCGCTGCCGGACCGGAAGGCGAAGGTACGCATCGGCTCCTCCACCTCCACAGTGAGCTCCCCGGCCCCGTACCAGCGCTGCCGGTGCGCGGGGTCGGTGAGCGTGGCCCACACGTTCTGGACCGGGACGTTTACGAAGATCTCGTGCTCGGTGGCTGTCACATCGTCACGCTAGGTGGCCGTCCGTGCGGGCGCCACGAAGGCGGGCCGTTCGGGGTCCAGCCGGGCCGTGCCCTCCGCTGGGGACGAGGCCTCGGCGTAGTGGCGGCGGGGGATGCGGCCGGCGCGGTGGGCGAGGCGGCCGGCTTCGACTGCGTGGCGCATGGCGTCGGCCATCAGGACCGGTTCCTTGGCGCGGGTGACTGCCGAGGCGAGCATGACGGCGGCGCAGCCCAGTTCCATGGCGAAGGCGGCGTCGGAGGCGGTGCCGGCGCCCGCATCGAGGATCACCGGGACCGTGGCGCGCTCGGTGATCAGCTGGAAGTTGTGCGGGTTGCGGATGCCCAGGCCGGACCCGATGGGGGAGCCGAGCGGCATGATCGCGGCGCAGCCCGCGTCCTCGAGCTTGCGGGCCAGGACGGGGTCGTCGTTCGTGTACGGCAGCACCGTGAAGCCGTCGTCGACGAGGGTCTCGGCGGCGTCGAGCAGCTCGACCGGATCGGGGAGAAGGGTGTGCTCGTCGGCGATCACCTCCAGCTTCACCCAGTCGGTGCCGAGCGCCTCGCGGGCGAGGCGGGCGGTGAGGACCGCCTCCCCTGCGGTGTAGCAGCCGGCCGTGTTCGGCAGGACGCGGATGCCGTGCTTGTCGAGCACGGACAGCACGGAGCCCTGCACACCGGGGTCGAGCCGGCGCATCGCGACGGTGGTCAGCTCCGTACCGGAGGCGAGCAGGGCGCGCTCCAGGATGTCGAGGCTGGGGGCGCCGCCGGTGCCCATGATGAGCCGGGAGGTGAAGGTCGTATCGGAGATGGTGAGGACGTCGTCTGCCATGTCGCTGCTCAGCCTCCCTGGACTGCGGTGAGGACCTCGACGCGGTCGCCGTCGGTGAGGGGGGTGGTGGGCCACTGGCCGCGGGGGATCACGGCCTCGTTGAGCGCGGCGGCCACCCCCTTGGGGGCCTGGGTGAGGGTCTCGACGAGGCGGTCGAGGGTGGTGTCGGCGGGGAGTTCGCGGGGTTCGCCGTTCACCGAGATGCGGGTCGTGCGGGTCATGTCCTGATCAGCTCCTTGTCGAACCGCCGCGCGGAGAAGGGCCGGGCTTCCGGCGGGAGTTCGCCGTCGGTGAGGGCCTCGGTCATGGCGTCGGCGGTGACCGGCGTGAGCAGGACGCCGTTGCGGCCGTGGCCGGTGGCGTGGTGCAGGCCCGGGAGGGCGGTGGGGCCCAGCAGGGGGCCGTTGTCGGGGGTTACGGGGCGCAGGCCCGCGCTCGTCTCCGCCAGCGGCAGCTCGGTCAGGCCCGGCACCAGGGCGTGGGCGTCGCGGAGCAGCTCGTAGACGCCGCCGGCGGTGACGGTGGTGTCGAAGCCGAGCTCCTCGGTGGTCGCGCCGATGACGAGCTCGCCGTCCGCGCGGGGGACGAGATAGACGTGCGAGCCACGGACCATCGCGCGGACGGTGCGGGAGAGGAAGGCGCCGTGCCGCGCGTCGGGCATGTGCAGCCGGAGGACCTGGCCCTTCACCGGCCGTACCGGCGGGCGGACTTCGTCCGGCAGGCCGGGGAGGGCGGCGCTGCGGCTGCCGGCGGCCAGGACTGTACGGGCAGAGGAGACGGTGGTGCCGTCGTCGAGTACGGCGCCGGTGGCGCGGTCGCGGCCGGTGGTGAGGCGGGCGGCGTGCTGCCGGTGGAAGACCACCCCGGCCCGCTCGCAGGCGGTGAGCAGCGCGGTGACCAGGCGGCGGGGGTCGATCTGGTGGTCGCCGTCGACGCGCAGGCCGCCGCGGACGCCGGGCGCGAGCATCGGCTCCAGGCGGCGGCATTCGCGGCCTTGCAGCCACTGCGAGTCGAGGCCCAGCCGCACCTGGAAATCGTGGAGTTCGCGCAGGTGGGCGCGGTCGTCGGCGTCGAGGGCGACCGCGAGGGTGCCGCAGGGGCGGTAGCCGAGGTGGTGGCCGGTGGCGTCGTGGAGTTCGGCGGCGAAGGCCGCGTAGCGGCGGGCCGAGGCGAGGTTGAGGGCGAGCAGATCCTGCTCGCCGTAGTGGAGTTCGGTGACGGCGGCGAGCATGCCGGCGGCGACGTTGGCCGCGCCGTGCCGGGCGGGCGCGGGGTCGGCCAGGGCCGTCCGCAGGCCGCGCCCGGCCGCCCGCCAGGCGGTGGCGAGACCGATGATGCCGCCGCCGATCACGAGGACGTCGGGGTTCCTATGGGGTTGCGTATGCACGGGCTTCCAGCCCCTCCCTTCGCCGGCATGACCCGGATCAGGTTCGTACGGTCGGGGGCCGACAGCCCCCCTCTCAGCCCGGTACGTCCGGGCTCCCGCGATGGCGCTCTGCAGCGCCCAGGGTAGCGCGGTGCGTCCTGTGGGTCTGCCGGGCCCACCGCTAAGGTGATCGCGTGAGCCATCGAACAAAGGCGCAGCGCTGCGTCATCGTCGGTGCGGGAATGGCCGGCGTGCAGACGGCCGTCGCGCTGCGTGAGGAGGGCTGGGCCGGGCCGATCACGCTCATCGGCGCCGAGCCTCATCAGCCGTACGACCGCCCCCCGCTGTCCAAGGCGGTGCTCCTCGGCAAGGCTGAGGACTCCGCGCTCGACGTCGACTTCGGCGGGCTGGGGATCGAGCTGCGGCTCGGCGTCCACGTCGCCGGGCTCGACACCGCCGCGAAGGAGCTGCGGACCGAGGGCGGGCCTGTCCCGTACGACACCCTGGTCATCGCCACCGGCGCGGAACCCGTCCAGCTGCCGGGGGTTGAGGGCGTCCCCGGCGTCCATCTGCTGCGCACGCTCGACGACGCCGGGCGGCTGCGGCCTGTGCTCGCCGCCAAGCACGACATCGTGGTGGTGGGGGCCGGGTGGATCGGGGCCGAGTTCGCCACCGCGGCGCGGGAGGCCGGGTGTCGCGTCACCGTGGTCGAGGCCGCCGACCGGCCGCTGGCCGGGGCGCTGCCCGCCGAGGTCGCCGGGCCGATGACGCGCTGGTACGCCGACAGCGGGGCCACGCTGCTGACCGGGGCCCGGGTAGAGAGCGTCGCCGCGGGCGCTGTGCAGCTTGAAGACGGCCGGCGGATTCCCGCGGATGCCGTCGTCGTCGGCATCGGGGCCAGGCCCGCGACCGGGTGGCTGGCCGGGTCCGGCGTCGAGCTCGGTCCTGACGGTGCCGTGGTCGCCGACGACCGGCTGCGGGCCTCGGCGCCCGATGTGTACGCGGTCGGGGACTGCGCGTCCTTTCCGTCCGCCCGGTACGGCGAGCGGCTGCTGATTCACCACTGGGACAACGCGCTGCAGGGGCCGCGCACCGTCGCCGGCAATGTCATCGCCGACTGCTGCGCGGATCCGACGGGCGTCGCGTACGACCCGGTGCCGTATTTCTGGTCCGAGCAGTTCGGCCGGTTCGTGCAGTACGCGGGGCATCACGGCGCCGCCGATGAGCTGGTGTGGCGCGGGGACCCGCAGGCGGCCGCCTGGTCGGTGTGCTGGCTGCGCGACGGGGTGCTGGTCGCGCTGCTCGCCGTGGGGCGGCCGCGGGACCTCGCGCAGGGGCGGCGGCTGATCGAGAAGGGGGCGCGGATCGACGCCGGGAAGGCCGCGGACCCGGGGACGCCGCTGAAGGCCGCGCTCGCCGGGTGACCCCCCAATGGCGGCGCCCCATTCCGGACGTCGGTCCGGGATGGCAGGCTTGTCCATGTGACCGAGATTGACGCAAGAATCGATGCTCTCGTGCCTACCTGGCTCACCCTCCCCGACATCGCCGAGATGCTCGACGTCGAAGTGACCCGGGTGCGGCAGCTGGTCAAGGAGGGCCAGCTCATCGCCGTCCGGCGCGGTGAGAACCGCGTGCTGATGGTGCCGGCCGAGTTCATCGGTGAAGAGAAGATCATCAAGGGGCTCGTGGGCACGCTGACGCTCCTGCGGGACGACGGCTTCACGGATGAAGAGGCGCTGGAGTGGCTCTTCACCGAGGACCCGACCCTGCCCGGCACCCCGGTGCAGGCCCTGCGGGAGAACCGCGGCACGGAGGTGAAGCGCAGGGCTCAGGCGCTGGCTGTGTAGGGTCACGGCTGGTAAATCGACAGGCGGGCGTACGGGTCCGTGGGGCCCGTACGCCCGTATCGAGGGGGAGGACGCTCGTGGACGCACGGCTGTATCTGTGCACCGACGCCAGGAAGGCGCAGGGGGACCTGAGTGAGTTCCTCGACGCGGTGCTGGCCGGTGGCGTGGATGCCGTGCAGCTGCGGGACAAGTCCCTGGAGGCGCGCGAGGAGCTGGAGCTGCTCGGCGTGTTCGCCGATGCCTGCCGGCGGCACGGGAAGCTGCTGTCCGTGAATGACCGGGCCGATGTGGCGCATGCCATCGGCGCCGATGTGCTGCATCTCGGGCAGGGGGATCTGCCGGTTCCGTATGCCCGGGCCATCCTCGGCGACGACGTCCTGGTGGGGCGGTCGACGCATGATGAGGCGCAGGTGGCGGCTGCGGCTGCCGAGCCCGCGGTGGACTACTTCTGCGTCGGGCCCTGCTGGCCCACGCCCACCAAGCCGGGGCGGCACGCTCCCGGGCTGCCGCTGGTGCGGTATGCGGCTTCGCTGGAGACCGAGCGGCCGTGGTTCGCCATCGGCGGGATCGATCTCGGGAATCTTGATCAGGTGCTCGACGCCGGGGCGCGGCGGGTGGTGGTCGTACGGGCCATTACCGAGGCCGATGATCCGGGTGCCGCGGCGGCGGAGTTCGCCAAGCGGCTGCGGTCTCATTAATCGGGCATATCGGCTCGACTGTTGGGACTGACGGTGACCGGCGGTTAACCTGCCCCGTATGGCCCACGGCATCGCTTCCACCAGGACCGATCGAGCGCTCACCGTTCGGGAGCTGCTCGCCTCCGGAGAGCAGTCGTTTTCGTTCGAGTTCTTCGCGCCCAAGACGCCCAAGGGCGAACGGACGCTGTGGAACGCCATCAGGCGGATCGAGGCGGTCAGTCCGACCTTTGTCTCGGTGACGTACGGAGCCGGGGGTTCGTCCCGTGACGGGACAGTCCGGGCGACCGAGCGGATCGCCACCGACACCACGCTGACGCCGGTCGCGCACCTGACCGCGGTCAATCATTCGGTGGCTGAGCTGCGGAATGTCATCGGGCAGTACGCGGACGCCGGGATCCGGAACATGTTCGCGGTGCGCGGCGACCCGCCCGGCGACCCCAACGGCGAATGGATCACGCACCCGCAGGGTGTGACCTATGCCGCCGAGCTGGTCGAATTGATCAAGGAATCGGGCGACTTCTGCGTCGGTGTGGCGGCTTTCACGAATAAGCACCCGCGTTCTACGGACTGGGAGTCGGACATCCGGTACTTCGTGGAGAAGTGCCGCGCGGGCGCCGATTACGCGATCACCCAGATCTTCTATACCGCCGAGGAGTATCTCGGCCTGCGCGATCGCGTCGCGGCGACCGGCTGCGAGGTGCCGATCATCCCCGAGATCATGCCGGTGACCAAGGTCACCCAGATCGAGCGGTTCGCACAGTTGAGCAACTCGCCGTTCCCCCAGGACCTCGCGGATCGCATTCTCGCGGTCAAAGACGACGCGGCAGCAGTACGCTCCATTGGCATCGAGTACGCCACGAAGCTCTGCGAGCGGCTGCAGGCCGAGGGAGTCCCCGGCATGCACTTCATTACGATGAACCACTCCACGGCGACGCTGGAGATCTACGAGAACCTCGGACTGCGCCCGCAGTCCTGAACCCGACCAGCCGGATCAGCGGCGGAAGAGGGGCCCAGAAATGAGCCTGATGTGGATCGCCCTCTACATCGCGTTCGGCATTGTCGCGCTCTGGCTGCTCGGCGAGGTGCTGCTGCAGTACAAGGCCAGGCTGCGGTGGCGGCTGCTGGCCTTCTTCGGCTTCCTCGGCGTCGTGCTCGGCGTGCTGCAGGCGTCGGTGCCGATAATCGGCCTCGGCGTGATCATCTTCGGCATCGGCCAGGTCAAGGTCACGCTCTCCTACCGGCAGGGATACGACGCCGGCTGGGCCCTCCGCGGCGGCCCCGGGCGGCCGCCGATGCGGCGCCGCCCGCCCCGCGAGGAGGAGTACGAGCCGGAGCCCGCCTATGGCCCCGGCCCGGGCCAGGGGCGGTACGACGACGAGTTCGGCACCGACCCGGAGCCGCAGAACCCGTACGGCGAGCTGGCGGGCTACCAGGGCTACGAGCAGCAGCCGCAGGCGGCCGAGCAGACGGCGGAGTTCTCGCCGTTCGGCACCGGCCCGCAGCCGGTCTATCAGGCCGAGGCCGCGGGCTACGACCAGTACAGCGGCGCGTACGACACGGGCAATCACGGGACGCTCGCCGGGGCCGCGAGCTACGACACCGGTTACGACACGGGGCAGTACGCGACCCAGGGCTACGACACCGGGCAGTACGCCACGACGGGCTCGTACGACCAGGGCTACAGCGACCCGTACTCGGGCACCGAGTACGCCACCCCGACCTACTACGACGCCGCGCCGAACGGCTACGACACCAACGGCTACGGCTACGACACCGGGCAGTACCCGGCCCAGGGCTACGACTCGTCCTACCAGGCCACCCCGCCCCCGCCGGCGTACGACCCGAATGCCGCCTGGGTGCCGCAGCAGCGGGACGACAGCGGGCAGTACCCGGTCCAGGGGACCGGCTACGAGGAGCAGTACCGCTACTGAGAGCCGCGGAAGTCCGGGCCCTCCGTGATCAGGCCCGCGACCAGCGCGCCCGACATCCCCGCGTGCGCCAGCCCGCCGCCGGGGTGCGACCAGCCGCCGACGGCGTAGAGGCCGGGCAGCCGCGTCGCGTTCCGCCCCACCAGGTAGGCGCCGCCGGCCCCCGCCAGCGCCGGGCCCGGCACCGCGCCGCCGGCCGCGCCGGTCTCGGCCTCCGTGTCGGCGGGGGTACGGATCTCGCGCCACAGCACCCGTTCCGCCAGGCCGGGCAGCGCCGCCGTGGCGGCCTGCTGCATGCGGTCGGCGAAGTCTTCCGCGACGCCGGGCTCCGACCAGTTCCAGTCGGGGGCGGTGGCGGTCAGCGTCACGGCCTCGTGGGCGTCGTCCGGGCGCTGGGCGCTGTCGTCGGGGCGTAGGACCGTCACGGTGGGGGCGGTGGTCAGGGGGCCGCCGCGGAAGATCCAGTCCAGTTCGGCGGCGCGGTCCTGGGTGTGCACGACGGTGCGGTGCGCGGTGCCGGCGGGGCGGGCGCCGCGCAGCGCCAGGCAGACGGTCACGCGGCCGGGCATGCCCACCTGCGCCGCATCGTCAGGGGCCGCGGCGTCCGGGGCGTCGGCCGCGTCCTCGGCGCCGAGCCCGTCGAGCCGGGCGGGGGAGACGCCGGCGACGACCGCGTCCGCGTCCACCACCGTCCCGTCGGCGAGCTCCAGGCCCGCGGCCCGGTCCTCCTTGCGGACCAGGGCGGCGACGGGGGAGTCGAAGGTGAAGGTCACGCCGCGCTCGCGGCAGCGCTCGTAGACGGCGGTGGCCAGGGCCCGGATGCCGCCGTGGACGTACCAGACGCCGAAGGTCTGCTCCATGTACGGCAGCACGGCCGCGCTCGCGGGCGCGGTGCGCGGGTCGAAGCCGTACCCGAGGGCCTGGCTTTCCAGCAGCGCGGTCAGCCGCGGGTCGTGGAGCTCGTACGTCCCGATCTCGGCCAGCCGCCGGGAGTGCTGCTCGTGGCGGCGGCGGAGCAGCCCGCGGCGCTCGCTGACCGGCGGGTACGGGTCGTCGGCGAGGCCGGCCGCGCGCCAGTCGGCGGCCAGGGGCTCCTCCAGCAGCGGGCGGCGGGTGGCGTCCCAGGCGGCGCGGCCGCGGCCCAGCACCGCCGCCCAGCGGGCGCCGGTGCCGTGGCCGAGGGCGGCGTCGAGGGCGGCGGTGGCGCCGGCCTGGGAGGCGTTGGGGAGGGTGACCTCGGTGCTGTCGGCGAAGAGGTGCCGGGCGGCCGGGTCGACCGTGGTGAGGGAGACGCACTGCTCGAGCGGCTTGCGGCCGGTCTTGATGAACAGGTCGCGGTAGACCGCCGGGAGGCGGAGCAGGGCCGGGCCCGTATCGAAGCCGAAGCCGGCGCGCTCGAGGCGGCGCACGCCGCCGCCGTACGTGCTGCCGCGCTCGTGGACGGCCACGTCGTGGCCCGCGGTCGCCAGCCGGGCGGCCGCGGCCATGGCGCCCATTCCGGCGCCGATTACCGCAATCTGTGCCATGGCCTGGACCCTATCCGGCCGTCCTGGGCGCGCTGTTGGCGGCGCTCGCGTCTGCGGCGGCGGAATCTGCGGATCCGGTGGGCGAGGAAGATCAGGAGTACGAAGCCGAGCAGGAGCAGGATGCCGGCGATGGAGGCGGCGACCAGCGGGTGGAAGACCGCCAGGGTGACGAGGCTGCCGACGCCGAGGTCCTCGGCGGCGCTCATCAGGAAGTTGCTGACCGGCTCGGGGGAGGCGTTGATCGCCATCCGGGTGCCGGTCTTGACGACGTGGCTGGCGAGCGCCGTGGTGCCGCCGACGGCCCCGGCGGACAGCTCCTCCATCGACCCGCTCTGCCCGGCGAGGAGCGCGGCGACGCCGCTGCCGACGGTGGGGCGGATGAAGGTGGAGATCGTGTCCCAGAGGGAGTCGAGGTACGGGATCTTGTCGACGACGCCCTCGAAGAGGAGCAGCGCACCGGCGACGAACAGCACCTCGGGCTGCTGCATCGACTCGGGCACCTCGTCCGTGATCCCGGCGGAGCCGAGCAGGCCGAGGACCAGGACGACGGCGTAGGCGTTGATCCCGCTGGCCCAGCCGCTGGTGAACACCAGGGGAAGCACGGACACGCTGTGATCCTAGGCGGCGGGACGGCCGCCCGCCCGCCGACAGAAGTACGCCGCCCCGGAGCGGAACGATCCCCCGTCGCTCCGCGCCCGGGACGGCGCTTTTCCCTCCGGGGGCGGTCTCCCCCGGTTTCTCTCCCCGTTCCCCCGTACGGTCCGGCCGGGCGGTCCGTCCTCCGCCGCCCCGTGTCGGCGGTGTCCGGTCGTTCGGCCTTTCCGTGAGCATCACTCTGCCGGTCGGGGGAGGGCCGTCCCATCCGCGCGCGTACTCATCTCACCGACTAGGTACGCGTACTCAGGCCTGCGCATTCATCCCTAGTTGCCTGGTCAGGGCCGATTGTCAGTGGCGTGGCGCACTATGGGCACATACGAACGACAGGAGGTTCGTCATGGCAGTCAAGTCGACACGCCGAGCGGCTGCTGTACGCGGGGCCGCTGCGTCCGGCAGTTCTGCGTACGACCCCCAATCCGTGCCGCGCCGCGCACCCGTGTCCCGTGCGGCGCTCGAGCTCCTCGCCCAGGCCCATGCGGCCCTGGAGGAGGCGGCCGTGCTGGAGACGGCCAACGAGCGGTATGCCACCGCGCATCTGGCCGCGCTGCGGACCGCGGCGGCGGTGCTGGCCGTCCGTGCGCAGCCGGAGCCCCCGCGCAGCAGGCGCAAGCGGATCCGCAGCGCCTGGGAGGTGCTGCCGGAGGCGGCGCCCGAGCTGTCCGAGTGGAGCGCGCTGTTCGCCGCCGGCGCCCGGCTGCGGGCGCGCGCCGAGGCGGGCATACAGGGCGCGGTCAGCTGGCGGGACGCCGACGATCTGGTGCGCGAGGCCGGGATGTTCGTCCGGATCGTGGAGCGGATGCTCGTCGTCGATCCGATGCTGCCGCGGCAGAACGAGGGCGAGGCGGCGTCGGGCTGAGCGGGTGCGCCTGAGGTCGGGTCTGACGTCGGGCCTGGTGCCGGGCCTCACGCCGGGCCTGACCTCGGGCTTGCCGCTCACGGGGGCGGGGGTGCGCTCGTCTAAGCTGGGGCGCGCCCTGCCCCGCTGGTGCCTTGAGGAGCCGTGCCGATGTCCGCAGTGCCGCCCGAAGGACCCGTTGAACACGGAGCCGACCCGCAGCTGGGCCGGTCCCGGATGCGTACGGCCGTGGTGTGGGAGGTGCTCAGGGAAGCGCTGGACGGCCGGGTCGAGCAGGGGCCCGGGCGGGAGCTCGACGTGCTGGACACCGGTGGCGGCGCCGGGCACTTCGCGGTGCCGGTGGCCCGGCTCGGCCATCGCGTCACGGTCGTCGACCCGTCGCCGAACGCGCTGTTCGCCCTGGAGCGGCGCGCCGCCGACGCGGGCGTCGCCGACCGGGTGCGCGGCGTGCAGGGCGATGTGCACGGCCTCTTCGACGTCGCCGAGCGGGACGGATACGACGCGGTGCTGTGCCACGGCGTGCTCGAGTACGTCGACGATCCGGCCGAGGGGCTGCGCAATGCCGCGGCCGCGCTGCGGCCCTCCGGGCTGCTCAGCGTGCTCGCCCCCGGGCTCGGCGGCGCGGTGCTGGCGCGCGCCCTCGCCGGCCACTTCTCGGACGCCCGGCGGGCCTTGACCGGGACCGACGGGCGCTGGGGCGAGGGCGATCCGGTGCCGCGGCGGTTCACGGCGGAACAGCTGACGTCGCTGGTCGGGGACGCCGGGCTCGAGATCCGCTCGGTGCACGGGGTGCGGATCTTCTCCGATCTCGTAGGCGGCCTCGAGGAGCAGGAGCCGGGTGCCGTCGAGGCGCTGCTGGAGCTGGAGCGGGCGGCCGCGCAGCGCCCGGATTTCCACTCCGTGGCGAGCCGGTTGCACGTGCTCGCAACCCGCAAGTAACCAGGTTCCGGCCCGGAAGTGATTTCTTCCGCGAGGGTGGGCACAGGTCAGGCAGAGGTGCAGTGGGCCACAGGCCACCCGTTCGGCCGCATCGCCCCGTATCATTACGAGACACGGTCCGGCATGGCGGATCGGCGGATTTGGCGTTGAGGGGCGGTTTCACGGGGGCGGATCCCTGCATATCCTGAAGGGGACATCCCCGGTCCGGGCCAGCCCCCCGCGACCGACGAGTAGGAGGACTCCGTGCCGCTCTCGGAGCACGAGCAGCGCATGCTCGAGCAGATGGAGCGAGCGCTGTATGCCGAAGATCCCAAATTCGCGACAGCGCTTGAGGGAAGCGGGCTGCGGACGTACACCCGGAGACGGGTGTACCAGGCAGTCGCGGGCTTCCTGGTGGGTATCGCCCTCCTCATGGCCGGAATGGTCGCGCAGCAGATCTGGGTCAGCGTGGTGGGCTTCCTCGTCATGCTGGGATGTGCGGTGCTGGCTGTGACCGGCTGGAGGAAGGCTGCGAAGCCCGGCGAGCAGCAGGCCGAGGGTGCGGAGGCCTCCGGCGGTGCGCCCGCCGGTCCTTCCGGGCCTTCGCGTGGTGCCCGCGGTTCCCGTCGGCCGGGGCGGCAGCGCCGCTCCATGATGAACCGGATCGAGGAGCGGTGGCAGCGCCGCCGCGACGAGCAGCAATAGCGCTGCGCTAGCGCATCCGGCGAAGCGGGGTGGGGCATCGGGGACCGGTGCCCTGCCCCGCTTTGCGCTGCGCGCGCTGCGCCGGCTTCGGCTCGGTGCGGGTTGGTCCGGCGGGTGCGGAAACGTCCTGGGCCAGCCCGTCCCGCCTTGCGGGACGCCCTCCCCCGGAGCCGCGCCCTGGCCCCGGAGTCGCTCTCCTACGCGCCCTCCTCCGAGGGCCTGCGGCGGAGGCCGCGGAGGCTCCGGAGCCAGCGTTCTGACAGGGCTGACCAGCGGCGGGACCAGGACCACAGGATTCTGACCGACGAGCGCGGAGCGATCGTGGCGCGGATGCGGGTCCAGCGGCCGGCGCTGGCCGAGAGGGCCGCGCGGACGCGCGTGACGTCGTCCGTCAGGGTCGTCGGGGGGTGCGGGGACGGGGCGTAGAGGACCTGTTCCACCGCTGCCGCCGCGCGGTAGGCGGACGTGCGGGCGTCCGTGTCCAGGGAGGCGAAGCGGACCAGGCGGGAGATCATCGTTCTGGGGGTCTGGGCCTCGTCGGGCCAGAGGCCGAAGTCCCAGGCCGAGTCGGTGAGTTCGCGCCAGGCGCGCAGGGTGTCGCCGGAGGCCAGCCGGCGGCGGCGCTCCCGGATCCGCCACAGCATCGGCAGCGCGGGCAGGACCAGCAGCGCCAGTATGCCCACGGCCGCCGCCGTGGCCGTTCCGCCGGGCCAGCCGGAATTCGAGCCCGGATCGGCGCCCGGAGCCTGCTCGTCCGTCTCGCAGTTACCCGAACGGCGTAGCGCCGCCGGGCAATCGCTGGTCGAGGACGACGGCGACGGCGAGGCGTCCGCGCTCTCCGAGGGCTCCGGCGTGCTGCTGCTGGGGGAGCTGCCGCCGGACGGGGTCTGGTCGAGCGTGTAGTCCGGCGCCTCGCCGCGGGTCGGGGTCGGCTCGAAGCGGGTCCAGCCGACGCCCTGGAAGAACAGCTCGGGCCAGGCGTGGGCGTCCTTCAGGCCCACCGACATCGAGCTGTCGCCCTGCGCGTCGCCCGGCGTGTAGCCGACCGCGACCCGGGCCGGGATGCCCAGGGTGCGGGCCATCGCCGCCATGGTGAAGGAGAAGTGGACGCAGAATCCCTCCTTGTTGCGGAGGAATTTCACGATCGCGCGCGGGTCCTCGGGATTGAGGGCCACCTCGGTCGAGTACTCGAAGTTGCTGGTGAAGTAGCGCTGCAGCGACAGCGCCCGCTCGTAGTCGTTCGTGTCGCCGGCGGTGATCTTACGGGCCTGCTCCAGCACCTCGCCGGGCAGCGAGTCCGGCACCCGCGTGTACTCCCGGCGCAGCGGCTCGGGCGCCGCCGGGGCCGTGGCCAGCTGCTCGGCGGTCGGCTCCAGCTGCAGGCTGGTGACCTGGTATTCGGCGCCCGCCGTGGTCCGGCCGTGATCGCCGATCACCGAGCGGCCCTCCGGCTCATACCGCCAGCCGTCGCGCGCGCTCACCTTCAGCGCCGGATACGGCATCGGCAGCCACTGCTGGCGGTACCAGTCGGAGACCTTGACGTCGAGGCTGAACGGGTCGGCCTTCACCTCGGACCTGGTGTAGCCGGCGGGCTGGGGCAGGTTCTCCGGGACGCCCTGGATGTCGCGCTTGGCGGTGGTCCACGAGGTGCCGTCGAACTGGTCGAGCGCGACGAAGCGCATGTACACATCGCGGTCGGTGCGCTTGTCGGAGGTGCGGTAGCGGAGCACCTCGCGGTTTTCCGGCTGGTTCAGGGACTGCTGCAGGCGCACGATCGGGTTCACCGCCGAGACCGTGCCGCCGCCGCCCGGGCCTTCCCCGCCGCCAGTACGGCCGTCCAGCAGGCCGCCGCTGAGCTCCGGCAGCACCGCGGGCGTGAGCAGCGCGATGCCCAGCGCCATGGCGCCGATCCTGCGGCCCGTACGCACCGGGCTGACCGGGCGTGAGCCGCCGTCGCCGAGCGGGTCCTGGGCGGCGGGGGTGCGGGGCGCGCCGCCGCCGAACATCCGGCCCCACTGCACCAGGCGTTCGCGGCCCTCGGCGAGCAGGAGCAGCAGATAGCCGGACCCGGCGAGCAGGAACCAGATCCAGCGGGTGCCCTCCTGGTTGAGACCGGCCGCCACCGAGTACAGCGCCAGCAGCGGCAGTCCGGCCGGCGCGGCGCTGCGGTACGTCACGGCGAGGGCGTCCACGAGCAGCGCCACGCCCGCGATGCCGCTGAGCAGCAGCAGCCGGATGCCGTCGGAGACCGGCGCCGGGATCGCGTACCGCGAGACGTCGTCGGTGCCCTCCTGGTAGAGCTGGCTGAACTCCTCGATCGACTGCGGGCCCGGGATCACCCCGGCCAGCGCCTGCCCAGGGGTGAAGATCACGGTGAGCACCAGCAGCGCCACGACCACCTGCGCCAGCACGGTCAGCGGCCGCGCCAGCGGCACGCGGCGGGCCAGCGCGCCCGCGCCCGTGACCATCACGACCAGGAAGATCGCCTGGAAGTACCAGCCGGCACCGTCCGTCAGCGGCATCAGCGCCGTGCCCGCGAGCAGCGTCGCCGCCGCCGCGCACACCGCCAGCCGGGCCCGTCCGCTCAGCATCCCCGCCCCACCTCACGCATCTGGCCTACGCCCCCGCCTTCGTCCCCTGGATCCGGCTCGAGTGCTGCTCGGCCTGCCGCCACAGATCCGGCAGCGGCTGCCCCGGGCGTACCGGCAGCGCCGTCCAGCCGGCCTCGCGCAGCATCCGCACATGGTCGTCGGTGGCGGACGGCTCGGCGTCCTGCGCCCACGCGGCGCCGTCCATCACGAACGCGACCGCCGCCGTGGTGCGCTGCCGCATCCGGGCCACGGTCGCGGCCGACTCGTCGTCCAGCTCGCCGAGGAACGCCACCAGCAGCCCCTCGTGCCCCGAGCGCAGCACGTCGTACGCCGCCGCGATGTCCTCGCCGTCGGAGTGGTCGATCACCGCGAGGGTGTCCAGCATCAGCCCGGCGGCGTCCGCCGACTCGGGGCTCTGCTGCGCGCCGCCGAGGGCGTCGGGCCCCGGCACGCTGTCGCCGGTGTCGGTCAGCAGCCGCACCGAGAAGCCGCGCTCCAGCATGTGCAGCGCCGCCGAAGCGGCCCCGGAGACCGCCCACTCGAAGGCGGAGTCGGGCCCGGCGCCGTAATAGCCGTCCGCGCGGGTGTCCAGCAGCACGGTGCAGCCGGCCCGCTGCGGCTGCTCCTCGCGGCGCACCATCAGCTCGCCGTACTTGGCGGTGGAGCGCCAGTGCACCCGGCGCAGGTCGTCGCCGTGCCGGTACTCGCGCGGCAGGACGTCGTCCTCGCCGGCCAGCGCGAGCGCGCGGTGCCGCCCGTCGCCGAAGCCGGTGGTCTCGCCGGCCAGCCGCACCGGCGCCAGGGCCTCGGTCCGCGGCACCACGGTGAGCGTGTCGTACGCGCTGAAGGACCTGGTCAGCTCGCACATCCCGAACGGGTCGGTGAGCCGCAGCTGCAGCGGCCCCAGCGGATAGCGGCCGCGCAGGTCGGAGCGGACCCGGTAGGACACCTCGCGGCGCCCGGTCGGCTCCACCCGGTCCAGCACGAAGCGCGGCCGGGGGCCGAGGACGTACGGGACCCGGTCCTGGAGCATCAGCAGGCCGGTCGGCAGCCGGGAGACATTGTCCAGCCGCAGGTGCACCCGCGACTCCGAGCCCGCCGGGACGCGGGCGGGGGAGAGGCGGCGTGATCCCGCGACCCGGTAGCGGGTGCGGTGCAGCACCAGGGCGCACACCAGCGGCAGCGCGGCCAAAAGCAGGCCGACGCGGAGCAGATCGGACTGGCCGAGGACGTAACTGCAGATGACCGCGGCGATCCCGGCCGCGAGAAAGGACCGGCCGCGGGTGGTGGTGGCAGCCAGCGCCGCGCGCAGCCCGCCGCTCGTCCGCCCCGACGCCGAGGCGTCGGGGGCAGGCGCTCGATCCTGCCCGGGTGCCGCCTGGGCGGACATCAGAAGCCCCGGGAGCCCGGCGGTCGTTGTCCGTAAGGACCGGATGGCTGCTCGGTGTGCAGCCGGGCGGCGACATTGGAGGCGCCACCGTGGTCCGGCGTCGGTACGGGGGTGCGCTGCAGGATCTCGGCGACGATCTGCTCGGCGGTGCGGCGGTTCAACTGCGCCTGCGCCGTGGGCAGCAGCCGGTGCGCCAGCACGGCGACGGCGAGCTGCTGCACATCGTCCGGCAGCACGAACTCCCGCCCGGCCAGCGCCGACGACGCCTTCGCCGCCCGCAGCAGCTGCAGCGTGGCGCGCGGCGAGGCGCCGAGGCGCAGCTCCGGGTGGTTACGGGTGGCGGTGACCAGATCGACCGCGTACCGCCGGACGGAGTCGGCGACATGGACGCCGCGGACCGCGTCGATCAGCTTGGAGATGTCGTGCGCGTGCGCCACCGGCTGCAGGTCGGCGAGCGGATTCACGCCGCCGTGCACGTCCAGCATCTCCAGCTCGGCGGCCGCCGACGGATAGCCGATGGACAGTCGCGCCATGAAACGGTCCCGCTGCGCCTCCGGCAGCGGATACGTTCCTTCCATCTCGATCGGGTTCTGCGTGGCCACCACCATGAAGGGGTTGGGCAGTTCGTACGTCTGCCCGTCGATGGTGACCTGCCGCTCCTCCATCGACTCCAGCAGCGCCGACTGGGTCTTCGGCGAGGCGCGGTTGATCTCGTCGCCGATGACTATCTGCGCGAAGATGGCGCCCGGCTTGAACTCGAAGTCCCGCCGCTGCTGGTCGAAGACGCTCACCCCCGTGATGTCCGAGGGCAGCAGGTCGGGCGTGAACTGGATCCGCCGCACCGAGCAGTCGATCGACTTGGCAAGTGCCTTGGCCAGCATCGTCTTACCGACGCCCGGCACATCCTCGATCAGCAGATGCCCCTCGGCGAGCAGCACCGTGAGCGAGAGCCTGACGGCCTCCGGCTTCCCCTCGATGACGCTCTCCACCGACCGCCGCACCTGCTCAGCGGTGGATGTCAGATCGCTGAGGTTCGCTCGCTCGTCATAGGTCGTCACCCGGCCCTCCTCGGCCCAATACTCCCCGATACGCGTGGTCCTGCCCGGTGGACGAGACCACACTCGCATTCTTGCTGCCGAAGACCGCTTCCGTCACTCGCCTGCCATGATTCAGGTGAACGAGCGGGCGTACCGGATTGTTTCAGGTCCGCTCAAAGTCCTTTCAGGACGCCACGGGGCCGGGTGTGACCTCGCGCAGCAGGCCGGTGTGCACATCGAAGACAAATCCGCGCACATCGTCGGTGTGCAGCAGGAACGGCGAGGTGCGCACCTTCTGGATCGACTGCCGTACGTCCTGATCCACGTCGCGGAACGCCTCCACCGCCCAGGTCGGCCGCTGCCCGACCTCGGCCTCCAGCTCGTACCGGAAGTCCTCGCTCAGCCGCTCCAGGCCGCAGCCGGTGTGGTGGATCAGCGCCACGCTGCGGGTGCCCAGCGCGCGCTGGCTGATCGTCAGGGAGCGGATGATGTCGTCGGTGACGACGCCGCCGGCGTTACGGATGGTGTGGCAGTCGCCCAGCTCGAGGCCGAGGGCCTCGTGCAGGTCGAGGCGGGCGTCCATGCAGGCGACGATCGCGACCCGGAGGACCGGGGAGGCGTCCATGCCGGGGTCGGTGAAGGTCTCGGCGTAGGTGCGATTGGCCTCCACGAGGCGGTCGATGACCGCGCCGTTGTCGGCGGAGTCGCTGTCAG
Organism: Streptomyces coryli; assembly: GCF_011044975.1. Lineage (GTDB taxonomy): Bacteria > Actinomycetota > Actinomycetes > Streptomycetales > Streptomycetaceae > Streptomyces > Streptomyces coryli. The sequence continues at coordinate 9,309 of NZ_JAAKZV010000097.1, read as the reverse complement.
CGGGCTCGGGCAGCGGCTTGGCCGCGGATATCGGCATACCCAGACGGTAACCGGAGCCGGGCCGCGCGTCATCGGCACCCCTGGTCCAGGCGGCTCGCCACCGGCGGCGACCCCCGCACCCTGACCGATTTTGCGATTCGTCTTCGGTATGGTGACGCGCGTGGCGCCAGCGGCCGGGCCTCCCTCCCCCTTCCCCTTCAGGCGGGCGGGAGCCCAGCCGCGATGCGCGCGGTGTGCGCGGGGTGCGTGCGGTACGCGCGGTGCGTGCGGCTGTTCCGCCGCGTCTTTTCGCGGAGGGTGAATGTCGGAGGCAATGGTGAGCAGCGCACGCCACGTTCCAGTCATGCTGCAGCGGTGTCTGGACCTGCTGGCCCCGGCGCTGCAGGGGCCGGACGCGGTGGTGGTGGACTGCACGCTCGGCCTCGGCGGCCACAGCGAGGCGCTGCTGGCCAACTTCCCCGAGGTGCGGCTGATCGGGCTCGACCGCGACACCGCGGCCCTCGACCTCTCCCGGGAGCGACTGGCGCCCTACGCCGATCGGGTGAGCCTGGTCCACGCGGTGTACGACGAACTGCCCGAGGTGCTCGCGGAGCTGGGCATCGAGCGGGTGCAGGGCGTGCTCTTCGACCTCGGCGTGTCGTCGATGCAGCTGGACGAGGCGGACCGCGGATTCGCGTACGCGCAGGACGCGCCGCTGGACATGCGGATGGACCAGACCCGGGGGGTCAGCGCGGCGGAGGTGCTCAACACGTATCCGCCGGGGGAGCTGGTGCGGATCCTGCGCGCTTACGGCGAGGAGAAGCAGGCCAAGCGGATCGTCTCTGCGGTGGTCAAGGAGCGTGCGAAGGAACCGTTCAGCGGGAGCGCGCGGCTGGTCGAGGTCATCCGCGACGCGCTGCCGCAGGCGGTGAAGCGGACCGGGGGCAACCCGGCGAAGCGCACCTTCCAGGCGCTGCGGATCGAGGTGAACGGCGAGCTGGAGGTGCTGCAGCGGGCGATCCCGGCGGCGGTGGACGCGCTGGCCGTGGGCGGGCGGATCGCCGTGCTGTCGTACCACTCGCTGGAGGACCGGCTGGTCAAGCAAGTGTTCGCGGCGGGAGCTGCGGATACGGCGCCGCCGGGGATGCCGGTGGTGCCGGAGGAGTTCCAGCCGCGGCTGAAGCTCCTCACCCGGGGGGCCGAGCTGCCGACCGAGGACGAGGTCGCGGAGAACCGGCGCGCGGCCCCTGCGCGGTTCCGGGGGGCGGAGCGGATCCGGGAGGCGGTGGCGTGAGGCGGCGGTTCTCGTGGGCGGTGCCGAGCGGGGCGACCTCCGCCGCGCGGACGCCGTTCGTGCTGCTGGTGGTGGTGCTGCTGGGCGCCGGGCTCATCGCCCTGCTGCTGCTCAACTCCGCCGTCAACCAGGGGTCGTTCCAGCTGAACAAGCTCAAGCGGGAGACCACCGAGAAGACCGATCAGGAGCAGGAGCTGCAGCGGGCCGTCGACGGGTACTCGGCGCCGGACGCGCTGGCGCGCCGTGCGCGGGAGCTCGGGATGGTGCCGGGCGGGCCGCCTGTCTTTCTGGAGCCGGGCGGGAAGGTGCGCGGGCAGCCGAGTCCGGCCGCGGCGCCGTCCGCGCCCGCACCTGCGCGTGAGAGGAGCGGGGAATGAGCGAGCGCCGGCGGCCCGTGCCGCGGCCCGCACAGCGCGACGCCGGGGCGCAGCGGCTGCGGCTGGCCGCGGCCCGCCCGCGATTGCGGCTGGTCAGCGTCGGGCTGACGCTCGTGATGCTGGTCTTCACCGTGCGGCTGCTGCAGGTGCAGGCCGTCGACGCGTCGGAGTTCTCGGACAAGGCGAAGCTCAATCGGTACGTGCCGATCGAGCTGGCCGCGGAGCGGGGCCGGATCACCGACCGGGACGGCACGCTGCTCGCCACCAACGTCGACGCGTACGACATCACCGCCGACCCGCTCCTCTTCACCCCGGAGCAGTCCGGCACCAAGGACGCCCCGAAGCGCGCGGCCGAGAAGCTCGCGCCCGTACTCGGGAAGGACGCGGCCGAGCTGGAGAAGAAGCTGGCCGCGCCGAAGTCGCGGTATGTGCGCCTCGCCCGGCAGCAGACGCCGCAGACCTGGAAGCACATCAAGAAGATGAAGGAGAAGACGACCTATCTCGCGGGCGTCTTCGCCGAGGAGCAGGCCAAGCGGGTCTATCCGAACGGCGACCTGGCCGCCGGGATGCTGGGCTGGGTCAACGCCGAGGGCAAGGGCGGCGGCGGGGTCGAGGGCACGCTGAACAAGACCCTGTCCGGCAAGGACGGCAAGCTCGTCTACGCCCAGTCCGCCGGGCGCCGTATCCCCACCGCCGGATCCCGGGAGGTGCCGCCGGAGCCGGGCGACGACGTCGAGCTGACCATCGACCGGGACATCCAGTGGGCGGCCCAGGACGCCCTCTCGCAGCAGGTGAAGAAGTCGAACGCCGAGCGCGGTTACGTGGTCGTGCAGGACACGCGGACGGGGCAGATTCTGGCGCTGGCCAATGCCCCCGGCTTCGACCCCAATGACATCTCGGGCAGCCGTTCCGACGCGCTCGGCAATGCCGCGCTGACCGATGTCTACGAGCCCGGCAGCGTGAACAAGGTCATCTCCATGTCCGCCGTTCTGGAGGAGGGCGCGGCGGTCCCGTCCACGCACGTGACGGTGCCGAATACGCTGCAGCGCGCCGACCGCGTCTTCCACGACGACGTCGACCACCCGACCTGGTACCTGACCCTCAACGGCGTGCTCGCCAAGTCCAGCAACATCGGCACCATCCTGGCCACCGAGCAGCTGGGCGACTCGCAGCCGGAGGCGAACCAGGTGCTGCACTCCTACCTGCGCAAGTTCGGCCTCGGCGCGGAGACCGGGCTCGGGCTGCCGGAGAGCCCCGGGCTGCTGGCGAAGCCGAAGGACTGGAACGCCTCGCAGCAGTACACGATCCCGTTCGGCCAGGGCCTGTCGCTGAACGCCGTACAGGCCGCGTCGGTGTACTCCACCATCGCCAACGGCGGGATCCGGGTGCAGCCGAGCCTGATCCGCGGCAGCAAGGGCCCGGACGGGCACTTCACCGAGTCCGGGGAGCCGAAGCAGCGGCGCGTCGTCAGCGAGAAGACCGCGAAGACCGTGTCGAAGATGCTGGAATCCGTGGTGGACGACGAGGAGGGCACCGGCGTGCTCGCCCGGATGCCGGGCTACCGGGCGGCGGGCAAGACCGGTACGTCGAACCGCGTCGACCCCGACACCGGCCGCTACAACGGCTACACCGCGTCCTTCGCCGGCTTCGCCCCCGCCGACAAGCCCCGGGTGACCGTCTACTGCGCCGTCCAGGACCCGAAGAAGGGCAGCTACTTCGGCGGCCAGGTCTGCGGCCCGGTCTACAAGAAAGTGATGGAATTCGCGCTGAAGACCCTCCAGGTCCCCCCGACCGGGGCGAAGCCGCCGCGGCTGCCGGTGACGTTCGAGCCCGGTGAGAAGAGCGAGAAGAGCGGGAAGAAGCGGTGAGCGCACGTACGAACGGCGGCCCGCAGGCCCGCCCAGCAGGACAGGAAGCCGCCCCGACCGGGCCGGAGGGCCCCTCGCTTCGCGACGCGGCGGTGGAGCCCGGTACGCTCACCGCCGTGCCCCACCCTGATCAGTCCCACGAAAGCCGGCCGGCGCCCCCCGCCGCCACGCCGCCGGGCCCGCCCCGCCCGGAGCGGGTGACGCCCGCGCCACTGCCGGAGCTCGCCGCGCGGCTGGGCATCGACGCCCCCGCCGGCGCTCCCGCCGAGGTGGCCGCGACCGGCATCACGCACGACTCCCGGGCGGTACGTCCCGGCGACATCTATGCCGCCCTGCCCGGCGCCCGCTTCCACGGCGCCGACTTCGCCGCCCAGGCCGCCGACCTCGGCGCCGCCGCCGTCCTCACCGACCCGCAGGGCAGCGACCGCGCCGCCGCCACCGGTCTTCCGGTGCTGGTGGTGGGCGACCCGCGGGGCCGGATGGGCGAGCTGGCCGCCGAGATCTACGGCGAGCCGGGCAACGACCTGCTGCAGATCGGCATCACCGGCACGAGCGGCAAGACCACGACCGCGTATCTGGTCGAGGGCGGCCTGCGCGCCGTGGTGGAGAAGGCGGGCACCGGCCAGACCGGGCTCATCGGCACCGTCGAGATGCGCATCGGCGATGAGCGGATCAAGTCCGAGCGCACCACGCCCGAGGCCACCGACCTGCAGGCGCTGTTCGCGGTGATGCGCGAACGCGGCGTCTCGGCCGTGGCGATGGAGGTCTCCAGCCACGCGCTGGTCCTCGGCCGGGTCGACGGCTGCGTCTTCGACGTCGCGGTCTTCAACAACCTCAGCCCCGAACACCTCGACTTCCACCCGGACATGGAGGACTACTTCCGGGCGAAGGCGCAGCTGTTCACCAAGGCCCGGGCCAAGAAGGGCGTCGTCAACCTCGACGACGAGTGGGGCCAGCGCCTCGTCACCGAGTCCGAGATCCCGGTGACCACCTTCTCCGCCGAGGGCCACCCGGACGCCGACTGGCGGGCCGAGGACGTCGAGATCGGGCCGCTCGGTTCGACCTTCACCGTCCGCGGCCCGGACGGCGTCGTCCTGCACGCCGAGGCCCCGCTGCCCGGCGCCTTCAACGTCTCCAACACGCTCGCCGCCATCACCGCCCTCGCCGTCGCGGGCGCCGACCCGGCCACCGCCGCGGCGGGCGTCGCGGCCGTGCCCGGCGTCCCGGGCCGGCTCGAGCGGGTGGACGCGGGCCAGCCGTACCTGGCGGTCGTCGATTACGCGCACAAGCCCGACGCCGTCGAGTCCGTACTGCGCGCCCTGCGCAAGGTCACCGAGGGCAAGGTGCACGCCGTCCTCGGCTGCGGCGGCGACCGCGACCCGCACAAGCGCGCCGCGATGGGCGCCGCCCTGGCCCGGCTCTCGGACACCGCGATCCTCACCTCGGACAACCCGCGCGGCGAGGACCCCCTCGCGATCCTCGCGGCGATGCTCGCGGGCGCGGCCGAGGTCCCCGTGCACGAGCGCGGCGAGGTGCTGCTCGGCGAGGACCGCGCGGTGGCCATCGAGATGGCCGTCGGCCGCGCGAAACCGGGCGATACGGTCCTGGTGGCCGGCAAGGGCCACGAACAGGGGCAGGACACGGCCGGCGTCGTGCGCCCCTTCGACGACCGCGTGGAGCTGCGGCAGGCGATCGAGCGCAGGCAGCGAGGTGACGCGTGATCCCGCTGACGCTCACCGAGATCGCCTCGATCACCGGCGGCACCCTGCACGACGTGCCGGACGCCGAGGCGCAGGTCACCGCTCCCGTGGTGATCGACTCCCGTAAGGCAGGACCCGGCAGCCTCTTCGCGGCCTTCGCCGGCGAGCACGTGGACGGCCACGACTACGCCGGCAAGGCGATCGAGACCGGCGCCACCGCGGTGCTCGCGACCCGGCCCGTCGGCGTACCGGCCGTCGTCGTCGACGACGTCCCGGCGGCGCTGGCCACCCTCGCGCAGCACGTCGTGGCCCGGCTGACGGACACCACCGTCGTCGGCCTCACCGGCTCCTCGGGCAAGACCAGCACGAAGGACCTGCTGGCCCAGCTGCTGCAGCGGCTCGGCCCGACGGTCTACACGTACGGGTCCTTCAACAACGAGATCGGTCACCCGGTCACCGCCCTCGAGGCGGACGCCGGCACCAAGAACCTGATCCTGGAGATGGGCGCCCGCGGCATCGGCCACATCCGCAGCCTCGCCGCGACCACCCCGCCGCGGATCGGTCTGGTGCTCAACGTCGGCACCGCGCACATCGGCGAGTTCGGCGGCCGCGAGCAGATCGCGCAGGCGAAGGGCGAGCTGGTCGAGGCGCTCCCGGAGGACGGCGTGGCCGTGCTCAACGCCGACGACCCCCTCGTACGGGCCATGGCGGACCGGACGAAGGCGCGCGTCGTCCTCTTCGGCGAGGACCCGGAGGCGGCGATCCGCGCCGGAGATGTCCGCCTCACCGACGACGGCCGCCCGGCGTTCACGCTGCACACCCCCTCCGGTGCGGCCCCCGTGATCTTGAAGCTGTACGGTGAGCACCACGTCTCGAACGCGCTCGCCGCCGCCGCGGTCGCCCACGAGCTGGGCCTCCCGCCGCAGGAGATCGCCGAAGCACTCGGCGCGGCACAGCCGCTCTCCCGCTGGCGGATGGAGGTCAGCGAGCGCGCCGACGGCGTCACGGTCATCAACGACGCCTACAACGCCAACCCCGACTCCATGCGGGCCGCGCTCCGCGCGCTGGTCGCCATGGGGCGCGGTAAGAAGACCTGGGCGGTACTGGGCACGATGGCCGAGCTCGGCGGGGAATCGTTGGCCGAGCACGACGGGGTGGGCCGGCTAGTCGTACGGCTCAACGTCAGCAAGCTCGTGGCGGTCGGCGGCCAAGAGGCCGCCTGGCTGGACATGGGCGCCAAGAACGAGGGTTCGTGGGGTGAGGAGTCGGTGCACGTGTCCGACGCCGATGCGGCGATCGAGCTGCTGCGCGGCGAGCTGCGTCCGGGGGATGTGGTGCTGGTGAAGGCATCGCGGTCCGTCGGTCTCGAGCGAGTCGCCGAGGCTCTCCTGAAGGAAGAAGACCAGGAGGCCGCGGCCCGATGAGGCAAATCCTCTTCTCCGGAGCCCTCGGGCTCTTCTTCTCCCTGATCGGTACCCCGCTGCTGATCAGACTCCTGGCCTCGCGCGGCTACGGCCAGATGATCCGCGACGACGGCCCGCAGGCGCACCACAGCAAGCGCGGCACGCCGACGATGGGCGGCATCGCCTTCATCCTGGCGACGCTGGTGGCGTACGCGCTGACGAAGCTGATCACGGGAAGCTCACCGAGCTTCTCGGGTCTCCTCGTCCTCTTCCTGATGGCGGGCCTCGGCCTGGTCGGCTTCCTGGACGACTACATCAAGATCGTCAAGCAGCGCTCGCTCGGCCTGCGCGCGAAGGCGAAGATGTCCGGCCAGTTCATCGTCGGCATCGCCTTCGCCATCCTGGCCCTGAACTTCGAGGACAAGCGCCAGCTCACCCCGGCGTCGACGAAGCTGTCCTTCACCCAGGACTTCGGCTGGACGCTCGGCCCGGTGATCTTCGTGATCTGGGCGCTGTTCATGATCCTGGCGATGTCCAACGGCGTGAACCTGACCGACGGCCTCGACGGCCTCGCGACGGGCGCCTCGGTGATGGTCTTCGGCGCGTATGTCTTCATCGGCGTCTGGCAGTACCAGGAGTCCTGCCGCAACGCGCCCACGCTGACGAATCCGGCGGCCTGTTACGACGTCCGAGATCCACTCGACCTGGCGGTCGTGGCGGCAGCGCTCATGGGCGCCTGCTTCGGCTTCCTGTGGTGGAACACGTCCCCGGCCAAGATCTTCATGGGCGACACCGGCTCGCTGGCGCTGGGCGGCGCCCTCGCAGGCCTGGCGATCGTCTCCCGTACGGAGCTCCTCCTGGCGCTCCTCGGCGGCCTCTTCGTCCTGATCACCATGTCGGTCGTGATCCAGGTCGGCTCGTTCCGTATGACGGGCAAACGGGTCTTCAGAATGGCGCCACTCCAGCATCACTTCGAGCTCAAGGGCTGGAGCGAAGTGCTGGTGGTGGTCAGATTCTGGATCATCCAGGGCATGTTCGTGATCACCGGCCTCGGCATCTTCTACGCGGGATGGGCAGCGGGTAAGTGAGCGAGGACTTCTCGGGCCGCTCGGTTACGGTCGCCGGGCTCGGCGTCTCGGGCGTACCGACGGCCAAGGCCCTGCACCGCCTGGGCGCGAAGGTCACGGTCGTCAACGGCAGCGACGACGACCGGGCGCGCTCGCAGGCGGCCGAGCTGGAGGCGCTGGGCCTGACGGTGCGGCTGGGCGACGGCGAGACGCTGCCGCCCGGCACGGAGCTGGTCGTCACCACGCCCGGCTGGAAGCCGTCGAGCCCGCTCTTCGCGGCGGCCGAGGCCGCCGGCGTAGCGGTGTGGGGCGACGTGGAGCTCGCCTGGCGCCTGCGCGGCCCGAACGCGGCCGACTGGCTGGCGATCACGGGCACGAACGGCAAGACCACGACCGTGAAGATGCTGGCGTCGATGCTGGAGGCCGCGGGCCTGCGCACGGCCGCGGTCGGCAACATCGGCGTCCCGCTGGTGGACGTGGTCCTGGGCGACGAGCCGTACGACGTCCTGGCGGTGGAGCTGTCGAGCTACCAGCTGCACTGGGCCCCGTCGCTGCGCGTCCACTCGGCAGCCGTCCTCAACCTGGCCCCCGACCACCTCGACTGGCACGGCTCCATGGAGGCGTACGCCGCCGACAAGGGCCGCATCTACGAGGGCAACCAGGTCGCCTGCGTCTACAACGTCGCCGACCCGGCCACGGAGGACCTGGTCCGCGAGGCCGACGTGGTGGAGGGCTGCCGCGCCATCGGCTTCACCCTCGGCACCCCGGCCCCGTCCCAGCTCGGCGTGGTGGAAGGCCTGCTGGTCGACCGCGCCTTCGTGGACGACCGCCGGCAGAATGCCCAGGAGCTGGCCGCGGTCACGGACGTCCACCCGACGGTCCCGCACAACATCGCCAACGCCCTGGCCGCGGCGGCGCTGGCGCGCGCCTACGGCGTGGAACCGGCGGCGATCAGACAGGGCCTGCTGAACTTCCGCCCGGACGCGCACCGCATCGCCCACGTCGCGGACGTGGCCGGCGTCGCGTATATCGACGACTCCAAGGCCACGAACACACACGCCGCGGAGGCCTCGCTGGCCGCGTACGAGCACATCGTCTGGATCGCGGGCGGCCTGGCGAAGGGCGCGGAGTTCGACGACCTGGTCGCGAAGGCGGCGCCGCGGCTGCGCGGGGTGGTCCTGATCGGCGCGGAGCGCGGACTGATCCGCGAGGCCCTGGAGCGGCAGGCGCCGGACGTCCCGGTGGTGGACCTGGACCGTACGGACGAGGGCGCGATGGCGGCGGCGGTCGCGGCGGCGGCGCGACTCGCGGAAGAGGGCGACACCGTGTTGTTGGCGCCCGCGTGCGCTTCGATGGATATGTTCACCAACTACAACGTTCGTGGCGACATGTTCGCCGCAGCAGTACGCGAGATGGTCTAGCCGCACGGGGCTCCCCGGAGGCGGGGCCTGGAGGGGCAAAGATGACGCTCAAGGCCGGGACGCACTCTCCAGCCCGTCCGGCGTTTGAGGACGAGGCGCGCAGCGCCGAAGGGGGTCCGGGGGCGGAGCCCCCGGAGACTCGGGCAGAGGCGGGTCTGGGGCGCATCGCATGACGCGACCGCCGTCTTCAGCCCTGTCTC
>NZ_JAAKZV010000096.1 GCF_011044975.1 Streptomyces coryli | reverse complement strand
GGGCTGTGTTCAACGAGCACGTCGAAAACAATGAGGGCCCGGGGGGGTCTGTGAAACAGGGGGAATTATCCAACCCGTTTCCATCGGCGCGCGGGCGCCTGGAGAACGGGACAATCCACCGGCCCGCGAGTGACTGGGAGCAGCGGTACAGACGTACCGTGATCACCAGCGATGCCGTGGCCACCGCCTTCGTGGTGGCGGCGATCGGTGGCTTCTTCGGTGTCCGGGACGCGGCCAACTGGCATGAGAACTGGGCCATCCTCGCCTTCGGCACCTGGCTGCTCGTGCTGGGCGCGCTCGCGGTGAGCCGGGCCTGGGCTCCGGCCGTGCTCGGTCAGGGGGCGGAGGAATTCCGCCGGCTCGGGCGCTCGCTGTTCATGGCGGTCGTCGTGCTGGCGCTCGGCGGGATCGCCCTCACCTCGCGCAATATCAAGCTCTGGATCTTCGTCGCGATCCCGGCGATCGCCCTGTTCACCATGACCGAGCGGTATCTGCTGCGCCTCTGGCTGCACAGACAGCGCAAGCAAGGCCAGTGCCTGCGCCCGGTGCTCGCCGCCGGCAGCCTCCCCACCGTGCGCGATCTGATCGCCCGCACCCGCAAGTTCCCGCACCTCGGCTGGCGGGTGGAGGCGGTGTGCACGCCGGACGCCATCGGCATCGGCGGCGACCATCTGGACGGCGTGCCGGTGGTCGGCCCGCTCGGCGACGTGGCGAACCACGTCCGCCGCGACGGCTACCGCGTCGTCGCGGTCACCCCCGCGCCGCACTGGTCCCCCGACCGGCTGCAGCGACTGGCCTGGAACCTCGAAGGCAGCGATGCCGACATGGTCGTCGCGCCCGTGCTGATGGAGGTGGCCGGGCCGCGGCTGCACGTCGACGCGGTGCTCGGGATCCCGCTGCTGCGGGTCAGCATGCCGGCCTTCACCGGGGGCCGGCGGGCGATCAAAGAGGTCGTCGACCGGCTGGGCGCGGCGTTCCTGCTGGTGCTGTTCGTGCCGCTGATGGTGCTGGTCGGGCTGCTCGTCCTGGCGGACAGCCGGGGCGGGGTCTTCTACCGCCAGCGCAGGGTCGGCAAGGACGGCCGCGAGTTCACCATCTTCAAGTTCCGCACCATGGTCTCCGGCGCCCACGCCGCGCGCGCCGAGCTGGCCCACCGCGACGAGGGCGCGGGCCTGCTGTTCAAGCTCCGCAGGGACCCGCGGGTGACCCGGGTGGGAGCGGTGCTGCGCCGGTACTCGATCGACGAACTGCCGCAGCTCTTCAACGTGGTCACCGGCTCCATGTCGCTCGTCGGCCCGCGGCCTCCGCTGCCGGAGGAATCCGCCGCGTACGGCCCGGACATCCGGCGGCGGCTGCTCGTCAAGCCCGGGCTCACCGGCCTGTGGCAGATCAGCGGACGCAGCGACCTGCCGTGGGAGGAGGCGGTCCGGCTCGACCTGCGGTACGTGGAGGACTGGTCGCTCGCCCTGGACACGGTGATCTTGTGGAAGACACTGCGCGCCGTGCTCCACGGACAGGGGGCCTACTGATGGGGGAGGGGCGGGGAATGAGAGTCAGCGTCTTAGGGCTCGGCTACGTCGGCTGTGTATCGGCCGCGTGCCTGGCGAGCATGGGGCACGAGGTCATCGGGGTGGATGTGAACCCGGTGAAGGTCGACCTGGTCAACGACGGCAAGGCCCCGGTGGTCGAGGAGCGGATCGGCGAGCTCACCGCCGAGGCCGTGCGGACCGGGGCGCTGCGCGCCACGACCGACGTCCGTGAGGCGATCATGGGCAGCGAGGTGTCGCTCATCTGCGTGGGCACGCCGTCGGAGCCCAACGGCAGCCTGTGCACGACCTACTTGGAGCGGGTCACCGAGGAGATCGGAGCCGCGGTGGCCGAGCGGGGCGGGCGGCAGACGGTCGTGTTCCGCAGCACCATGCTCCCCGGCACCTGCCTGAATCTGCTGGTGCCGATCCTGGAGAAGTACGCCGGCGGCACCGCCGGGGTGGACTTCGGGGTCGCGGTCAACCCGGAGTTCCTGCGCGAGGGCACCAGCGTCAAGGACTTCTTCGACCCGCCCAAGACCGTCATCGGCGAGCTCGACAAGGCCAGCGGCGACGTGGTGGCGGCGCTGTACGAGGGCCTGCCCGGCGAGGTGTTCCGGGTGCCCGTACCGACGGCCGAGGCGATCAAATACGCGGACAACGCCTTCCACGGCCTCAAGATCGGCTTCGCCAACGAGCTCGGCGCGGTGTGCCAGGCGCTCGGGGTCGACTCGCACCAGGTGATGGACGTCTTCCTGGCCGACCGCAAGCTGAACATCAGCGCCGCCTATCTGCGCCCCGGCTTCGCCTTCGGCGGCTCCTGCCTCCCCAAGGACTTACGCAGCCTGGTGCACGCCGCGCACCGGGCCGACGTCTCGGTGCCGATCCTCTCCCACGTGCTCCCCTCCAACGCCGACCATCTGCAGCGCGCGGTCGAGCTGGTCGAGCGCCTCGGCAAGCGCCGGGTGGGTCTGCTCGGACTGTCCTTCAAATCCGGCACCGACGACCTCCGCGAGAGCCCGCTCGTCGAGCTGGCCGAGCGGCTCTTCGGCAAGGGATACGACCTGCGGATCTACGACGCCAACGTCAACCTCTCCCGGCTGCTCGGCGCGAACCGCGAGTACATCGAGAACCGGCTGCCGCACCTCGCGCAGCTGCTCGCCGAGTCCGTCGGCGAGGTGCTCGAGCACGCCGAGGTGTGCCTGGTCGGCACCCGGGACCCGGCGGTGCTGGCGGCGCTGCCGCACGGCACCGATGACGGCAGTCCGGTGATCGTCGACCTGATCCGCCTTCCCGACGCCGAGGCGCGCCGGGACGAGAGGGGGTACGTGGGCATTGCGTGGTAACGCAACCAGCAGTGAGGCGCCGGGCCGGCGCGCGCTGATACTGGTGGAGAACCTGTCGGTGCCGTTCGACCGGCGGGTGTGGCAGGAGTGCACGACGCTGCGCGACGCGGGCTGGACGGTGCACGTCATCTGCCCGCGGGGAAGCAAACGGGACACGGAGCCCGAGGCCGAGATCGACGGGGTGCGGATCCACCGCTACCCGTTGCGCGCGGCCACCGGGGGACCGGCCGGCTATCTGCGGGAGTACGGCTCCGCGCTGTGGCACACGGCCCGGCTGGCCCGCAAGGTCGGCCCGGTCGATGTGGTGCACGCCTGCAACCCGCCCGACCTGCTGTTCCTGCCGGCGCTGTGGCTGAAGCGGCAGGGCGCGCGGTTCGTCTTCGACCAGCACGACCTGGTGCCCGAGCTGTACCTCTCCCGGTTCGGCCGCGGCGAGGACCTGCTCTACCGCGCCGTGTGCGCGCTGGAACGGCGCACCTACCGGGCCGCGGACGTCGTCCTCGCCACGAACGAGAGCTACCGGGACGTCGCGCTGCGCCGCGGCGGCCGCCGCCCCGAGGACGTCTTCGTGGTGCGCAGCGCCCCCGACATCGACCGCTTCCATCCCGTACCGCCGGAGCCGGAGCTGAAGCGCGGCAGACCCCATCTGCTGTGCTACCTCGGCGTGATGGGCCCGCAGGACGGCGTCGACTACGCGCTGCGCGCCCTCGCGAAGCTGCGCGACGAGCTCGGCCGGACCGACTGGCACGCGGTGTTCGTCGGCTCCGGAGACGCCTTCGACGCGATGGTGGCGCTGTCCCGGCGGCTCGGGCTCGACGAGCAGGTGCAGTTCACCGGGCGCGTACCGGACGCCGATCTGGCGCGCTATCTGTCCACCGCGGACGTGTGCCTCTCGCCCGACCCGCGCAATCCGCTCAACGACGTGTCGACCATGAACAAGGTCCTGGAGTACATGGTGATGGGCCGGCCGATCGTCTCGTTCGACCTCAAGGAGGCGCGGGTCTCCGCCGGTGACGCCGCCGTCTACGCGCCCGCCAACGACGAGGCCGAATTCGCCAAGCTCATCGCGGTGCTGCTGGACGATCCGGACGAGCGCGAGCGGATGGGCAAGATCGGCCAGGAGCGGATCGGCGGACAGCTCTCCTGGCGCAATTCGCAGCGATCGCTGCTCGCCGCCTACGAGGCGGTCCGTACGGGGAAGAGGCAGGGCCGGTGAACGACGACACGGTACGACTGGCCACGATCGGCCGGATATTCCGGCGCCGCTGGCGGCTGCTCGCCGCCCTCACCCTGCTGGGCGCGCTCGTCGGCTACGGCATCTCCTTGCTGACGCCGCCGAAGTACACGACATCGACCTCGGTGCTGCTGCCGGGGGCGTGGGAGGAGCGCGAGCTGCTCACCCAGGCGCAGCTCGCCACCAGCTCCGCGGTCGTCGACCGCGCCGCCGCCAAGCTCGACTGGAGCGGCGTCGGCGGGAAAGAGCTGCGCGGCCGGGTGAGCGCCAAGGCGGCCAACGCGAATGTCGTCAAGATCTCGGGGACGGCCGACACCCCGGAGCGCGCCCAGCGGCTCTCCGACGAAGTGGCCCGGCAGTTCATCGCGTTCGGCGAGCGGATCGCGGGCGACAGCACCGCGTCGGGGCCCGAGTCGCTGCGCAAGAAGGTGGAGCAGACCAACCGCCGCATCACCGAACTGGCCAACGCGACCGACCCGGGGAAGACGGTGGAGAGCGTGCAGGCCCGTACCAGACTCGAGGAGCTGCGCACCGCGCTGGAAGAGGCGATGACCAAGCTGAACGAGTCCGACCCGGCGGCCAACAAGGCCAGCATGGTCGTGATGGGGGCGGCCGCCAAGCCCACCACCGAGGCGCCGCCGACGCGGACGCAGCTCGTGGGCGGCGGGGCGCTGCTGTTCTTCCTCAGCGCGGTCATCGGCCATCTCGCCGCCACCCGCGCCAGCCGCAGGCTGCGCACCGAAGCGGAGATCGCCACGGCGCTGGGCTCGACGCTGCTGGGCAGCGTCGACGTGCCCGGTGAACGGCCCGGCGAAAAGCCGCAGGACCAGAGCCCGCGGGCCCGGATCCGGCGGCTGCTGGACCTCGACACCCGGTGGGACGTACCGCCCTTGCGGACGTCCGGCGGTGAGGAGAGCAGACGGATCCGCTACGGGCGGGTGTGCGCGCGCATCCGCGACCGGCTGCCGGGCTCGCGGCGGCTGCTGGTGGTCGTACCGGAAGGCGACGAGGTCGCCCGCCGGGCCGCCGGGCAACTGGTCGTCGAGGCCGAGGGCGATCCTTCCCCAAGCTCTTCGAGCAGGGGATACCCCATGCTGCGGGTCGTGGACGTATCGGTGCACCGGCCGATGGTGCCGGACCGCGGCCAGGAGTCCGGGGTCCTGGTGGTGCTCAGCGCCGGCAGCTGGACCGCCGCGGAGCTCGCCGGCATCGCCGGGGCGTGCGCGGACGGCCGGCACGAGGTCGTCGGCATCGTCCTGGCAGGCGCCGTCCGGGCCCGCCCGGCGGGGCCGGCCGATCCGCCGCCGGACGCCGGCGATCCACCGGACGACGGCACGCTCGCCTTCGCGGTGCACAGCCACGGGACGGGGGGATCACCGTGACGACGAACACGACGTCCGAGTCGCCGGCGGCCGCGCCGCTGTTCGACCTGCAGGCGCTGGTGGTGGCGGTGCGCAGGCGCCGCCGGCTCTGGTGCGCCATGGCGCTGCTGGGGCTGCTGATCGGCGCGGCGCTGGCCGTGCTGCTGCCGCCCCCGCCGACCGCGGTCACCAAGGTGCTGGTCGCGCACCAGGAGGACCAGCCGAACGACACCGGCACGCTGATCCGCACCGACGTCGAGGTGCTGCAGACCACGCGGGTCGCCGCCGCGGCTCTCAAGTCCCTCGACTCCACGGAACGCCCGGCGGACTTCATGGCGGAATACCGGGGCACCGGCCTGACCAACAACCTGCTGCAGATCGATGTGACCGGCGACAGCGACGCCCAGGCGGTGGCCCGGGCCAAGGCGGTGGCCGACGCGTTCATCGCGGATCACGTGAAGCGGATGCGGGAGGCCGCGGACGCCGAGGCAGAGGCGCTGCTCAAGCAGCGCGACCGGCTGCGCAAGGAGCTCGCCGACGTCAACGAGGACATCGGGGGCCGCGAGCCGGGCGTCGACCCGACCGCATCGGCGGAGCTCGAGTCGCTCTTCGACCGCCGGGCCAAACTCACCTCGCAGATCGGCGATTACGACCAGCGCGCCGAGGAAGCGCGCATGGGCACGCCCCAGCTCATCGCCCGTACCCAGATCGTGGACGCCCCGCGCGCGGTGCAGCACTCGCCGCGCAAGGCCGTGGTGACCAATGCCGCGATCGGGCTCGCCGTCGGCCTCGCGCTCGGGCTCGCGCTGGCCGCGGTCGGCGTGGTGGTGGCGAACCGCCCGGTGCTGCGCCGGGAGATCGCCGCGAACCTCGGCGCCTCCGTCATCGCGGAGCTGCGCCGGCCGGCCAGGCTGTGGCAGCGCCGCCGGGCCCTGGCGGCACGGGACCGGCTCACCGCGACCCTGGCCCGGATCGTGCGCGGCTCCGCGGACCCGGTGTCGCTGCTCGAGCTGGGCTGCGCGCGCAGCACGAGCGACATCGCCCAGGACCTCGCCAGAGCCCTGGCGGCGGACCGGCCCGTGGTGATCGTCGACGGCCTGCCGGGACCGCAGCTCGCCAACCGCCGCCCGCAGCCGGGCGATCCGGACGTGGTCCGCGGCGAGGACGCCGCGGCCGTGCCGCGCAAGGTGCGCAGGCTCGGCGTCGGCTCGGTCGCGCCCGGCACGGCGTGGACCGACCTGCACCACCTCGGCGCCCAGACCGTGCTCGTCGTACGGGCCGGGCACGGCAGCGCCGCCTGGCTGCACACCGTGGCGCGGCAACTCGCCGACCAGCGCATCCCGGTGGCCGGTGTGGTGCTGATCGACCCCGATCCCCGGGACCGCACCGACGGCACCCTGTGGGACGGGCAGCACACCGCGCTGCGCGGCCACGCCGAGCGCATCGGCCGGCAGAACGGGACCGGCCGGCGGTGGGCGGAGAACTCCTCGGTGCTGGCCGCACGAGGTCCGGACAGCGACCAGGAGGCGCGGTAAGACGTGTGTGGCATCGCAGGCACCTACCGATGGCCGGACGGCAAGGCCGTCACCGACCGGCTCACCGAGATCCTCGCCCACCGCGGCCCGGACGGGGCGGGCCGGTACGGCCACCCCGCCGGTGACGGCCATGTGCATCTCGGGCACCGCCGGCTGTCCATCATCGACCTGTCCGAGACCGGCGCCCAGCCGATGGTCTCGGACGGCCTCGCCCTCACGTACAACGGCGAGCTCTACAACGCACCCGAACTGCGCGCGGAGTTAACGGCTTCCGGGGTGCGTTTCCGCGGCACCTCCGACACCGAGGTGGTGCTGGAGGCCTGGCGGCGCTGGGGCACCGACTGCCTGCCTCGGCTGCGCGGCATGTTCGCCTTCGGGATCTTCGACGAGCGCACCGGCGATCTGGTGCTCGCCCGCGACCAGCTCGGCATCAAGCCGCTGTTCCTGCTCCGCCGCGGTACGGGCCTGGTGTTCGCCTCCGAGCTCAAGGCGCTCGCCGCCGTCACCGGCGGGTCGCTGGAGGTGGACCACGCGGCGCTGGTGGCCTCGCTGCTCTACTACTGGGTGCCGGACTCGCGCTGCGCGCTCCGCGAGGCGGAGAAGCTGCCGCCGGGGAGCTGGCTCAGATGCCGGGCCGACGGCCGGGTGGACCGCGGCCGGTTCTGGAATCTGAAGGATGTCGCCGCCGAGGGGCAGGAGCGGGCCCAGAGCGGCGAGCGGTCGGACCTGGCCGCCATTGTCGAGGAGTCGACGCGGCAGCACCTGCTCTCCGACGTGCCCGTCGCGACCTTCCTTTCCGGTGGCCTCGACTCCAGCTATCTGACCGCGCTGGCCGCCCGGCACCAGCCCGGGATCTCCGCGTACACGATCGGATTCCGCGCCGAGGACGCCAAGTTCGAGGCGATGCCGGACGACCTGCGCTACGCCCGGCAGGTCGCCGCGCAGTTCGGCGTCGATCTGCACGAGATCGAGATCGCGCCCAACGTGCTCGACCTGCTGCCGCAGATGACGTACCACCTGGACGAGCCGATCGGCGACCCGGCCGCGATCAATACGTACCTGATCTGCTCGGCCGCCCGGGACGCGGGCGTCAAGGTGATGCTCTCCGGGATGGGGGCCGACGAGCTGTTCGCCGGCTACCGCAAGCACCTGGCCAACCTCCTCGCCCTGCGCTACCAGCGCGTCCCGCGGCCGCTGCGGCGCGGCGTAGCCGCGGCCGTGGACCGGCTGCCGGTCGCCACCGCCCGCCGCGGATACCGGTCGGTGCGGTTCGCGAAGCGGTTCCTGTCCTTCGCCGAGCTGCCGGAGGAGACCGCGTTCCGGCGCAGCTACACCATGTACGACCAGGACGAGCTGCTCGCGCTGATCAACCCGGACCTGGCCGGGACGGTCGACGACGTGCTGACCGAGCACGCCGACATCTACGCGGACAACGAGCTCGACGACTTCGTGAACCGCATGTGCCTCGGCGACGCCCGGATGTTCCTGCCGGGCCTCAACCTCGCCTATACGGACCGGTCGAGCATGGCCGCGTCGACCGAGGTGCGGGTGCCGTACGTGGACGTCGAGGTGGTCAAGGCGGCGTTCGCCTTCCCCGGCGACCGCAAGATCGCCGGGCGGCAGGGCAAGGCCGTGCTCAAGGAGGCGGCCTCCTCGATTCTGCCCAAGGAGATCGTGTACCGGCCCAAGGGCCTGTTCAGCGCCCCGCTGCGGGCCTGGATGAGCCGGGACCTGGCGCCGCTGGTGCGCGAGGTGGTGAACGACGGCGTGCTCGTCCGCGACGGGTTCCTGCGCCGCGACGCGCTGGCCCGGATGGCCGCCGCGGACGCCGCCGGGCAGCGGGACTACTCCAAGCATCTGTGGCATGTGCTGACCCTCGAGTACTGGTACCGGGGCGCGACTTCTGGGGAGTTTGGGTGAAACAGGTAGTGCAGAACTACAAGAGCGGCGAACTGGCGCTGCTCGACGTGCCGGTGCCGGGGTGCAAGCCGGGCGGCGTACTGGTGCGGACGGCCTACTCGCTGATCTCCACCGGGACCGAGCTCATGAAGGTGTCCGAGGCCGGCATGTCGATGGTCGGCAAGGCCCGCTCCCGCCCCGACCAGGTGGCCAAGGTCATGCAGAGCGTGGCCACCAACGGGGTGCCCGCCACGTACCGCAAGGTGATGGGCAAGCTGGACTCGTACACGCCGCTCGGCTACTCGCTCTGCGGCGTGGTCGAGCAGGTCGGCCCCGGCATCGACGACGTCAAGGTCGGCGACCTGGTGGCCTGCGCGGGCAATGAGCACGCGCTGCACGCCGAGCTGAACTGGGTGCCGAAGAACCTCTATGCCCCGGTGCCGGACGGCCTCGCGCCGCGGCACGCGGCCTTCGGCACCGTCGGGTCGATCGCGATGCAGGGCGTCCGCCGCGGCGAGCCGCAACTCGGTGATGTGGCGCTGGTGATCGGCCTCGGGCTGATCGGGCAGCTGGTGGTGCAGCTGCTGGCCGCCTCGGGCGTACGCGTCGTCGGCGCCGACCCGGATCCGGCGCGCTGCGAGCTCGCCGAGCGGCTGGGCGCCGTGGCCTGCGGCGATCCCGCGTCGGCGGCGGTCGAGGCGGCCGCAGCCGAACTCACCGACGGGCACGGCGTGGACCAGGTGTACCTGGCCGCCGGCGGCGGCAGCAATCAGCCCGTCGAGCTGGCCGCGCGGCTGTGCCGGGACCGCGGCCGCGTCGTCGACATCGGCAAGTGCCGCCTCGACCTGCCGTGGAACGCGTATTACGAGAAGGAGCTCGACGTCCGGTTCTCGCGGTCGTACGGCCCCGGGCGCTACGACCCGTCGTACGAGCTGGAGGGGCGCGACTACCCGATCGGCTACGTGCGCTGGACCGAGCGCCGCAACCTGGCATGCTTCCTCGATCTCGTCGCCCGCGGCCGCGTCGACGTGGAGCCCCTGGTCTCGCACATCGCGGACTTCGACGACGCCGTCGATACGTACCGGAGGCTGAAGGACGGCGAACTGAAGGCCGTGGCCGTGCTGTTCCGGTATCCCGAGGAGAAGGCCGACGCGGAGCCCCCGGCGGTGGCCGTGCCCGCCGTGCGGCGCAGCGGCGGCATACCCGTACCGGGCGGGCGCTCCAAGACGCAGGTGCGGCTGGGTTTCATCGGCGCGGGAAACTACGCGACGTCGATGCTGCTGCCCCATCTGACCGGGCGCGACGGCGTCGAGCTGTCCACCGTGGTCACCACCACGGCGCTCTCCGGGGTCAACGCACAGCGGAAGTTCGGCTTCGCCGAGGCCACCACCGACCTCGACGCCGTGCTCGGCGACGCGTCCATCGACGCGGTGTTCGTGGTCACCCGGCACAGCTCGCACGCCGAGC
The DNA here is from genome assembly GCF_011044975.1 of Streptomyces coryli. Taxonomy (GTDB): domain Bacteria; phylum Actinomycetota; class Actinomycetes; order Streptomycetales; family Streptomycetaceae; genus Streptomyces; species Streptomyces coryli. The sequence goes on along the minus strand of NZ_JAAKZV010000096.1, from coordinate 17,487 downwards.
TGACGCGGCGGGCGCTGCTCGCCGGCAAGGCCGTCTTCGTGGAGAAGCCGCTCGCCCTCACCGAGGACGAGCTGGCCGGCGTCCTGGCCGCGGTGGAGGAGTCCGGCAACGACCGGATCCAGGTGGGCTTCAACCGCCGGTTCGCGCCGCTGCTGAGCGAGGCCAGGAAGCGGTTCGGCGCCAGGACCGGCCCCGCGAGCCTGCGCTACCTGGTCAACGCGGGCCGCCTCGACCACGGCAGCTGGTACCTGCAACAGGGCACCGAGGGCACCCGGTTCGCCGGTGAGGGCGGGCACTTCATCGACACGGCGAGCTGGCTGCTCGGGGCCGACCCGGTCTCCGTGTACGCGACCGCCACGTCCGGCGGCGACGACCTGCAGATCGTGCTGCGCTACCCGGACGGGTCCACCGCGACCATCAGCTACGTCACCTCCGGCTCGCCCGGCTTCCCCAAGGAGACCCTCGACCTCCTCGCGGACGGCAAGGTGCTGCGGCTCGACGACTTCGTCCGGGCCTCGGTGTATGGGCAGAAGCGGTGGGTCAGCTCACGGTTGCCCAAGGCGAGGGACAAGGGCCAGGAGGCCGAACTGGCCGCGTTCGTCCGGGCCGTGAGGACCGGCGGGCCGATGCCGGTGCCGCTGGAGTCGCTGGCCGCCACCACGGCGTCCACCCTCGCCGTGCAGGCGGGCCTGGCCGCGGGCGCGCCGGTGACCCTGGCGAGGGCGCGATGAGCATGAGTCCTGGCTGGTACCTGCGGCGGCTGTCCCGGATGGAACCGCGGGAGGTCGGCGGCCGGATGGGCGACGCGGTGCGCAGGCGGCGGTGGCGGTCGGCGCCGCCGGACTGCCCGGCCGTGTCCGGCGCCCGCTTCACCGCCGCACTCCCCGCCGGGACGATCAGCGAGGTGCCTGCGGACGCCGCGAAACGCCTCGTCGCCGAGGCGGACCGGCTGCTGACCGGGCAGGCCCGGTACTTCGGCGTGAACCGCGACGACCTGGTCGAGCCCGACTGGTGGTACGACCCGAAGACCGGGCGCCGGGCCCCGTGGGGCTACGCCTTCGACGTGCCGTACCGGAACGAGGACGCGGTCGGCGACATCAAGCAGATCTGGGAGCTGTCCCGGCACCAGCACCTCACCGTGCTCGCCGCCGCCTACGCGATCACCGGGCAGGAGCGGTACGCCGAGCGCGTCGCCGCGCACCTGCGGTCCTGGTGGGCGGAGAACCCGCCGCTGCGCGGCGTGCACTGGGTCAGCGGCATCGAGCTCGGCATCCGGCTGCTGTCCTGGGTGTGGATCCGCCGGCTGCTCGACGGCTGGCCGGGCGCGGCCGGGCTGTTCGAGGACAACCCGGCGGCGCTGCAGCAGATCTGGCATCACCAGCGCTGGCTGGCCGCCTTCCCCAGCCGTGGATCATCCGCGAACAACCACGTCATCGCCGAGGCCGCGGGGCAGTTCGCCGCGTCCTGCGCGTTCGCGTGGTTCCCTTCCTCAGCGCGCTGGCGGGCGGACGCGCTGCGGTCGCTGGACCGGCAGCTGCGCGGCAACACCTTCCTCTCCGGCCTCAACCGCGAGCTGGCCACCGAGTATCACGGACTCGTGCTGGAGCTCGGCCTGGCGGCGCTGGCAGAGGCGGACGCCGCGCGGGTGCCGGTCCCGGCGACGGTCCGGCTGGTGCTGTTACGGATGACCGACGCGCTCGCGGCCATCGTGGACAGCCGCCTGCGGCCGCCGCGCCAGGGGGACGCGGACGATGGGCACGGTCTGGTGGTTGACGGCGCCGGCACCGACCGCTGGGGTTCGCTGCTGGCCACCGGGGACGCCGTGTTCGGCCGGCTCGACTGGTGGCCCGAGGTGACCGGCACCGATGTGCGCACCCCGCTGCTGGCCGCGCTCATCCGGCCGTACGCGAAACCGGGCACAGGGCCGACCGTGCGCCGACCGGCAAGCCGCCCCGCCCACTTCGCCGACGCCGGGATGACGATCCTGCGCGGCCCTGGGGAGATCTGGTGCCGCTGCGACGGCGGCCCGCACGGCTTCCTCTCCATCGCCGCGCACGCGCACGCGGACGCGCTGTCCGTGGAGGTCAGGCATGAGGGCGTCGACGTGCTCGCCGACCCGGGGACGTACTGCTATCACGGGCAGCCCGAGTGGCGGCAGTACTTCCGCTCCACCCTCGGCCACAACACCCTGGAGCTGGACGAGGCCGACCAGTCCGTCTCCGGCGGCCCGTTCCTGTGGACCCGGCACGCCCGCAGCCGCGTCCTGGACGTGGACGCGGCCGATGAGGGCGTGGCCCGCTGGTGCGCCGAGCACGACGGTTACGGGCCTTCGGCGCACCGGCGCCGGGTGGAGCTGACCGGCCGGGAGCTGCGGGTGGTCGACGAGATACGCGGCGGGCGACGGGCCGCACGCCTGGCGTTCCACCTCGGCCCGGCGGTCGCCGCGGAGCTGGTGGGGAACCGGGCCGAGCTCACCTGGACCAAGGACGGCGCGGACCGCTCGGCCGTACTCGACCTGCCCGAGCAGCTGACCTGGCGGGCGCACCGCGGCGAGACCGATCCGCCGCTGGGCTGGTACTCCGCCGGCTTCGGGCGCAAGGAGCCCGCCACGACGCTGATCGGCAGCGGCCCCTCGCCGGCGGGCGAGTTCACCACCGTACTCAGGTTCCACGGCTAGGAGGATATGTGGGGATCACGTGGCGGCACTGGGCACCGGCGGCGGCACCGCTGGCGCTCGCCCTGCTGGCGGCGACCGGCTGCACGTCCAGCACGCCGGACAGCCGGGCGGAGCCGACCGGTGCGCCCGCCACGTCCGGGGCGCCGGCCAAGCCCGTGGCCCGGGTGTGCGCCAAGCCCGCGGCCGGGCCTGCGACGGCACCGAAGGGCGCGGTGACGGTCGATCCCAAGCGGGTCGGTGACCTGGCCGCGAAGACCAAGAGCAGCCCCGCGGGCACCACCTTCTGGCTGCGGCCCGGCACGCACCGGCTCGATCCGGACCGCTACTCCCAGGTCCTCCCCAAGAAGGGGAACCGCTATCTCGGCGCGCCCGGCGCGGTGCTCGACGGCCGCAGGATCAACCAGTACGCGTTCGGCGGCGGCGCGCCCGACGTCACCATCCGCCATCTGACCGTGCAGGGCTTCAAGGCGCCGCACGACCAGGGCGTGGTCAACCACGACTCGGCCGACGGCTGGGTGATCGAGCACGCGACGATCCAGCGCAACGACGGCGCCGGGCTGATGGCCGGCGCCCGCCAGCGGGTCCGTGCCAGCTGTTTGCGCGACAACGGGCAGTACGGCATGAACGCGTACAAGGGCACCGGTCAGCTCCGCGACCTGGTGCTCGAGGGCAACGAGATCACCGGCAACAACACCGGCGACTGGGAGCGGCGGCGGGACGGCTGCGGCTGCACCGGCGGCGTGAAGTTCTGGGCCGTCAACGGCGCCGACATCCGCGGCAACTGGGTGCACGACAACCGCGGCGCCGGGCTGTGGGCGGACACCAACAACAACGACTTCCGCATCGAGGGCAATGTGCTCGAGGCCAACGACGGCCCCGCGCTGATGTACGAGACCAGCTACAACGCGGTCATCCGGGACAACACGATCCGCCGGAACAACTGGGTCGAGGGCCGCGAGCAGGCCGAGGGCGACGACAACTTCCCGTACGCCACCGTCTACCTGTCCGAATCCGGCGGCGAGCCGCGGGTGAAGGCCCGTACCGACAAGATCGAGATCTCCCGGAACACGCTGGAGAACAACTGGAACGGGATCACCCTGTGGGAGAACGCCGACCGGTTCTGCAACAGCCCGGCCAATACCTCCACCGGCGACTGCACGCTGCTGGTGAAGGACCCCAAGAGCTGCGCCCGGCCGGCGATCACCGCCAAGCCGCTCTACGGCGACTGCCGGTGGAAGACCCAGCGGGTGGACATACACGACAACCGCTTCGTGCTCGACAAATCCGTCGTCAAGTGCAAGGAGAAATGCGACCGGATGGCGGTGCTGGCCAACTACGGCACCTATCCGGACTGGTCGCCGTACCAGGGCGAGAAGGTCGCCGAGGCGATCACCCGCAAGCAGCAGAACCGCTGGCACGACAACACCTACCTCGGAGCCTGGAGCTTCACCGCCCACGACCCGAGCCGGCAGCTCGACTTCGGGGAGTGGAAGGACGCGCCGTACGAGCAGGACAAGGGCAGCACCCTCCGCCGGCGGGGCGGTGACTGACATGATCCCGGCCGGCACACCGAAGACCGTCGGCGTGGTCTGGGGGCTGCTGATCCTCAACACGCTCGGCTCCACCGGGGCGGAGACCATCATTCCGCTGCCCCGCTCCCTGATCCAGGTGGTCACCATGGGCGCGCTGGTCGGCGCGTTCACGCTGGCGCTCGCGCTCAACCTGCAGCTGCGCATCCGGGCCAACGCCGTCGTGCTGCTGCTCACCCTGCTGCTGCTGCCGAGCGTGATCTCCAGCGTGGACCTGGAGTCCGGCTTCGGGGCGCTGTTCCGGTGCGCCCGGCTGGCGCTCTTCGTCGGTACGCTGTGGCTGCTCAGCCGCTGGTGGGACGGCAGCCTGACGTTCGTCCGGCACCACATCCGCACCTATTTCGCGGTGCTCGGCTCGGTGGCCGTCGGGGCGCTCATCTCGCCGGGCGCGGCCATGCCGGACGTCTACGGCGGCCGGCTGGTCGGCGCGCTGTGGCCGCTCACCCCGCCGCAGATCGGGCAGTACGCCGCGGTGATCATCGGACTCACGGTGCTGCTCCTGCTGGGCCGGCAGACCGACCGGGCGAGCGCCGCGGTGGTCATCGGGCCCTCGCTCGTGCTGCTCGTGCTGACCCATACCAGGACGGCCACCCTCGGCCTGCTCATCGGGCTGGTGCTGGCCATCAGTTCGCTGATCCTGACCAGCGCCGCCGCCCGCCGGTTCTTCGTCTGGACGGTGCTGTGCGGGGCCGTGGCCGCGGTGGGGTTCAGCTCCGCGCTGCAGGCCTGGTACCGGCGCGGGCAGAGCGAGCAGTACTTCTCCAGCCTCAACGGCCGGGCCAAGGTCTGGGACGCCCTGCTGGCGGCGCCCCGGTCGACCGCGGAGCAGCTGTTCGGTACGGGGCTTGGCGACAAGTCCTTCGACGGGCTGCCGATCGACAACAGCTGGCTGGCCGTCTTCCACGAGCAGGGGCTGATCGGCGTCGCCCTGGTGGTGGGGATCATCACCGTGCTCGGCGCCGTCGCGCTGCTCCGGCCGCCGTCGCTGGCGCGGGCCTGCGCGATCTTCCTGATCAGCTACTGCGCGATCGCGTCGTACACCGAGGCCGGTCTCGGCGACGCCTCGCCGTATCTGCTGCATCTGACGCTGGCCGCCTCGCTGTTGGCGGCCCCCGCCGAGCCGCTGCCGTTCGCGGCAACAGCGATCCCCCGGCGGCGCGTCCCGCGCTGGGCCCGGGACCGGGAGGTGACCTGAGCATGCACGTCCTCGTGGTGCACAACCGCTACGCCTCGGCGCAGCCGAGCGGCGAGAACAACGTCGTCGACCAGGAGGTGGCGCTGCTGCGCGCGGCAGGCCACCGGGTCGAGCTGTTCGAGCGGCGCAGCGACGACATCGCCGACCGGTCCCTGCTGGGCAAGGCCGCGCTGCCGCTGCTGGTGCCGTGGAACCCGGCGGTCCGTACCGAACTCGCCGCCAGGCTGCGCACCACCCGCCCCGATGTCGTGCACGTCCACAACGTCTTCCCGCTCCTGTCGCCCGCCGTGCTGGCCGCCTGCGCCGACGCCGGGGTGCCCGCCGTCGCCACGCTGCACAACTACACCCAGGTCTGCGTGCCGGGCACCCTGCAGCGGGACGGCCGGCCGTGCACCGACTGCGTCGGCGGCACGCCGCTGCCCGCCGTCCGGCACGGCTGCTACCGGGGCTCCCGGCTGGCGACGGTGCCGCTCGCGGTCAGCATGTCGGTCAACCGGCGCCGGTGGTGGTCGGGCGTCACCCGCTTCTTCTGCCTCTCGGCGGCGCAGCGCGACGTTCTGGTACGGGCCGGGCTGCCGGCCGAGCGGCTGGTGGTGAAGCACAACTTCGTCCCGGATCCGGGTGCTTGCCGGGCGGGCGACGGTGAGCATCTGCTCTATCTCGGCCGGCTCGCGGAGGCCAAGGGCGTGCGGCTGCTCATGGCCGCGTGGGACGAGATCGCGGCGAGCGGCGGCGTGGGGGTGCCGCTCGTGATCGCCGGCACGGGGCCGCTGGAGCGCGAGGTGACCGCCTGGGCGGCGGGGCGGGACGACGTGCGGTACGTCGGCCTGTGCGACCCGGCGGAGAGCCGCAAGGCCGTTGAGCGGGCGGTCGCCGTGGTTGCCCCCTCGACTTGGCTGGAGGCGTTCGGCCTGGTGGTCGTGGAGGCGATGGCGGCGGGGGTGCCGACCGTCGCCGCCGGTCACGGCGCCTTCGCCGAACTGGTCGAGGACGGGGTCACCGGGCTGCTGCACCAGCCCGGCGAGGCAGCCTCGCTCGCGTCCTGCCTGCGGCGGATCGCGGGGGAGCCGGCCCGTAACCGGGAGATGGGGCAGGCGGCCAGGCGCCGTTACGAGCAGGGCTTCAGCCCGGCCGTCGGACTCGAGCGCCTGCTGGAGGAGTACCGCGCCGCGATCGCGGCACGGACGGAATCAATGGGGGGCAAGAGATGACAGGATGCCGACTCTGCGGCTCGGCGGCGCTGGAGAGCGTCGTCGACCTCGGCGCGACGCCGCCGTGCGAGAGCTTCCTCGCCGCGGACCAACTGGACCTGCCGGAGCCGGCGTACCCGCTGCATCTGCGGGTCTGCACCGACTGCTGGCTGGCCCAGATCCCGCCGCTGATCACGCCGGAGGAGACGTTCAAGGAGTACGCGTACTTCTCCTCCTTCTCGACCTCGTGGGTGGAGCACGCGCGCACCTTCGTCGCCGACGCCGTGCAGCGGCTGGGGCTCGACACCGACTCCTTCGTGGTCGAGGTCGCGAGCAACGACGGCTACCTGCTGCGACATGTGGCGGAGCGGGGGATCCGCTGCCTCGGCATCGAGCCGTCGGTGAACGTCGGCGCCGCGGCGCGGGACGCGGGGGTGCCGACGCTGACGGAGTTCCTGGACCCGGACACCGGCGCGACCGTCCGCGGCCGGAACGGCCCGGCGGACCTGGTCGTGGCCAACAATGTCTACGCGCACATACCCGACGTGGTCGGCTTCACCCAGGGCCTGCGCGCCCTCGTCGCCGACGACGGCTGGGTCTCCATCGAGGTGCAGCACCTGCTGACGCTGATCGAGCAGAACCAGTACGACACGATCTACCACGAGCACTTCCAGTACTACACGGTCGCGGCCGCGATCCGGGCGCTGGCCAGCGGCGGACTGACGCTCGTGGACGTGGAGTTGCTGCCCACGCACGGCGGATCCATCCGGCTGTGGGCCCGCCCCGCCGAGGTGGCCGGCGAGCCGACCAATGGGGTATCCCCTGCTCGAGCGGAGTCGAGAGCTTGGGGAAGGGTGGCCGACGTGCTGGCCCGGGAGAAGGCAGCCGGGCTGCAGGAGCTCTCCGGATACACCGAGTTCTCCGCCCGGGTCGCCAAGGTGCGCCGGGACCTGCTCAAGTTCCTCATCGAGGCCGCCGAGCGCGGCGAGACGGTCGTCGGCTACGGCGCCCCTGGCAAGGGCAACACCCTGCTCAACCACTGCGGCATCCGGCCCGACCTGCTCCCGTACACGGTCGACCGCAACCCGTACAAGCACGGCCGATTCACCCCCGGCACCCGCATCCCGATCCTGCCGCCCGAGCAGATCGCCGCCGACCGGCCGGACTACGTGCTCGTCCTCCCGTGGAACCTCAGGACCGAGCTGGCCGAGCAGCTGTCCTACGTCGGCGACTGGGGCGGCCGCCTGGTCTTCCCCATCCCGGAACTGAGCATTGTCGAGGTCAAGTCATGAAGGTCGTGCTGTTCTGCGGCGGTTACGGGCTGCGCATGCGCAGCGGGACCTCCGACGACATACCCAAGCCCATGGCGATGGTCGGCCCGCGGCCGCTGATCTGGCATGTGATGCGCTACTACGCGCACTTCGGGCACACCGAATTCATCCTGTGCCTCGGCTACGGGGCGCACCACATCAAGAATTTCTTCCTCACCTACGAGGAGACGACGTCCAATGACTTCGTCATGCGCAACGGCCGGGCCGAGCTGCTGTCCACCGACATCGCCGACTGGACGATCACCTTCGCGCAGACCGGCATCGAATCGCCGATCGGGGAGCGGCTGCGCCGGGTGCGGCACCACCTGGACGGCGACGAGATGTTCCTCGCCAACTACGCCGACGTGCTCACCGACGCGCCGCTGCCGGAGATGATCGAGAACTTCGCCCGCCGCGACGCCGGCGCGTCGATGATGGTGGTGCCGCCGCAGTCCTCGTTCCACTGCGTGGACCTCGGCGAGGACGGCCTGGTCGGCGGCATTACGGCGGTCAGCGAACTGCCGCTGTGGGAGAACGGCGGCTACTTCGTGCTCCGCCAGGAGGTCTTCGACCACATCCCGGAGAACGGCGACCTGGTCGCCGACGGCTGCGCCCAACTCGCCAAGCGCGGCCGCCTGGTGGCACACCAGCACCGCGGCTTCTGGAAGCCGACCGACACCGTGAAGGAGCGGGCCGCGCTCGACACGGCCTATGCGCGGGGCGACCGGCCGTGGGCCGTATGGGAGCGGGACGCCGCCCGCGTGGGGACCGCGTGATCCGGCTCGGGGCCGCCCGCCTGGACCGGATCGTCGCGGTGGGCGCGCACTGCGACGACATCGCCATCGGCGCCGGCGGCACCCTGCTGACGATGTGCCTCGCGCGGCCAGGCCTCCGGGTCGACGCGCTGGTGCTCTCCGGCGGCGGCAGCAAGCGGGAGCTGGAGGAGCAGGCCGCGCTGCCCGCCTTCTGCCCGGGCGCCGACCTGCGGCTGACCGTGCTCAAGCTGCCCGACGGCCGGTTCCCCGCGCGCTGGGAGGAGGCCAAGGCCGCGGTCGAGGAGCTGCGCGAGCGGACCGAACCCGACCTGGTGCTGGCGCCGCGCACCGACGACGCCCACCAGGACCACCGCGGCCTGGCGAAGCTGATCCCCACCGCCTTCCGCGACCACCTGGTGCTCGGCTACGAGATCGTCAAATGGGACGGCGACCTCGGCCGCCCGGCGGTCTACCAGCCGCTGTCGCCGGACACCGCCGACCGGAAGGTGCGGCTGCTGCGGGAGCACTATCCCTCGCAGCGGCACCGGCCCTGGTACGACCGCGAGGCCTTCCTCGGCCTTGCCCGCATTCGCGGCATCGAATGCCACGCGCGCTACGCCGAGGCCTTCGACGCCACCAAACTCACGCTCAATCTGGGGGGATGAACCGTGCGCGTACTGCTGACCGGACACCAGGGCTATCTGGGCTCCGTCATGGCCCCGGTCCTCGCGGCCGCCGGACACGAGGTCACCGGCCTCGACGCTGGCCTGTTCGCCGACTGCGTGCTGGGCCCGCGGCCCGCGGACCCGCCGGGGCCGCGGGTGGACCTGCGCGACGTCACGGCCGACCACGTCGCCGGAGTGGACGCCGTCATCCACCTGGCCGCGCTCTCCAACGACCCGCTGGGCTCGCTGGCGCCCGAGCTCACCTATGACATCAACCACCACGCGTCCGTACGGCTGGCCAAGCTGGCCCGCGACGCCGGGGTGAAGCGGTTCCTGTACGCGTCGACCTGCTCCGTCTACGGCGCCGCGGGCGGTGACGACCTCGTCGCCGAGGACGCCCCGCTGCGCCCCGTGACGCCGTACGCGGAGTCCAAGGTGCGGGTGGAGGACGATCTGCACTCGCTGGCCGACGGCGCCTTCAGCCCGGTGTACATGCGCAACGCCACCGCCTTCGGCTACTCGCCGCGGCTGCGCGCCGACATCGTGCTGAACAACCTGGTGGGCCACGCCTTCCTGTCCGGCGAGGTGCTGGTGCTCTCCGACGGCACCCCCTGGCGCCCGCTGGTGCACGCCGCCGACATCGCCCGGGCCTTCACCGCCGCGCTGAGCGCGCCGCGGGACGCTGTGCACGACCGGGCGTTCAACATCGGCAGCGAGATCAACAACGTCACCGTCGCCGAGATCGCCGAGCAGGTCGCCGCCGCGGTGTCCGGATCGAAGGTGGTGATCACCGGGGAGACCGGCGCCGACCCGCGCTCGTACCGGGTCGACTTCTCCCGCTTCCGCACCGCGATCCCCGGCTTCGACTGCGAGTGGACGGTCAAGCAGGGCGCGCTCGAACTCGCCGACGCCTACCGCGAACACAAGCTCACCCGCGAGGACTTCGAGCAGCGCTTCACCCGCCTCGCCGTGCTGCGCGCGGCGTCCGACCGCGGCGCCGTGGACGACACCCTGCGGTGGCGCCGATGACCGAGGCGGGGGAGGACATGTACGGGCTGGTGGAGCGGCTGTACCCGCTCTGCCGGAGCATCACGGGCGACGGCGTGCGCGCCACCCTGGAGATCGTCGGCGAATACGTCCCGCTGCAGGTGCACGAGGTGCCGACCGGGACCCAGGTGCTCGACTGGACGGTGCCGCAGGAGTGGAACATCCGCGACGCGTACATCGCCGACGCCGCCGGCAACCGCGTCGTCGACTTCGCCGCGTCCAGCCTGCACGTGCTCGGCTACAGCGTGCCGGTGGCGGCGACCATGACGCTGGACGAGCTGCGCCCGCACCTGCACACCCTGCCGGAGCACCCGGACTGGGTGCCGTACCGCACCAGCTACTACAAGCCGGACTGGGGCTTCTGCCTGGCGCAGCAGACCCTGGACGCGCTGCCGGACGGTGACTACGAGGTACGCATCGACTCCACCCTCGCGGACGGCCACCTCACCTACGCCGAGCACGTGGTCCCCGGGCGGGTCACCGACGAGGTGATCGTCTCCTGCCACACCTGCCACCCGTCACTGGCCAACGACAACCTGGCCGGCATCGCGGTGGCCACCCACCTGGCCCGGGCGCTGGCGGAGCAACAGCCCTATTACACCTACCGGTTCATCTTCGCGCCCGGCACCGTCGGGGCGATCACCTGGCTGGCCCGTAACGCCGAGCGGGTGGCGCGGGTCAAGCACGGCCTCGTCCTGGCCTGCGCGGGCGACCCGGGCTCGCTGACGTACAAGCGGAGCAGGCGCGGAAACGCGGAGATCGACCAGGTCATGCGGCATGTGCTGGGTGTCTCCGAACGGCCGCACCGGATCACCGGGTTCACCCCGTACGGCTACGACGAGCGGCAGTACTGCTCGCCCGGGTTCGACCTCGGCGTGGGCTCGCTCAGCCGGACCCCGTACGCCGGCTATCCGGAGTACCACAACTCGGCGGACAATCTGGACTTCGTCTCCCCGGCGGCGATGGCGGACACCCTCGCCGTCTGCCGCGAGGCCGTCGCCGTACTCGACCGCAACCGGCGGTACGTCAACCTCAGCCCGTACGGCGAACCGCAGCTCGGGCGGCGCGGGTTGTACGACGCGCTCGGCGGCCGCAGCGATACCAAGCAGGCCCAGATGGCCATGCTCTGGGTGCTCAGCCTCGCCGACGGCGAGCACAGCCTGCTGGACATCGCCGAGCGGGCGGACCTGCCGTTCGACGCCGTCGCCACCGCGGCCGACGCCCTGGAGGGCGCCGGGCTGATCAAGGCGTGACGCCGATGACCATCGAGGGGGAGAAGGCGGCACCGGTGGCCCGCCGCCGGCACGCCAAGCCGAACGCCAGACGGGCCATCGCCGGGCGGCTGTCCTGGGGACTGGCCGACCAGGCGGCCTCCAGCATGAGCAACTTCCTGGTCGGGATGTACGTGGCCCGCTCGCTCGGGCTGACCGCGTTCGGCGTGTTCAGCCTGGCCTGGGTGACCTACGGCGTGGTGCTCAACGTCTCCCGCGGGCTGGCCTCCGACCCCCTCGTGGTGCGCTTCAGCGGGGTGCCGGACGGGCCGTGGCGGGCGGCGGCGGGCCGGGCCACCGGTACCGCGCTCGCTGTCGGCGGGGCCCTCGGCGCGGTGAGCCTGGCGGTCGGTCTCGCCATGGGCGGGCAGCTCGGGGGCGCGTTCGCCGCCCTCGGCGTGGTGCTGCCGGGGCTGCTGCTGCAGGACGCCTGGCGGTTCGCGTTCTTCGCCGCGGGCGCCGGGCGGAAGGCGTTCCTCAACGACGTCGTGTGGGGCATCGCCCTCATCCCGGCCCTGGTGGTGGCGGCCAAGGCGGGCAGCGTGGAAGGCTTTGTGCTCGCCTGGGGCGGGACCGCCGCGGTGGCCGCGGGGTACGGCTGGCTCCAGTCCGGCATCCGGCCCCGGCCGGCCCGGGCGCGCGCGTGGCTGCGCGAGCAGCGCGACCTCGGCTACCGGTACCTGGTCGAGAACGTCAGCCTCAGCGGCGCGAGTCAGCTCCGCGCGTACGGGCTCGGTGCGATCGTCGGGATCAGCGCGGTGGGTGCGGTGCGCGGCGCGGAGCTGCTGCTCGGCCCGTTCCTCGCCGTGCTGATGGGCCTTTCGCTGGTCACCGTCCCGGAGGCGGCGCGGGTGCTGCGGCAGGCCCCGCACCGGCTGGGCAGATTCTGCTTCGTGCTCGCCGGCGGGCTTGCCGCCGCCGCCCTGCTCTGGGGCGGGGCGCTGCTGCTGGTGCCGGATTCGGTCGGCGAGCATGTGCTCGGCCAGGTCTGGTACTCCGCCTCCGAGCTCATCGTGCCCATCTCCATCGGCGTCGCGGGCGCCGGCGTCGGCGTCGGTGCGGCGGCCGGGCTGCGCGCGCTCGCCGCGGCCCGGCGCAGCCTGCGCTGCCAGCTGTTCGCCTCCGTCGGCTACGCCGGCGGCGGACTCGGCGGGGCGGCCCTGGGCGGCACCGTCGGCTCGGCCTGGGGCGTCGCCATCGCCAACGTCGCCGCCTCGGCGCTGTGGTGGCTGGAGCTGCGGTCCGCCCTGCGTGCGCACCATCGGACCACCATCAGTGAAGTGAGGAAGACATGACCGCCCAGCCCCGATTGAGCATCGGCCTGCCCGTGTACAACGGCGAGGAGTATCTGGCCGAGTCGCTGGACGCCCTGCTCGGCCAGACCTACGAGGACTTCGAGCTGGTCATCTCCGACAACGCCTCGACGGACGGGACCGAGGACATCTGCCGCAAGTACGCGGCGCGGGACGCCCGTATCCGCTATATCCGGCTGCCGCGGAACGTGGGTGCCACGCCGAACCACAACTACGTGTTCACCGAATCCCGCGGCGAGCTGTTCAAGTGGGCCTCGCACGACGACCTGTACGGCCGGGACCTGCTGCGGCGCTGCGTGGAGGCGCTGGACGCACACCCCGACGTGATCCTCGCGCACGCCGACCAGGCCGTCGTCGACGGCGACGGACAGCTGAAGGTCCCGTACGACTACACCCTGGCCACCGGCTCGCCGCGCCCCCCGGAGCGCTTCCGCAGCCTGCTGTTCGAGCCCGGCGGCGACGACTTCTACGGGGTGCTGCGGGCCGATGTGCTGCGCCGGGTGAAGCCGATGGACAGCTACCACCACGCCGACCGCACCTTCGTCGCCGAGATCGCCCTGCACGGGCGCTTCCACCAGGTGCCGGAGCTGCTGTACTTCCGCCGCGACCACCCGGGCCGCGCCGAGCGGGCGAACCCGTCGAAGCGCTCCCGGTGCGTCAACCTGGACCCGCGCCGGGCGGGCCGGCTGCACCCCACGCCGCGGCTGCTCGCCGAATACGTCCTGGGCTTCGTGACGGCGATCCGGCGGGCGCCGCTGTCGGCGGCCGAACGGCGCATGTGCTACCGCCACTTGGCGGCGTGGATGACCAGTCGGGCCCGGCCGGGCGCGGGCGAGCGGGTCGAGGACCGCGCCCCGGTCGGCCCGGGTCCGCGCACGGTCTCCATCGACGCGCTCGTCGCCGGCCGGGAAGGGAGGCAGGCATGACGTCCACGAGCGAACGCCCCGTGCGGGTCGGCCTGTTCGGCCTGTTCGGCGCCGGCAACTCCGGCAACGACGGGTCGCTGGAGGCCATCCTCGGATATCTGCGCACCGAGCACCCGGAGGCGGTGGTGGACGCGCTGTGCGGCGGTCCCGAGGCCGTCACCGCCCGGTACGGGATCCCGGCGGCGCGGCTGAACTGGAACCGCGGCGAGTACCGGACCGCGTCGAGCGCCGCCGCGGTCGCGACGAAGGGGCTGGGCAAACTCGTCGACATCGTCCGCACCGCCGCCTGGGTGCGCCGGCACGACGTGGTGATCGTGCCGGGCACCGGCGTCCTGGAGACCACGCTGCCGCTGCGGCCGTGGGGCTTCCCGTACTCGCTGTTCCTGCTCTGCGGGAGCGGCCGGCTGCTGCGCACCAAGGTCGCGCTGGTCAGCGTCGGCGCCTCCGCGATCGGCAACCGGGCGACCAGGACCCTGGTGCGCTGGTCGGCGCGGCTGGCCGGATACCGCTCGTTCCGCGGCGCCCATTCCCGGGACGCGCTGCGGGCGATGGGCGTGGCCACCGCGCGCGACGAGGTCTATCCGGACCTCGCCTTCTCGCTGCCCGCGCCACCGGCGACCGTGCCCTCGGGCCCGGCGGGCCCGGTCTGCGTGGGCGTCATGGCCTGGCACGGCAGCAACGACGAGCGCGACCTGGCCGAGGAGATCCACCGGCGCTATCTCGACGGGACGATCAGCTTCGTCCGCGCGCTGGTCGACGACTGCAGAACGGTCCGGCTGCTCACCGGCGACGAGCTCGACCGGCCGGTGGCCGACGCGATCCTCGACGCGGTGGACTCGCCGCTGGTCACCGTCGCCGAGGCGGCCTCGCTCGCCGACCTCATGAAGGAGGTGGCGGCCGCCGACACCGTGGTGGCGGCCCGCTACCACAACCTGGTCTGCGCGGTGAAGGTCGGCACCCCCACGCTCGCACTCAGCTATTCGGAGAAGAGCGACGACCTCATGGCTCTGATGGGACTGGAGGCGTACTGCCACTCGGCCCGCGAGGTCGACGCCGACCGGCTGCTCGAGCAGTTCCGGGAACTGGAGGGGCGCTCGGCGGAGCTGCGCCATGCCCTCCCCGAGCGCACCCAGGCAGCCGCCCGGCGCGTCGAGGACCAGTTCACCGCCCTGACCGCGGCCCTGTTCCCGGCCACCGATCACGCGCTACGGGAGGCGCCGTGAAAGCGACCGAGGTCCCGGCGATAGCCGGCGCGTACCTCTTCGAACCGACCCCGTACGCCGACGAACGCGGCTTCTTCTGCCGCACCTTCGACGCCGACGTGCTCCGCTCGGTGGGCCTCGACCCGCACGCCTTCGTCCAGGACAGCCTGTCCCGCTCGGTCCGCGGCGTGCTGCGCGGCCTGCATCTGCGCTCCGGCGCCGGCGAGGCCAAGCTGGTGCGCTGCTCGTACGGGAAGGTCTTCGACGTCGTCGTGGATCTGCGGCCGGACTCGCCGACGTACCTGGGCCGGGCCTTCTTCGAGCTGTCCGGTGAGACCCAGACGACCGTGTACATCCCGGCGGGGTGCGCGCACGGCTTCCAGGCGCTCACCGCGACCGCCGACACCTCGTACCGGATCGACCGCCCGCACGACCCGGCCGAGGACGTGACCATCGCCTACGACGACCCGGAACTGGCCATCCCCTGGCCGCTGCCTGCCACCTCGATGTCCCAGCGCGACCGGGAGGCGCCGAGCCTCGCCGAGGTCCTCAAACAACGGGAAGGGTGAATCCGGCGTGGACACCGAAGAGTTCCAGCTGCCCCGGTCGCGGAAGGCGAACGAGCGGCTGCACGCGATGATCCCCGGCGGCGCGCACACGTATGCCAAGGGCGACGACCAATACCCCGAGCACCTGGCCCCGGTCATCAGCCACGGCCGCGGTGCGCATGTGTGGGACGTCGACGGCCATCGCTATATCGAGTACGGCTCGGGGCTGCGGTCGGTGAGCCTCGGTCACGCCCACCCGCGCGTGACCGAGGCGGTGCGGCGGGAGATCGACCGCGGCAGCAACTTCGTCCGCCCGTCCATCGTGGAGGCCGAGGCGGCCGAGCGCTTCCTGGCGACGGTGCCGACAGCGGAGATGGTGAAGTTCGCGAAGAACGGCTCCGATGTCACCACCGCGGCGGTGCGCCTCGCCCGGGCCGCCACGGGGCGGGGGCGGGTGGCGATCTGCGGCGACCACCCGTTCTTCTCGGTGGACGACTGGTTCATCGGGACGACGCCGATGTCCGCCGGGATTCCGGCGGCGACCACCGAGCTGACGGTGTCCTTCCCGTACGGGGATCTGGCGGCGACGGAGGCGCTGCTGGAGCGCTACCGGTACGAGATCGCCTGCCTGATCCTGGAACCGGCCGGCCACACGGAACCGCCGCCCGGGTACCTCGCCGGGCTGCGCGAACTGGCCGACCGGCACGGCTGCGTCCTCGTCTTCGACGAGATGATCACCGGCCTCCGCTGGTCGGCGGCGGGCGCCCAGGGCCTCTACGGTGTCACCCCCGACCTCTCCACCTTCGGCAAGGCGCTGGGCAACGGCTTCGCGATCGCGGCCCTGGCCGGACGCCGCGAGCTGATGGAGCGGGGCGGGCTGCGGCACTCCGGTGAGCGGGTGTTCCTGCTGTCCACGACGCATGGGGCGGAGACGCATTCCCTGGCGGCGGCGATGGCGGTACAGACCACGTATGTCGAGGAGGGCATCACGGCGCGGCTGCACGCCCTGGGCGAGCGGCTGGCGTCGGGGGTCCGCGAGGCGGCGGCCGGGATGGGCGTCGAGGACCATCTCCTCGTCCGCGGCCGGGCCAGCAATCTGGTCTTTGCCACCCTCGACGAGGACGGGCAACCGTCGCAGCAGTACCGCACGTTGTTCCTGCGGCGGCTGCTGGCGGGCGGGGTGCTGGCTCCGTCGTTCGTGGTGAGCAGTGCGCTCGACGATGCCGATATCGACCGGACGGTGGAGGTGGTGGCGCAGGCGTGCGCGGTGTACCGGAAGGCGCTGGACGCGGGGGATCCGACGCCGTGGCTGGGCGGGCGACCGGTGAAGCCGGTGTTCCGCCGCTTGGTATGACGCGCTGTCAGGTGCGCTGCCGCTGACCGGCGTCGGCCATCCGGTCGGCCGCCAGGTCGATCAACCACGCGGTGGCCGGTACGACGGCCAGCGCGGTGCACCAGCCACCAAGGACATCGGTGGGGTAGTGCGCACCCAGCGCGACCTGCGCCCAGCCCATTGCGGCGCCGGCGACCAGCGCCGCGGCGAGCACGAGGAGCAGGCCGTGCGTCCGGCTGAAGCCGCGCCGCCCGACGGCGAGCAATGCCCCGACGAGGGCAAGCGCGGTGAGAAAGGCCGTATGCCCACTCGGATACGACAGATGCCCACCGTGAATGGTGCGCCCCGCAAGCGACTTGATCACCATCGTCGCCCCCACACTGAGCCCGGCCCCACCAACAACAAGCACCACGGCCCGCGGCCACCGCACCACCAAACACCCGACGACGGCCCCCACCCCCAACAC
>NZ_JAAKZV010000095.1 GCF_011044975.1 Streptomyces coryli | reverse complement strand
GTGTTGGTGGGTGGAAAGGCAGGGACCGGAAGCGGGGACGGGAAGCAGGCAGACACGCGGGCTGCCAGCAGGCGGTCAGGCAGTCAGGCGGTCAGGCGGTCAGGCGGTCAGGCGGTCAGGCAAGCAAGCAGGCAGACGCTGCTTGCTCACCGGAGCCCGGCCGTCCAGACCCAGCCCCCGCCCCCGCTCCTCCCGTAGGAGGCCATCCGTTTCCGGCACCGCCCCGGTCTGGACCCGGCAGCGCGGCCGTCACCATCCGATGCCAAGCCGCCCGCCCCCCGACCAATCCGTCAGTCCGGCCCGTCAGTCCGTCAGTCCGTCAGGCCGTCAATCCGCCAGCAGGCAGTCCGCCAGCCAGCCCCTCAAGAAGCCGGCACGCACCGCCCATCCTCAGTCCGATACGACCAAGCCGCCCCATCCCGCACCAGCGTGCGCACCGCCGACACGAAGCGGTCCACATGCTCATCGGGCGTCCCCGCCCCAAAGCTGATGCGGATCGCGTTCAGCGACCGCTCCCCCGGCTCCGCCTCCGGCGCTCCGCACTCGCCCTGCTCCGAGTCATCCGCACCCAGCAGCTCCCGCAGCAGCGGGTGCGCGCAGAAGAGACCGTCCCGCACCCCGATCCCGTACTCCGCCGACAGCGCCGCGGCAAAATGCGAGCTGTTCCAGCCGTCCACCACAAACGACAGCACGCCCACCCGATCGGCATCGTCCCCGAAGAGCGACAGCACCTTGACCTCCGGCACGGCCGCCAGGCCGTCCCGCACCCGCGCGATCAGCTCCCGCTCCCGCTCGACCAGCCGGTCGAACCCGGCCTCAGTCAGCGCCTTGCAAGCCGAAGCAATCGCATACGCACCAATCACATTCGGCGAGCCGGCCTCATGCCGCGCCGCCGTCGTGTGCCACTCGACATCCACGCCGCCATCCGCACGCCGCGCGACCTTGCGGCTCGCCCCACCACCCGCGAGGTACGGCTCAGCCGCCTGCAGCCAATCCGCCCGTCCGGCGAGGACACCCGCCCCGAACGGCGCGTACAGCTTGTGCCCGGAGAAAGCGACCCAGTCCACGTCCAACTCGGCGACACTCACCGGGTGATGCGGCGCCAGCTGCGCCGCATCGAGCACAATCCGCGCACCGTGCCGATGCGCAGCCGCCGCCAACTCCCGCACCGGCCACAGCTCCCCGGTCACATTCGAAGCCCCGGTGACGCACAACAGCGCGGGCCCGTCGCCCGTACGAGCGGCAAGCGCCGCCTCCAGCACCTCCACCGCAGCCCGCGGCGACCGCGGCGCGCTGAGGTAGTGCACCTCCACATCCTCCCGCTGCTGCCACGGCAGCAGCGCCGCGTGGTGCTCCGTCTCGAAGACGTACACATCGGTCCCCGCCGGCAGCACCGAAGCCAGCAGATTCAGCGAGTCAGTCGTCGCCCGCGTAAAGACGACCTGGTCATCCGCCCGACAGCCAAGGAACTCGGCCACCGTGGCGCGGCTGTTCTCAAACAGATCCGTCGACAGCTGCGACAGGTACCCCGCGCCGCGGTGCACGCTCCCGTAGTACGGGGCGTACGCGGCGATGTCGTCCCACACCCGCTGCAGGGCAGGGGCGCTGGCGGCGTAGTCGAGAGCCGCGTACTCGACCTCACCACCCGTCACGAGCGGGACGCGCACATCGCGGCCGAGGACGGGCAGACAGGCGGTGGCGACAGCGGTGGCAGACATGGCAGAGCTCTCCCTCAAGACCAGGGATCCCTGGCTGCTACGAGAGGGATCCGCGCTTGCCGCAGGCCTTGCTGCCTGCAGCCTGGTCATCACCCGGGGCACCCCGCCACGGAAGGAGGGTTGCCGGACAGCGGGCCGGGGCCTTGATCGCTGTCACTCGTGACCTGAGTCAGGAGTATGCCATGTGATCAGCGGAGCGCAAGACGGTTGTCCGCAGTACGGACAACCGCCTTGCCTCACCCAAGGGCCAAGAGCCAGGAGCTCAGGAGTTGCTGGCCGCCACCCACCGCTCCAGCGTCCGCTGCGCGGCCCCGGAGTCGATGGCCTCGGCGGCCCTGGCGATACCCGCCGCGAGCTGCGCCTCCAGCGTGTCCCCGCCCGGCTCCAGCGCGACCAGCGCGGCGGCGGAGTTGAGCAGCACCGCGTCCCGTACCGGCCCGGCCTCGCCGGCCAGCAGCCGCCGCGCGACATCCGCGTTGTACGAGGCGTCGGCGCCGCGCAGCGCCTCCACGGGCACGATCTCGAGGCCGACGTCGCGCGGATCGAAGCTCCGCTGCGTCACCTGCCCGTCCCGTACGACCCACACGGTCGAGGTCGCGGTCGTCGTCAGCTCGTCGAGGCCGTCGTCGCCGCGGAAGACGAGCGCGGAGTTGCCGCGGTCGGCGAGGACGCCGGCCACGATCGGCGCCATCCTGGCGTCCGCCACGCCGACGGCCTGGGCGCGCACCTGGGCCGGGTTGGTGAGCGGGCCGAGGACGTTGAAGGTGGTCGGGATGCCGAGCTCGCGGCGCGCCTGCGCGACGTGCCGCAGCGCGGGGTGGAACTTCACCGCGAAGCAAAAGGTGATCCCGGCCTCGGCGGCCACCTCGGCGACGCGGGCCGGGGTGAGCTCGAGGTTGACGCCGAGCTTCTCCAGCACGTCGGAGGCGCCGGACGCGGAGGACGCGGCGCGATTGCCGTGCTTGACGACCTTGGCTCCGGTGCCGGCGACGACGATGGCCGACATCGTGGAGATGTTGACGGTCTTGGCCCGGTCACCGCCGGTGCCGACGATGTCGACGGTCGGCCCGGGGACCTCGATGGTGTTGGCGTGCTCGTACATGGTCCGTACGAGACCGGCGACCTCTTGAACGGTCTCGCCCTTCGCACGCAGCGCCACCACAAAGGCACCGATCTGCGCATTGCTGGCCTCGCCCTGCATGATCCGGTCCATCGCCCAAGCGGTGTCCTCGGCAGACAGATCCTGCTTGGCAAGCAACGAACTCAACACGTCCGGCCAGGAGCGGGTGCCTCCGGCGGCTGCGGCAGCGGTCATGGGTCCCCTCCTGTGAGCGATGGCCTGCACGGCCGGCGACATCCGAACCGGCCTTGACCCCTGCACCCTATCGGCGCACACCGCCCCCGCGCCCCGCACGCCCACACTCCGGACCTGCCCGACACCCCGCTGTGACCACCTCCACCGCCCAGCACGCCCCCGGCGCGGCCCGCCCCGCAGCCGCTCCAGCTCCCGCCGGTCGCCGGCCACATCGGCGCTCTCCTCAAGCGCGAGCAGCGACAACACCTGCACCGGCCGCCCCGCGGCGGCCGCGGCCTCCAGCTTGTGGTGCCCGTCCAGCAGAAAGTGCGTCAGCCCCCAGTGCTCGTAGTAGTCCCTCACCTCGCGGTCCTCGGCGGGCAGACACGCGTCCAGAGTCGCCACCGCCACCGCTGTCGGTACGACACCCCGCTCCAGCCGCTCGGCGTACTCCGCCACCCGCTCCCGGTCGTTCCAGGTCGGCGGCACCATCGGCACCACGAACTCGTAGAGGTGCACATCGTCGGCGACCGGCGTCTCAAAGGTGCGGTAGTACGGCGTGCGGGGATTCTCCGGCAGCCCCCAGAACGCACTGATGCCCCACGTGTCCACCTGCTCGTGCGCGAAGTAGTCGCCCGGTCCCCCGGGGACGACCAACCGCGGCTCGACCTGGATCAGCATCGGCAGATACTCGCCCGCCGGCAGCAGCGCGCCGAAGGCCTCGACGACCGTGTCATCCACCTCGGCGAGGCCGTCGGCGAGCCGGTCCCGCATGTCCTCGAGGGACAGCGTCCGATTGGCCCCGTCGAGCCGCTGGAAGAGGAACGGGCAGGTCCCGCACCAGTTGCTGAGCTCGAACGCCGGCTCGCCGTCGAGCGAAAGCTGCCTGGCCGGTGCCTGGCCCGGCGCCTCCGAGAAGGTGAGGGTCGCGTCGGGGCCGTCGGCTCCGAGCCTGCGTGGCTCTCCGGTCTGCAGCACCATCCGCACGACCCTGCGCCGACGGCCCCGGCCCCGCCCCGAAGGGCAGGACCGGGGCCGTGGGAAACAGCCGGTGGCCGGTCAGTGGTGGCCGTGGCCGGAGGTGACCTCGCGGTATTCCTCCGCCGTCGGCTTCGGGATCTGGCCCGCGTCGCCGAAGTAGTTCTTCGACAGCTTGGTGCGGACCCGCTCCACGACGCCTTGCTTGCGGACGACACCGTTCTCGTCCACCTTCGGGCCCGCCTCGAGCGGCCGGTACTGCTCGTGGGCGGTCAGAGTGTGCATCTCCTCCTGCGCCAGCGGCTCGTGGACCTCGATGAACTCACCGTGCGGCAGCCGCTTGATGATGCCGGACTCGCGTCCGTGCAGCACCTTGTCGCGGTCGCGCCGCTGCAGGCCCAGGCAGATCCGCCGGGTGATCCAGAAGACGATCGGTGGCACCACGAAGAAGCCGATGCGCACGAACCAGGTGATCGAGTTGATCGACAGATGCAGATGCGTGGCCCACAGGTCGTTGCCACCGCCGATCATGCACATGAACACCCAGCTCAGCCACGCCACACCGAACGCGGTACGGGTGGGCACGTTGCGCGGCCGGTCCGCGATGTGGTGCTCGCGCTTGTCGCCCGTCAGCCAGGACTCGAAGAATGGGTACAGCGCGATCGCGATCGGGATGACGCCCACCACCATCAGCGGGATGAAGACGCCGAAGTTGATGGTGTGGCCGGTCGGGATGACCCACTCCCAGCCGGGCATCATGCGGATCATGCCCTCGGTCCAGCCCATGTACCAGTCCGGCTGAGCACCGGTCGAGACCTGGTCGGGTCGGTACGGGCCGAGCACCCAGATCGGGTTGATCGTCACCGCACCCGCGATCACCGTGATCACGCCGAAGACCAGGAAGAAGAAGCCGCCCGCCTTCGCCATGTACACCGGCAGCAGCGGCATGCCGACCACGTTCTTGTTGGTCCGGCCGGGCCCCGCGAACTGCGTGTGCTTGTGGTAGAAGACCAGGATCAAGTGGGCCACCAGCAGGCCCAGCATGATGCCCGGCACCAGCAGCACATGGATCGAGAAGAACCGTGGGATGACGTCGTCGCCGGGGAACTCGCCCCCGTACAGGAACATCGCCAGATACGTGCCGACCAGCGGCATACCCATGATCGCGCCCTGCATGAAGCGGACGCCCGTACCCGACAGCAGGTCGTCGGGCAGCGAGTAGCCGGTGAAACCGGCGATGCAGCCCAGGACCAGCAGCAGGAAGCCGAACAGCCAGTTGATCTCGCGCGGCTTGCGGAAGGCGCCGGTGAAGAACACGCGCATCATGTGCACGGCCATCGCCGCGATGAAGATCAGCGCCGCCCAGTGGTGGATCTGCCGGACCAGCAGACCACCGCGGACGTCGAAGCTGATGTCCAGC
The DNA here is from genome assembly GCF_011044975.1 of Streptomyces coryli. Classification (GTDB taxonomy): domain Bacteria; phylum Actinomycetota; class Actinomycetes; order Streptomycetales; family Streptomycetaceae; genus Streptomyces; species Streptomyces coryli. Next base: position 22,664 of record NZ_JAAKZV010000095.1, on the reverse strand, counting down.
GTGGAGGCGTACGCCTCCGTCATGTGGATACCGTTCATCGGGCCGTACGAGCCGTCGTAGACGAGCTCGGCCATGGACGGCTTGAAGAACAGCGTCAGGTAGACGCCGGTCAGGATGATGATGATGAACGAGTAGAGGCAGATCTCGCCGAGCATGAAGGACCAGTGGTCCGGGAAGATCTTGCGCATGTTGGCCTTGGCCAGGCCGTAGATGCCCAGCCGGCCGTCCGCCCAGTCGGCGACCTTCTCGCCCTTTGAAGCCGGGCGACGCGAGTCAGTTGCAGTAGCCATCAGCCGCGCTCCCAGAAGCTCGGGCCCACCGGCTCCGCGAAGTCGCCGAGCGCCTCGAGATAGCCGTCGTCGTTCACGTGGATCTTCAGCTGCGGCAGCGCGTGGCCGGCCGGGCCGAAGATCACCTTGGCACCGTCGGCCAGGTCGAAGGTCGACTGGTGGCACGGGCAGAGCACGTGGTGCGTCTGCTGCTCGTACAGGCTGACCGGGCAGCCGACGTGAGTGCAGATCTTGGAGAACGCCAGGATGCCGTCGTGGCCCCAGTCCAGGGACTTCTTGTCCTTGATGTCGTCCGGGTGGATCCGGACGAGCATCAGGGCGGCCTTGGCGATCTCGACGTTGAAGTCGTGGTCGTCCTTCTTCAGGCCCTCGGGCATGGCGAAGGCGAGCGAGCCGAGGGTGATGTCCTCGGGGCGCAGCGGCTCTTCGGTGTTCTCGTTGATCAGCCGCTTGCCCTTGCCCCACAGCGTGTGGCGCAGCTTGTCCTCCGGCAGCGGGCCGAGGTCACGCAGCAGCACGATGCCGGAGAGCGGGAGCAGGGTGAGGGCGCCGAAGAGGGTGTTGCGGAGCAGCTTGCGGCGGCCGAAGCCGGACTCCTCAGCGCCCTGCTTGAAGTCGGCGAAGACCTTCGCGCGGGTCTCGGCGTCGGCCTCGATGTCGTGCCGCTCGTCCGCGATCTCCACGTCGGACATCAGGGTGCGGGCCCAGTGGACCGCGCCCGCGCCGATGCAGAAGAGCGCGATGCCGAGGGTCAGGCCGAGCATCAGGTGCAGGATGCTGACGTGCCCCAGCGGCCAGACGTACGCCATCTTGTCGACCGGGAACGCCACGAAGCTGGCGATGAAGCCGATCGTGGCGAGCATCGAGATGGTGAACAGCAGCGCCACCGTGCGCTCGGACCGCTTCGCCGACCGCTCGTCGATGTCCTGCTTGCGCGGCTCGTGCGGCGGCAGACCCGGGTCCTTGAAGGGATCCTCGTGGTCGGCGACCGCTACCTGGCCGGCCGGGCCGTGGTCGGCCTCGCTTGGGAGGTGTTCTGAAGACATCCCCGTCTTCTCGTTCTCTGATCCAGCCTGGCTACTCATGACTTCCTGGCCTTTGCGGTGTGCGCGGCGACCCAGCAGGCGACCCCGATGAGGAGCACCAGGCCGATGACCCAGGCGAACAGTCCTTCGCTCACGGGGCCGAGACCGCCGAGGCCGTAACCGCCCGGCTCCTCCGCCTTGTCACTGTTGACCGTGTCCAGCCACGCGATGATGTCCTGCTTGTCCTTCTGCTTCAGCAGCGACTCGGGGAACACGGGCATGTTCTGCGGGCCGGTCTCCATGGCCTCGTACATGTGCTTCGGAGTCACCCCGCCGAGGTCCGGGGCGAACTTGCCATGGGTGAGGGCGCCGCCCTTACCGATGAAATTGTGGCACTGCGCGCAGTTCGTACGGAACAGGTCGCCACCGCGGGCGGCGTCGCCGCCGGCCGGGTCGTAGTCCGACTTGTTCGGCTGGGCCGGGCCCGGGCCGAGGGAAGCGACGTAAGCGGCGAGCTGGTCGATCTCCGTCTGGGAGTACGCGACCGGCTTCTTCGGCGCCTGGGCGCCGGGCTGCTGCAGCGGCATCCGGCCGGTGCCGACCTGGAAGTCGACGGCGGCGGCGCCGACGCCCACCAGGCTCGGCCCGTCGGAGGAGCCCTGACCGCCGGTGCCGTGGCAGCTGGCGCAGCCCACCTGGTAGAGCTTCTTGCCCTCATCAATCGCGAGGGACTGGGCGCTGCTTTCCTCGGCCTTGGCCTTGTCGGCGGGCGCGAACGTGGCGTACAGCCCCCCGGTGGCCGCCAGCGCGATGAGTAGGACGACTAGCGCTGCCAGCGGGTGGCGCCGTCGTACGGAGAGCTTTTTCACGGATTACCCCGGTGTCAGGATCTTCTGCGTCGATGTGTCTGCGTCTGCGATATGGGCGTCCGGCCCGTAACTACTTGATCATGTAGATCGTGGCGAAGAGGCCGATCCAGACGACATCGACGAAGTGCCAGTAATAGGACACGACGATGGCTGCGGTCGCCTGCTGGTGCGTGAACCTCTTGGCCGCGTAGGTACGGCCGAGCACGAGGAGGAAGGCGATGAGCCCGCCCGTCACGTGCATGCCGTGGAACCCGGTGGTCATGTAGAAGGCCGAGCCGTACGGGCCGGAGGAGAGGGACAGACCCTCGTGCACCACCAGCTCCACATACTCGGTGACCTGACCACCGATGAAGATCGCACCCATGATGAACGTGATGATGAACCACATCCGGAGCTTCTTCACATCCCCGCGCTCGGCGGCGAATACGCCGAGCTGGCAGGTCAGGGAAGAGAGCACCAGGATGATGGTGTTGGTGAGCGAGAACGGGAAGTTCAGCGCTTCGGCCGACGCCTTCCAGTACTCGGTGCCCATCACCGATCGCAGGGTGAAGTACATCGCGAAGAGGGCCGCGAAGAACATCAGCTCGGAACTCAGCCAGATGATGGTTCCGACGCTGGTGAGGTTCGGCCGGTTGACCGACGGGTGCGCGTGCCCGGTTTCTACTGCTGTTGCTGTCGCCACGTCCGACATTATGTCGGTCGCTTATCCGCGCCTCACCCCGGGGGGTGCCGTTCGGTGTGTCAACCCCCCGCAGGGGGCTGTCGGCAGGCCCGGGCGGCGGTCCCCCAGATGAGCGAACGGGGTGCTCCGTACGGTGTCCAGCCCCTGGTCGGGGCGGTCTCCTACGGCGTGTTGGGCGGCATCGGGCCGTCGATCTTCTGTGTGCGCAAGTCTCCACGGCGACCGCCGCCGCGGAGTAGCATCCGCAGCACATAACGCACGCAACGGAGCAGCGCAGTACGGAGGAACGATGCAGCAGACCGCCACGGTGCTCGTCTACAGCGACGACGCGTCCACCCGCGAGCAGGTCAGGCTCGCCGCCGGGCGTCGGCCGGCGGCCGATCTGCCGTCCGTGGAGTACGTCGAGTGCGCCACACTTCCCGCCGTGCTGGAGGAGCTGGAGCGGGGCGGCATCGACGCCTGCGTGCTGGACGGCGAGGCGACCCCCTCCGGCGGCATGGGCGTCTGCCGGCAGATCAAGGACGAGATCTTCAACTGCCCTCCGGTGCTGGTGCTGATCGCCCGCCCGCAGGACGCGTGGCTGGCGACCTGGTCGCGGGCCGACGCGGCCACCGCGCTGCCGGTCGACCCGGTGGCCCTGGCGGACTCCCTCGCGGGCCTGCTGCGCAAGCGACTGGCGCTGCCGGCGGCGTAGGGCTGCCCTACGCCGCCCGCGGATCACGCCGAGGGACGCAGCCGCGCGGGGCCCGTCTGGACCTCGTTCTTGCCGCGGACGTTCTTGGTGAGTTCGCTGCCCTTGCGCCAGTCCTTCCACGACATGTTCCAGTCGCCGAAGCCGTTGCCGAAGGGCTCCATCGTCTCGCCGTAGCTGCCCACGACCTCGACGATGTCGCCCTGGCGCACCGTGTCGTAGAACCATTGGGCGTTGCCCGGTGACATGCCCGTGCAGCCGTGGCTGACGTTCGCCGAGCCCTGGGAGCCGACGGACCAGGGCGCCGAGTGCACGTACTCGCCGCTCCAGGTCACCCTGGTCGCCCAGTAGACGTCCATGTTGTAGTCCTCGGATGTGCCGGCGACACCGATGGAGGCGCCGGTCATCCGGACGTACTGCTGCTGTTCCAGGATGACTTTCTTGCCGTTACGGGTCTCGAAGCCCGGCTTGCCGGTGGTCACCGGGATCTCGTTGATGACCTTGCCGTTCTTGTAGACCGTCATCGAGTGGCTGCTGGCGTCCGTGATGGCCACGATGCGCTCGCCGATGTTCAGCTTCACCGGCTTGGACGCCGATCCGTAGAGGCCGTCGCGGATCTTGATGCCCTTCAGCGACGACGTCGCCCGCACCTTGGCCTTGGCGGGCCAGTAGTCCTTGGGCCGCCAGTGCAGCTCCTCGTCGCTGACCCAGTACCAGGCGCCGCTCACCCGCGGCTCGGAGTCCACCTTCAGGCCGCGCTCGATGGCGGCCCGCTCCTCGGGGTTCTCCACCTTGGCGCTGAGCTTGGCGGTGATGGGCTGGCCGACGCCGTACTTGCCGTTGCCCGGGCCGAATTCGACCTTCAGCCGCTTGCCCTTGCCCTTGTACTGGCCGGTGCGGAACTCGAGCGACCGGCGCCCCGGGGAGCCGGCCGTGTCCTCGGTGGCCACGTGCACCGTGTACGCCGCCTGTGCGGCCAGCGGGACGGTCGAGCGCCAGCGGGTGCCGTCGTCGCTCAGCCGGCCGCGCACGTAACGCCCCTGCGCGTCCACGGCCGTCACGTCGGTGATGCGGCTGCCGTCGTCCGTGGCGCGTACCAGCAGCGGCTTGGACGGGTCCGCCTTCTCCCCCGCGCGCACGCCCTTCGCGGCGCCGCCGAGGGTGATCTGCTTGGCGGCGTCGTACGGCTTGCCGGCCAGCGGATGCGAGTCGCCGCCGCAGGCGGTCAGGCTCGCGGTGAGAGGAAGCAACATGAGGGTGCAACTGATGACCGTACGCCGGCGCGGAGTGCTCATGAAGCACACGCTATGAAAATATGACTAATCCGGCGCGCCGCGTGCTCCAAAAGGGGAAGCCCTGACACCCGGATGGTGTCAGGGCTCCCTCACGGAGATACGGGACTACTGGTTCTGGTCGGCCCCGCGGTAGTACTCGAAGACCCAGCCGAAGATGCCGAACAGGACCAGCGGCAGGGAGAAGAAGAACAGCCACCAGCCGATCGCGACGCCCAGGAAGGCGAGCGCCGCGCCGGTGCCGATGAGCAGCGGCTGCCAGCTGTGCGGGGAGAAGAACCCCAGCTCGCCGGCGTCGTCCGCGACGTCCGCTTCCTTGTTGTCCTGCGCACCGGTGTCGACCCGCCGGGCGGTGAAGATCAGGTAGTACCCGATCATCGCCGTCAGGCCGAAGGCCATGAACAGGGCGGCGGTGCCGGCCGGCTCCTTGGACCAGACTCCGTAGACGATGGCCGCGGCGAGGATGAAGGCCGCGAGCCAGCTGAACATGTGGCCCTGGATCTTCACTTGCCGGTCTCCTTCCCACCGACGAGCGCCTCATTGCCCGAGCCGGAGTGCTCCAGCTGGTCGAGCGCGGCGATGTCGGGGTGGTGCAGATCGAACGCCGGGGATTCGGAACGGATCCGCGGCAGGGTGAGGAAGTTATGCCTGGGCGGCGGGCAGGACGTAGTCCACTCGAGCGAGCGGCCATAGCCCCACGGGTCGTCCACGTCGATCTTCTTGCCGTACTTGGCCGTCTTCCACACGTTGTAGAAGAACGGCAGCATCGAGGCGCCCAGTACGAACGAGGCGATCGTCGAGAAGGTGTTCAGCGCGGTGAAGCCGTCCGCCGCCAGGTAGTCCGAGTACCGGCGCGGCATGCCCTCGGCGCCCAGCCAGTGCTGGACCAGGAAGGTGCCGTGGAAGCCGGTGAAGAGCAGCCAGAAGGTGATCTTCCCGAGCTTCTCGTCGAGCATCTTGCCGGTGAACTTCGGCCACCAGAAGTGGAAGCCGGCGAACATCGCGAAGACGACCGTACCGAAGACCACGTAGTGGAAGTGCGCCACCACGAAGTACGAGTCCGACACGTGGAAGTCCAGCGGCGGCGAGGCCAGGATGACGCCGGTCAGACCACCGAAGAGGAAGGTGACCAGGAAGCCGACCGTCCACAGCATCGGGGTCTCGAAGGAGAGGGACCCCTTCCACATGGTGCCGATCCAGTTGAAGAACTTGATGCCCGTTGGCACCGCGATCAGCAGTGTCATGAAGGCGAAGAACGGCAAGAGCACGCCGCCGGTCACGTACATGTGGTGCGCCCACACCGTCACGGACAGGCCCGCGATGGAAATGGTCGCCGCGACCAGCGTGGTGTAGCCGAACATCGGCTTGCGGCTGAAGACCGGGATGATCTCCGAGACGATGCCGAAGAACGGCAGCGCGATGATGTACACCTCGGGATGCCCGAAGAACCAGAAGAGGTGCTGCCAGAGCAGCGCTCCGCCGTTTCCTGGATCGAAGATGTGCGCCCCGAATTTACGGTCCGCCTCCAGGGCGAACAGCGCGGCCGCCAGGACCGGGAAGGCCAGCAGCACCAGCACACCGGTGAGCAGCACGTTCCAGGTGAAGATCGGCATCCGGAACATCGTCATGCCGGGTGCGCGCATGCAGATGATGGTGGTGATGAAGTTGACCGAGCCGAGGATCGTGCCGAAGCCGGACAGCGCCAGACCCATGATCCACATGTCCGCGCCCATCGAGGGCGAGCGGACCACGTCGGACAGCGGCGTGTACGCGAACCAGCCGAAGCTCGCCGCACCCTGCGGGGTGAGGAAGCCGCCGACCGCGATCATCGAGCCGAAGAGGTACAGCCAGTACGCGAGCATGTTCAGCCGCGGGAAGGCCACGTCGGGCGCGCCGATCTGCAGCGGCATGATCCAGTTCGCGAAGCCGGCGAACAGCGGCGTCGCGAACATCAGCAGCATGATCGTGCCGTGCATCGTGAACGCCTGGTTGAACTGCTCGTTCGACAGGATCTGCAGACCCGGCCGGGCGAGCTCGGCGCGCATCAGCAGCGCCATGACGCCGCCGATGATGAAGAACACGAACGACGTGATGAGGTACAGGCTGCCGATCGTCTTGTGGTCGGTGGTCGTCAGCCAGCTGACCACCACGGCGCCCCGCGAGCGGCGGCGGACGGGAGTCTCGCTCCCGTGCGCCTCACCCGCCGCCTCGGCAGCACCCTGGGGTTCGTTGAGGATGCTCATTTCTTGTGGGTCTCCGCATTCCTAGCGGCGTCGGTCTGGGGGATTCCCGCCGGGATGTAGCCTTCCTGGCCCTTGTCGGCCAGCTTCTGAAGGTGCTCCTCGTACTCCGCCGGAGGAACCACCTTCACGTTGAAGAGCATCCGGGCGTGGTCGACGCCGCAGAGCTCGGCGCACTTGCCGAGGAAGGTGCCTTCCTTGTTCGGCGTCACCTCGAACACGTTGGTGTGGCCGGGGATGACGTCCTGCTTCATCAGGAACGGAACCACCCAGAAGGAGTGGATGACGTCCCGGGAGGTGAGGATGAAGCGGACCTTCTCGCCCTTGGGCAGGTAGAGGGTCGGACCCGGGTTGTTGGTGTCCGGGTTACGCGTCTTGGGCGTGCCGTAGTCGTAGACACCGCCCTTGTCGCTGATCCCCTTGAGCCACTTGTCCGGGATCGAGTTGATGTCCTTGGGCAGGTCCTTGGCCTCGTGGTTGCTGCCGTCCTGCTCGAGGTAGTTGAAGCCCCAGCTCCACTGGTAGCCGACGACGTTGATCACGCGGTCCGGCTTGTCGGAGGTCTCCAGCAGCTTCGCCTCGTCACGGGCGGTGAAGTAGAAGAACACCGCGACGATGATGAGCGGCACGACCGTGTACAGCGCCTCGATGGGCATGTTGTAACGGGTCTGCGCCGGCACCTCTACCTTGGTGCGCGAGCGGCGGTGGAATACGACCGCCCAGAGGATCAGGCCCCACACAAGCACGCCGACGGCGAGGGCGGCGGCCCAGGAGCCCTGCCACAGGCTGAGGATCCGCGGCGCCTCCTCAGTGGCGGGGCTCGGCATGCCGAGGCGGGGGAAGTCCTTATATGTGCAACCGGACGCGGTTACCAGGACCAGGCCCACTGCCAGCGCCTGCGGCAGCCTCCGCCGCATCCAGCGCCGCGGCGAGCGGTCGGAGCCGTTGGGACTCACGTAGCGCCTTCCCGAGAGTCTTCGCCCGCCATGTCCCCTGGCGGGGAGCCGGGGGTTGTGGTGCGGGCAGGGTTTTGGATGTTTACGCGGGCCAAACCTTACTGGACCCTATTTGGGGTCGCTCGGGGAGGGTGGGTTCGCGCGGCGTGGCGCGATCGCGGGCGCGGCCGTTGGGGTGGTTCCGGCGCTTCCGGTGACGGGGTGGGAGGCTGGGCAGGTGACCAACTTCGACGTTGCTTCCGCCGCGCCGCTTCACCCTGTTGGGCGACAGGCCTTGCTTGCCGCGCTGGATGAGGGGTGGGCCGATCCGGCCCGGTTGTACCGGGAAGGGCGGCGGGCGCGGATGCTGCTCGACGCCGCGCGGGAGGCGGCCGCGGACGCGGTGGGGTGCCGGCCCGACGAGCTGTCTTTCACGCCGTCAGGGACGCACGCGCTGCACACCGGCATCGCCGGAGCCCTCAACGGGCGGCGGCGGGTGGGGCGGCAGCTCGTGGTGTCGGCGGTCGAGCACTCCGCCGTGCTGCACGCGGCGGAGGCGCACGCGGCCGCGGGCGGCGAGGTCACCGAGATTCCCGTCGACCGCACCGGGCGCGTCGCGGCCGACGGTTTTCCGGTACGCGACGACACCGCCCTGGCCTGTCTGCAGTCCGCCAATCATGAGGTCGGCACCGAGCAGCCGGTCGCCGAAGTCGCCGAGGCCTGCCGGGCCGCGGGGGTGCCGCTGCTGGTCGACGCCGCACAGTCGTTGGGGTGGGGGCCGGTGGCCGGGCCGTGGTCGCTGCTCGCCGCCAGTGCGCACAAGTGGGGCGGTCCGGCCGGAGTCGGGCTGCTGGCCGTACGCAAGGGGACGCGGTTCGCGCCGGTACACCCGGCCGATGAGCGGGAGGCCGGGCGCAGCCCGGGGTTCGAGAACATCCCGGCCGTCGTGGCCGCGGTGGCCGCGCTCCGGGCCGTACGGGACGAGGCTGAGGACGAGGCCGGGCGGCTGCGCGGGCTGGTGCGGCGGATCCGGGAGCGGGTGCCGGAGCTGGTGCCGGATGTGGAGGTGGTCGGCGACGGGGAGCGGCGGCTGCCGCACCTGGTGACCTTCTCGTGTCTCTATGTCGATGGAGAGACGCTGCTGCACGAGCTGGACCGCGAGGGGTTCTCGGTGTCGTCCGGGTCTTCGTGCACCTCCAGCACGCTGACGCCCAGTCATGTGCTGCGCGCGATGGGCGTGCTGTCCGAGGGCAATGTCCGGGTGTCGCTGCCGCGCGGGGTGGCGGAGGACGACGTCGAGCGGTTCCTGCGGGTGCTGCCCGAGGTGGTCGGGCGGGTGCGGGCGGAGCTCGGGGTCACCGGCGAGGAGCGCGGGGGCGGGCCGCAGACCGCTGAGCTCGTGATCGACACGCTCGGCAAGCGGTGCCCGATCCCGGTCATCGAGCTGGCGAAGGTGATCGGCGATGTGCCGGTCGGGTCGGTCGTGACCGTGCTGTCGGACGACGAGGCGGCCCGGCTGGACATCCCGGCCTGGTGCGAGATGCGCGCGCAGGAGTACGTGGGCGAGCAGCCGGGGCCCGAGGGCCGCGGCACCGCGTATCAGGTGCGGCGCCGCGGCTGAGGTGGGGGCCGTCAGACGCCGAGGTGCTGCTGCACCTCTTCGGCGGCGTCCTGGCCGTACGTCTTGGTGAAGCGCTCCACGAAGTGGGCTCGGCGCAGCTCGTACTCCTGGGTGCCGACGGTCTCGATCACCAGCGTGGCCAGCATGCAGCCGACCTGCGCGGCCCGCTCGTGGCCGACGCCCCAGCTGAGGCCGGACAGGAAGCCGGCGCGGAAGGCGTCGCCGACGCCGGTCGGCTCCACCTTCGCCTCCTCCTCCGGGCAGCCGACCTCGATGACGGGCTCGCCGGTCCGCTCGATGCGGACGCCGCGGGCGCCGAGGGTGGTGACGCGGTAGTCGACCTTGTCCAGGATCTCGGCGTCGGTCCAGCCGGTCTTGGACTCGATCAGGCCCTTCTCGTACTCATTGGAGAAGAGGTAGCGCGCGCCCTCGGTGAGGATGCGGATGTCCTCGCCCTCCATGCGCGCGATCTGCTGCGAGAAGTCCGCGGCGAACGGGATGCCGCGGGTGCGGCACTCCTCGGTGTGCCTGAGCATCGCCTCCGGGTCGTCGGCGCCGATGAGGACCAGGTCGAGGCCGCCGACGCGGTCCGCGACCGCCTTCAGCTCGATCTGCCGGGCCTCGCTCATCGCGCCCGTGTAGAAGGACCCGATCTGGTTGTGGTCGGCGTCGGTGGTGACGACGAAGCGGGCGGTGTGGGCGGTCTCGGAGATGTGCACCGAGCCGGTGTCGACGCCGTGCCGGTCGAGCCAGGCGCGGTACTCGCCGAAGTCGGCGCCGGCCGCACCGACCAGGATCGGCTCGGCGCCGAGCTGCCCCATGCCGAAGCAGATGTTCGCGCCGACGCCACCGCGGCGCACGTCGAGCCGGTCGACCAGGAAGGAGAGGGAGACCGTGTGCAACTGGTCGGCGACCAGCTGGTCGGCGAAGCGGCCGGGGAAGGTCATCAGGTGGTCGGTCGCGATAGAGCCGGTGACTGCGATACGCACGGCTAGAGCTCCTGGGAAAGAAGCGGGCGTGTGGGCTTGCCACACGCTACCGCTTCGCGGTTAACACCGGCAGCACGCGTGAATACCAGGTGGTAGGGCTACTGCCGCGGCACGCTCGTGCGTAGCGTCGGGACCATGCGCAAGTACGTGATCGTCAGCACCCCCCATCCCTCCCTCGAATCCCTCGAGCTCGACGGCGGCCTCGCCGAGCTGCGGCTGGACTGCGCCCGCATGACGCCGCACTGGCCGCACGAGGCGCGGGAGTCGGCGCCGACGCCGGTGCCGGCGGCGCGGATCACCGTCCCCGAGAAGTCGGCGGCGCTGCTGAACGGGATGTCGGAGTACGGGGACTAGCGCCCCCGGGGCCTGACTTCAGGCCATCCGGAACCGGCCGGCCCGCTCCCCCGTCCCATCGGCAGATCCATCCACCGAAGCCTTGGGGAGCAGGACGTGAGTGATCAGCCGGATATCGCGGGGCCGGACGCCGAGGGCGCCGGCGGGCGCACGAAGGCGCGTTTCTCACCCTTTGCCGCGGCCGCGGTGGCGGCTGCCGTGCTCCTGACCGGCGGCGGCGTCGCGTATGTGGCGGGGACGGCGGGGTCCTCCGGGTCCTCCGCAGGCGACGGCGCGGCCAAGGACGGCGATCCGCCGCCGCTGGAGCTCGACGGTTACGGCGAGGGCGCCGGGTCCGTGAGCGGCGCCGCGGCCATCAAGGCCGCCGGCCAGCTGCCGGACGGGCCGGACGAGGCGGCGGTCCGTACCGCCGGGGGCTCCGTGTCGCGGGAGTCCGTGGCCCGGCTGGCGAAGGCGCTCGGCGTGGCGGGGAAGCCGCGCCAAGAGGGCGGGAGCTGGCTGGTGGGGACCGCCCGGGATGGCCAGGGGCCGCTGCTGCGGGTGGGGGTCGAGGGGCCGGGGCTGTGGTCGTACGAGCGCTATCGCGCGGGTGGCGATGTGCCGTGTGATCTGCCGCGGCCGGTGAAGCCGGGGGCGGACAGCCCCGACAGCTCTGGCGATACCCCCAGGGCGCACGCCATCTGCCTGGACGCCGGGACCAAGTCCGGGGGCGGCAGCTCCGGTTCGGGGAGCGGCGCCTCTTCCGGTACGGCCGTAGGCGGCGCCTCCACCGACATCGCCCCCGCTGACCCCGGCGGCGACCCGGTCTCGCCGAAGGCGGCGCGCAAGGCGCTCACGCCCGTGCTGGCGGCCGCCGGGCAGCAGGACGCGAAGGTGGACAAGACGGCCATCGCCTACGGATCGATGCGCAAGCTGAACGCCCAGCCCCAGGTCGCGGGCCTGCCCACGTACGGCTGGGAGACGTCCGTGATGGTGGGTCCTGACGGCAAGCCGACCAGCGCGTACGGGCGGCTGTCGCCGCTGGACAAGGGCCACACGTATCCCGTCGTCTCGGCCGCGAAGACGCTGGAAGAACTGAACAAGGTGCGCGGCGCCGTCGCCAAGGGCACCCCGGAGGAGAAGCTCCGCTCGGCCCCGGCGTGCGCGTCGGCGGAGCCGGACGCCGAGGGCAAGCGGTCGGGCCGGGCGCAGGTCTGTCCGCAGCCGCCGACGGAGCTCGAGGCGCCGAAGGCGCGCTCCGCGGTCTTCGGCCTGTCGGCGCAGTCGGTGGCGGGTGAGCAGGTGCTGGTGCCGTCGTGGATCTACACGATGGACGCGCAGAAGCCGGCGGCGCGGGAGCCGGCCTCGCGGCTCGCCTTCCCGGCGGTGGACCCGGAGTTCATCGAGTACCGGAAGGCGCAGCCGCCCTCCGCGGCGGAGCCGCCGGCGACTCCGGAGCCGAGCCGTCCGGTGCCGGAGCCGAGCCGTCCGGAGCCCGCGCCGAAGCCGACGCAGGAGCCCGGGACGCCCGGGAAGGCCCGTACGACGATGAACATCGAGTCGTACGCGATCTCCGGCCGCACCCTCACCGTCCGCTTCTGGGGCGGGGTGTGCAGCGACTACTCGGCGACGGCGGACGAGAGCGGCGGCGCGGTGACCGTGCGCGTGACCGGGGTGGAGAAGAAGCCCGGCCAGATCTGTGTGAAGGTGGCGAAGCTCTTCGAGGAGAAGGTGACGCTCGACGAGTCGCTCGGCGACCGGAAGGTCGTGGACGCGGCCGACCGGAAGGCGGTGGCCCGGAAGTAGGGACCCGGGTCACACAACACGAAGGCGGCGGACCAGTGGGGGGTCCGCCGCCTTCGGCAGCTTCGTCGGGCTTTCGCAGCCCGCGCGGCTCAGTTGAAGGAGTCGCCGCAGGCGCAGGAGCCGGTGGCGTTGGGGTTGTCGATCGTGAAGCCCTGCTTCTCGATGGTGTCGACGAAGTCGATCGAGGCGCCGCCGAGGTACGGGGCGCTCATCCGGTCGGTGACGACCTTGACGCCGCCGAAGTCCTTCACGACGTCGCCGTCGAGCGAACGCTCGTCGAAGAACAGCTGGTAGCGCAGGCCGGAGCAGCCTCCGGGCTGGACCGCGACGCGCAGCGCCAGGTCCTCGCGGCCTTCCTGCTCGAGCAGGCTCTTGACCTTCGAGGCGGCGGCGTCCGACAGGATGATGCCGTCGGTCGTGGTGGTCTCGTCCTGAACGCTCATTCGCATGTCTCCCGGGTTTACGGACTGCTTGCCGCTGGCTTCAACGGGCGCGGTTCCTATTTCATTCCGGGCTGGGCCCGCTTATTCCTCCATGCTCGCACAATGCCGCCCGGGGGCGGGCCAGGGGGAGAACGGGTTTCACGTCACACTGACGCTTTCGGCATCGTCAATCTGACGTGAAGCGGCTATGATAGATAACGTCAAATTGACGAGAACAGAAAGGGTGCGTGCTGTGACCACCGCCCATGACCTCGATGTCACCCCGACGCCGCTCGCCCTCCTGCTCCTCGGCCGCGAGGCCGACCCGAAGAGCGAGCGCGGTGTCGACTGCCCCGGCGACCTTCCCGCGCCGTCCGACCCGGACCTCGTGGCGCGTGCCCGCGCGGCGAAGGAGAAGCTCGGGGACAAGGTCTTCGTGCTCGGCCACCACTACCAGCGCGACGAGGTCATCCAGTTCGCCGACGTGACCGGCGACTCGTTCAAGCTGGCCCAGCAGGCCGCGGCCCGGCCGGAGGCCGAGTACATCGTCTTCTGCGGCGTGCACTTCATGGCCGAGTCCGCCGACATCCTCACCACCGATGACCAGCGCGTCGTGCTCCCCGACCTCGCCGCCGGCTGCTCCATGGCCGACATGGCCACGGCCGAGCAGGTCGCCGAGTGCTGGGACGTGCTGACGGAGGCCGGGATAGCCGACGCCGTCGTGCCCGTCTCGTACATGAACTCCTCCGCCGACATCAAGGCCTTCACCGGCAAGCACGGCGGCACCATCTGCACCTCGTCCAACGCCAAGCGGGCCCTCGAGTGGGCCTTCGAGCAGGGCGAGAAGGTGCTCTTCCTCCCCGACCAGCACCTCGGCCGCAACACCGCCGTCCGCGACATGGGGATGTCGCTGGACGACTGCGTGCTCTACAACCCGCACAAGCCCAACGGCGGGCTGACCGCCGAGCAGCTGCGGGACGCGAAGATGATCCTGTGGCGCGGGCACTGCTCCGTGCACGGCCGCTTCAGCCTCGACTCGGTCAACGACGTGCGCGAGCGCATCCCGGGCGTCAACGTCCTGGTCCACCCCGAGTGCAAGCACGAGGTCGTCGAGAGCGCCGACTACGTCGGGTCGACGGAGTACATCATCAAGGCCCTCGACGCCGCCCCAGCCGGCTCCAAGTGGGCCATCGGCACCGAGCTGAACCTCGTCCGGCGGCTGGCCAAGCAGCACCCGGACAAGGAGGTCGTCTTCCTCGACAAGACGGTCTGCTTCTGCTCGACCATGAACCGCATCGACCTCCCCCACCTGGTCTGGGCCCTCGAATCCCTCGCCGACGGCAAGCTGATCAACCAGATCAGCGTCGACCGCGAGACCGAGGACTTCGCCAAGCTCGCCCTGGAGCGGATGCTGGCTCTCCCGTAGCCGCCGCGCCAGGATGGGTATGTGATCGTGCGCCCCATCCGGGATACGAAGGACGACGCCGAGGCCGTACGCACCGTGGCGGCCTCGGCACTCGACGGCCCCTGGCCGCCGGAGAGATCCATCCGGCACACCGCCCGCACCCGCCACCTGGCTCGTACGGACCCGGGTGGCTGCTGGCTGGCGCATGCGGATGACGGGCGCCCGCTGGCCACCGTGCTGTCCTCGCGGCGGGAGGGGACGTGGGGCCTGTCGCTGCTGGCCGTGGCGCCGGAGGCGCAGGGTAAGGGCGCGGGGCGGGCGTTACTCGCGCGGGCGCTCGCGTATGGCAAGGGGTGCTTGCGCGGCATCATTTGCGCCTCGGCCGATCCGCGGGCGGCGCGGGCGTACCGGGCGGCGGGGTTTGCGCTGCATCCGGCCATGCGGCTGTCCGGCGATGTGGACGTCGCCGGTCTGGACGCGCCGGACGGGGCGGTGATCGAGGGCGGCCCGAAGCAGCGCGACATGATGGACTCGGTCGACCGGCTCCGCCGTGGTGGGGCCCATGGACCCGATCACGACGAGCTGTTGCGGCACTTCGCGTGTCTGGTCTGCGATGACCTGGCGGGGAGCGGTTACGTCTACGTGGGCGAGGACGGCACGATCGAACTCCTGGCCGCCACCTCCCGCCGCATCGCCACCCGGCTGCTGACGGCGGCGATGCTGTCCCTGGGGCCGGGCGCCCACGCCCATGTCGGTGGGCTGACGGCCGAGCAGCAGTGGGCGGTGGACGTCGGCCTGGCGGCCCGCCTCGACCTGGCGGCGGACGGGTTCGTCGCCTTGCGCGGGATGCGGCCGCCGGAGCCTTACGTGCCGTCGCGGGCGTATCTGTAGCAAGGCTTGGATCGGCTACGAACCGGGCCGCACCAGCCCGCTCTCGTACGCGATCACGACCAACTGCGCCCGGTCGCGCGCATGGAGCTTCGCCATCGCCCGGTTCACGTGGGTCTTCACCGTCAGCGGGCTGACGTCCAGGCGTTCCGCGATCTCGTCGTTCGACAGGCCGCCGGCCACGAGGGCCAGGACCTCGCGCTCCCGGCTCGTCAGTGCGGCCAGCTGCTCCGTATCGCCGCCGGTCACGGGCGAACCGGGCTCTCCCTGCGCCAGGAAGCGGCCGATCAGGCCCTTCGTCGCCGCCGGTGACAGCAGCGCCTCGCCGCCCGCCGCCACCCGGATCGCGTTCAGCAGTTCGCCCGGCTCGGCGCCCTTCCCCAGAAACCCGGAGGCCCCCGCCCGCAGCGACTGCACTACGTACTCGTCCGCCTCGAAGGTCGTCAGGATGACCACCCGAACGTGGTCAAGCGCCGGATCCTTCGTGATCAGTTCGGTGGCCGCGATGCCGTCCGTCCCCGGCATTCGGATGTCCATCAGGACGACATCCGCCCGTTCGTCCCGTACGAGCCGGACCGCCTCCACGCCGTCCGAGGCCTCGCCCACGACCTCCATGTCAGGCTCGGACTCCACCAGCACCCGGAACGCGCTCCGCAGCAGCGCGTGGTCGTCCGCCAGCACCACCCGGATCACCGCGCGTCTCCCGCCATTTCGGCGCCTTCCAGCGGCAGCGTCACCCGTACCTGGAATCCCGGCCGGCCGTCCTCCCGCACCCCTGCCACGCAGCTTCCGCCGAGCGCGGCCGCCCGCTCGCGCATGCCCATCAGGCCGTGTCCGCCCGCGAGTTCGCCGCCCGCGGCGCCGCGGCCGTCGTCGAGCACCGTCAGCTCGAGCTCACCGGCCCGGCGTTCCACCCGCACCACGGCCCGCGCGCCCGCGCCCGCGTGCTTCTGCACGTTGGTCAGGGCCTCCTGCAGGACGCGGTACGCCGTGAGGTCCAGCGCCGTCGGCAGCCCGGCGCCGACCTCCGCCGCCCGTGCCTCCTGGTCCGCGTCACCGGCGGCCAGCAGCCGGCCGGGGGTCAGCACCTCGACCGAGACCGGCAGTCCGGCCCGTACGAAACCGTCCACCAGCTGATCCAGGACGCCCAGGCCCGGGGCGGGCTCCTTCGGGGCCGCGGGGTCGCCGGACTGGCGGAGCAGGCCCACCGTCGCCCGCAGTTCCTCCAGCGCGGCCCGGCTGGCCTCGCGGACGTGGGCCAGGGCCTCCTTGGCCTGGTCGGGGCGGGCGTCCATGACGTGCGAGGCGACGCCGGCCTGGACGTTCACCAGGGCGATGTGGTGCGCGACCACGTCGTGCAGCTCGCGCGCGATGCGCATCCGCTCCTCCGCGACGCGGCGCAGGGCCTCCGACTCGCGGGTGCGCTCGGCCCGTTCGGCGCGGTCGCGGATGGCGTCGACGACGGCGCGGCGGCTGCGGACCGCGTCGCCGATGGCGGCGGCCATGCCGGTCCAGGCGAAGACGCCGAGGTTCTCGTCCGCGTACCAGGGGCGGTCGCCGAAGAGCATCATGGCGCCGGTGAGGACGCCGACCGTGACCAGCGCGACCCGCCAGGTGGTGTGGCGGTCGGTGCGGGACGCGACCGTGTAGAGCGCCACGGCGGCGCTGAGCGCGATCGGGACCCGGGGGTCGCCGCCCGCGGCGATGATGTGCGCCAGGGTGAGTGCCGCCGTAATGGCCAGGACCGCGGCAGGGGCGACGCGGCGGGCGACGAGGGCGGCGCTGGCGGCCACGGCCAGGGCGATCTCGGTGATGCCGAGGTCGGCGGGGGGCAGCGCGTTCGGGCCGTTGGAGGGGTGCAGGGCGCCGACGATGATCAGGGCGAGCACGACGGCCGCGAGCAGGGCGTCGAGCGCCAGCGGGCAGGCACTGAACCAGCGGCGGATCGCGGTGAGGGAGTGCGGCACGTCAGTCAACCGTAGGGGGCGCAGGGGCGCGCGGGGGGTACTCCGGCCTCTTCAGGCGCGAGCGCCCCGCCCCGCCGTAGCGGGCCGGGGCGCTCGTTTGCTGGAGTGTGCTCCGCTTCAGCCCGGGATGAGCCCCTCGCCTTCGCCCTGGAGGAGAGCGCGGACCTCGTCGAGGGTCGCGTCCTCCGCCGGGAGGATCAGCTCCGACGGCTCCAGGGAGTCGTCGGGGAGCGGGGTGCCGAGACGGCGGACGGCCTCGAGGAGTTCGGCCAGCGTGCGCCGGAAGCCGGGGCTGTCGCCCGTCTCCATCTCCTTGAGCAGCTCGTCGTCCAGCTTGTTCAGCTCGGTGAAGTGGCTGTCCGCCAGCTTCACCTGCCCCTCCCCCATGATCCGTACGATCATGTCGTCCCTCCGTGTGCGAGTGGCGCCCGGCGAGGGGGCCTTACTGCTTGTCGAAATTCGGGCCGTCGGCCTGCGTCTGCTGCTGGTCGGACGGCTGGGCCGCGCCGTTCCCGCCCGACTCGATCTGGCCCTGCTGGGCGCTGCTGCCGCCGGCCAGCTCGGCCTTCATGCGCTGCAGCTCCAGCTCCACGTCGGCGCCGCCGGAGAGCCGGTCGAGCTCCGCCGTGAGGTCGTCCTTGGTGGTGCCGGTCGGGTCGTCCAGGGCGCCCGAGGCGAGCAGCTCGTCGATCGCGCCGGAGCGCGCCTGGAGCTGCGCGGTCTTGTCCTCGGCGCGCTGGATCGCCATGCCGACGTCGCCCATCTCCTCGGAGATGCCGGAGAAGGCCTCGCCGATCCGGGTCTGCGCCTGCGCGGCCGTGTACGTGGCCTTGATGGTCTCCTTCTTCGTACGGAAGGCGTCCACCTTGGCCTGCAGCCGCTGCGCCGCGAGGGTGAGCTTCTCCTCCTCGGCCTGCAGCGTCTGATGCTGCGTCTCCAGGTCGGTGACCTGCTGCTGCAGCGCCGCCTTGCGGGACAGCGCCTCGCGGGCCAGGTCCTCACGGCCGAGGGCGAGGGCCTTCTTGCCCTGGTCCTCCAGCTTGGCGCCATTGCTCTGCAGCTGGCCGAGCTGCAGCTCCAGGCGCTTGCGGGACGTCGCCACATCGGCGACCCCGCGACGCACCTTCTGCAGCAGCTCGAGCTGCTTCTGGTACGAGTAGTCGAGGGTCTCGCGCGGGTCCTCGGCCCGGTCCAGGGCCTTGTTGGCCTTCGCGCGGAAGATCATCCCCATCCGCTTCATGACTCCACCGCTCATGGGCCTCGCGCGCCCCCTTCATACGGACTGACTTCGGGCTCCAGCAACAAAACTCTTAAGACCCCACAGTACGGGGCCCTCTTCCATTACCGCACTGCCTGAGCGCCGATGCGCTCCTCCTGCAGGACGAACCCGCGCCCGCTTGCTCCCGCCCAGGGTGTAGGCGGGTGTGGGGCGCCCCTAGGGAGACGCCCGGTACGCGGCCTTTCCTACCGTGTTACACGCCGGCCGTTGCCGGATCGTTCCCGCTGGGGTGAGGGGTGACACCTGTGCACCCCGTATCCTTGGTTTCTGTGTTCGGAAGCCGCTCCTCCAAGGATGACAAGCCCGCCGCCCCGGTGACCGCGGACAGCTCGCAGCCCCGCGACCCGCAGGCGCCCAAGGGCCGCCCCACGCCCAAGCGCAGCCAGGCGCAGTCGCAGCGCCGCATGGTCACCGCGCCCACGACGCGCAAGGAGGCGGCGAAGCGTACGCGCGAAGCACGCCGCGCCGACATGGCCAAGCGCCAGGAGGCGCTCGCCGGTGGCGACGAGCGTTATCTGCCCGCGCGGGACAAGGGCCCGGTGCGCCGCTTCGCCCGCGACTATGTGGACGCGCGGTGGTCCATGGCGGAGTTCTTCCTGCCCGCCGCGATCCTGATCCTCGTGCTGAGCTTCCTCGGCGGACAGGCGCAGGCGCTGTCGCTGATGCTGTGGATGGCCGTGATCGTGCTGATCGTGATCGACTCGTTCATCCTGGCCTTCCGCTTCAAGAAGCAGCTCAAGGAGCGCTACCCGGACGAGTCGCACCGCGGCGCGACGGCGTACGCCCTGATGCGGACGCTGCAGATGCGCCGGATGCGCCTGCCGAAGCCGCAGGTCAGGCGGGGCGAGCGGCCGTAGGGCCACACCTTCGACAGCCGTCGGCGGGGCTTGAGCTGCGCTCAAGCCCCGCCGACGGCTTTGCTTACTCCGCCTCCGGCGTCATCGCATCGTGCAGGCTCATCGGGCCGTAGATCTTGGTGGCGTCCTCGAAGAGCGTCACCTGATCAACGCCGCCGTCGAGGAGGTCCTTCCAGACCTCGCCGATCCAGGACTCCGCGTCGCCCTGTGTCGTGAATTCCTCGGGCTGCACCGCGGGATCGGTCTCGCTGCCGTCCTTCTTTTCGAAGCGCCAAGTCCACGCCGCCATGTCCGCCTCCTGAAGTCGCACCATCGCTGCAGGCAGACTACGTGGTGTGGAAATCACTCTGCTGGGAACCGGCGCACCCGCCGGCCTTCCCGAACCCGGCTGCCCCTGCGCCGCCTGCGCCGCCGCGACCGGCCCCGAGGCCCGTGCCGCCACCGCCGTCCTCGTCGACGGGGTGCTGCTCCTCGACCTCACGCCCGGTGCCGCCTTCGCCGCCGCCCGCGCCGGGCACACCCTCGGCGGGGTGCTGCAGGTGCTGCTCTCGCATCCGCACGACGGCCCCGCCGTGGAGCTGCCGCCCGGCCTGCCGCCGGCCAGCCGGGTGCCGGACGGGCAGGACGCCACGCTGATCAGCGGGCACCGCTTCCGGGCCGTGGCGCTGGACTCCCCCGGTACGGGCTACGCCATCACCGGGCCGCAGGGCGAGCGGCTGCTGTATCTGCCGCCGGGCGCGGCGCCCGCCGGGCTGGCGGAGGCCACCGAGGACACCGACCCGTACGACGTCGTCCTCCTCGACGTGCTCGGCCGGCCCGACGCCCTCGCCCGGCTGCGCGAGCGGCGCGCCGTGGGGCCCGCGACGGATGTGATCGGAGTGCACATCGGGCATGACGTGCCGCCGGGCCGGGAGTTGCACCGGCGGCTCGCGGCGGCCGGGGCGCGGGCCGTACCGGACGGGGACTGCCACACCGTCGGGGAGGCCGATGCCGCGCCGATGGTGCCGCGGCGGACGCTGGTGCTCGGCGGGGCCAGGTCGGGGAAGTCGGTGGAGGCGGAGCGGCGGCTCGCGGCCTTCGCCGGGGTGGAGTACGCGGCGACGTCGGGAAAGCGGGACGGGGACGCCGAGTGGGCGGCGCGGGTGGCCGCGCACCGGGAGCGACGGCCCGGCGGGTGGCGTACGACCGAGACCACCGACCTGGTGCCGCTGCTGGCCGCGGACGGGCCGCCGCTGCTGATCGACTGCCTGGCGCTGTGGCTGACGGCGGTCATGGACGAGGCGGACGCGTGGGAGAAGGGCGAGGTCGACGCGGTACGGGAGCGGGTGGACGAGCTGGCGGCGGCGGTGCGGGAGACGGGCAGGACGATGGTCGCGGTCAGCAATGAGGTCGGCTCCGGGATTGTCCCGGACACTCCGTCGGGGCGGCTGTTCCGCGACGAGCTCGGCCGGCTGAACGCGGCGGTCGCCGCCGAGTGCGAGCAGGTGCTGCTGGTGGTCGCCGGTCAGGTGCTGCAGCTGCGGAGCTGATACGGGCCCGGGGCCGCGCCCCGGCAGCCCCCTCGGGTGGTCGCGTCGGCTAATGTGCGCCGAATGAGCGGCCTGAATCTCGACGACTTCACCTCACTCATCGAGCGCCCGGACTCCGGCGCCCGCCGCGACGCGCAGGACTGGCGGGCGGGCCGCGAGCCGCGCCCGGACAGCCTGGGGCGGCTCGACGACCTCGGCGAGTGGCTGGCCTCGGCGCAGGGCTCGGTGCCCGCGAAGCCGATCGCGCAGCCGAAGGTGGTGCTCTTCGCCGGCGACCACGGCATCGCCGCGGCCGGCGTCTCGGCGCGCCCCGCGGGCGACGCGCTGCGGCTGGCGAAGGCGGCGCTGGCGGGCGAGAGCGCGACGGCGGTGCTGGCGCGGCGCTTCGGCGCGGGGCTGCGGGTGGTCGACATGGGGCTCGACTGCGAGGCGTCCGAGCTGCCGGAGGACGTCACCAAGCACAAGGTGCGGCGCGGCTGCGGCCGTATCGACGACGAGGACGCCCTGACGGCGGAGGAGGCCGAGGCGGCCTTCCTGGCCGGGATGGCGGTCGCGGATGAAGAGGCCGACTCCGGTACGGACTTGGTGGTGCTCGGCGACATCAGCGTCGGCGGTACGACCCCGGCGGGCGTGATCGTGGCGGCGCTGTGCGGTACCGATGCCTCGGTGGTGACCGGGCGCGGCGGCAGCGGCATCGACGACCTCGCGTGGATGCGCAAGTGCGCGGCGATCCGCGATGCGCTGCGGCGGGCGCGGAAGGTGCTCGGCGACCAGCTGGAGCTGCTGGGCGCGGTCGGCGGCGCGGACCTGACGGCGATGACGGGCTTCCTGCTGCAGTGCGCGGTGCGCCGTACCCCGGTGATCCTGGACGGCGCGGTCGCCTCGGCGGCGGCGCTGGTCGGGCAGCGGGTGGCATTCCGCGCGCCGGACTGGTGGCTGGCGGGCTCGGTGTCCGGCGAGCCGTCCCAGGAGAAGGCTCTCGACCGGATCGCCCTGGACGCGGTCCTCGACCAGGGGGTCACGGCGGGCGAGGGGGTCGGCGCGATGCTGACGCTGCCGCTGGTGCAGGCGGCGGCGGAGCTGTGGGCGGAGCTGCCGGCGGCGCCGGAGGGTGCGGCGGGCGCTGATGAGGGCGCTGAGGCCGTGGGCTCGGTGGATGACATTACGTAGTGGCTCGGTGATGGCTTCTTTTGATGAGGGTGCGGAGGCGGGTGTGGGCCCGGGTGGCGGCGCGGGTGCGGGCGGGAGCGCGGGCGCGCGAGGAGACCGGTCGGACGCGGGTAGCGGGGGCGCGCCAGGAGACGCGGCCGGCGCGGGTGGCGGGGGCGTGACCAGTGACGGCTCGAAGGCGGGTGGCGCGGAGTCGGCTTCGGACGGGCAGGCGCGAATAGGCGACGGACTGCGGTTCGCCTTCGGGACGCTGACTGCTGTGCCGGTGCGGGTTGATCGGTGGGACCGGGGGGCTGCGCGGGACGGGATGTTGTGTGCGCCTGTGGTCGGGCTGGTGCTGGGGTTGTGTGCGGCTGGGGTCGGCGGGGTGCTGC
>NZ_JAAKZV010000094.1 GCF_011044975.1 Streptomyces coryli | reverse complement strand
GCCCCAGACCCATCCGGTACGGAGGAACTGCGCCTGCTCGGCCCGTTCTCCGCACTGCTGCTCGGCATCTTCGTCGTGCCGACGCTGTACGCGATCTACCTGAGCTTCTTCTCCACCTCCCACAGCGGCCTCGGCTTCGGCAACGCCGAGACCGCCTTCGCGGGGCTGCGCAATTACGCGGCCGTGCTCTCCGATCCCAGCTTCGTCCGCGGCGTGGGGATCACGCTGCTGTACGCCGTCGTGTTCATCCCCGTCGTCGTCGCGGGCGCGCTCGTCCTCGCCCTGCTCTTCGACTCGGGGATCGTCTGGGCCCGGCGGATGAGCCAGACCGTGCTGTTCGTCCCGCACGCCGTGCCCGGCATCATCGCCACCGTCATCTGGCTCTACCTCTACACCCCCGGCATCTCACCCGTCCTGCAGGCCCTCGGCGGCGCCGACCTCGAGGTGAACTTCCTGGCGCTGCACATGATCGTGCCGTCGCTGGTGAACATCGCGCTGTGGAGCGGGCTCGGCTACACCGCCGTCATCTTCTTCGCGGCGCTGCGGGCCATCCCGCACGAACTGATCGAGGCCGCCGCCATCGACGGCGCCGGGCCGGTCCGCACCGCGCTGACCATCAAGCTGCCGCTGATCCGCGGCACCCTCGCCACCGTCGTCATCTTCACCACGATCGGCGCCCTGCAGCTCTTCACCGAGCCGATGCTGCTCGGCAAGGCCACCCCGCTCATCGGCCCCCGCTTCACGCCCAACATGTACATCTTCGACGCGGCCTTCACCCGCAACAACTACGGCCTGGCCGCCGCCGCCTCCGTCCTGCTGCTGCTGATCTGCTGCGTCCTGTCCTACGCGGTGACGCGCGGCACGTCGTACGCCCCGAGAACCCCGAGGAAGGTGCAGCCGTGAGCGCCACCATCGAATCCCGCCGCCGCTGGTCAGGGCGCGGCATCACCAACCTCCTGGTCGGCGTCAGCGTGCTCTACGCGCTGCTGCCGCTGCTGTGGCTGCTGCTCGCCTCCACCGTGAACACCGAGGCGCTCTTCGCCTCGAAGTTCTTCGGCCTGTCGGACTTCGCGCTCGTCGACAACATCCGCGCGCTGCTCGACGAGGGCGGCGGCGTCTATCTCCGCTGGTACGGCAACAGCCTGCTGTACGCGGTCGGCGGCGCCGCCGTCGGCGCGCTGCTGAGCACCGCGGCGGGCTATGCCTTCGACAAGTACGAGTTCACCGGCAAGCAGCAGCTGTTCGCACTCGTCCTCGTCTCCGTCATGGTGCCCGCCACCGTGCTGGCGCTGCCGATGTATCTGCTCGCCTCCGGCATCGGCGCCGCCAACACGCTGTGGTCGGTGCTGATCCCGGTGCTCTTCAACCCCTTCGGCGTCTATCTGGCGCGGATGTTCTCCACCGCGTACGTCCCGAACGAGGTCCTCGAGGCCGCCCGGGTCGACGGGGCGAACGAGCTGCGCAGCTTCTTCTCCGTGGGCCTGCGGATGCTGGCACCCGGCTATGTGACGATCTTCCTCTTCCAGCTGACCACGATCTGGAACAACTTCTTCCTGCCGCTGGTCATGCTCTCCGACGAGGACCTGTACCCGCTCAGCCTGGGCCTCTACAGCTGGAACGCGACCGCCTCCATCAATCCCGACTACTACCCGCTGATGGTCATCGGCTCGCTGCTGGCCCTGCTGCCGCTGGTCATCGCCTTCCTGCTGCTCCAGCGCTACTGGCGCTCCGGGCTGACGGCGGGCAGCGTCAAGTGACTCCAGCGTCCGCACCACCTCCTCGGCGAACAGCAGCCCCGCCAGCCCGTGGCCGTGCTTCTCGCGGCGGACCAGGGAGAGGATGTTGTTGCTGAAGGCGCGGTCGCGGACCGGCCTGAAGACGAGGCTTCCGTTGTGGCGTTCCTCGGCGATGTCGAATCTGCTGAGGAACGCGATGGCGGCGCCGGAGGCGGCGAGGCGCTTCATCGTTTCGATGGAGTTGGTGTGAAAGGCCGGCTCGACCTTGATGCCGGCTTCGGTGAAGGTGTCCGCGATGATGCCGTGGATCACCATCGACCGGTCCGCGAAGACCAGGGGGTGGGCGGCGCAGTGGGCCAGCGGGATGGATTCCATGCGGGCCAGCGGGTGGGTCGGTGAAAGCACCGCGCCAAGACGGGTGTTGAGCTGCCAGCAGGTCTCGAGCCGCATCGATGAAGGCACGTTGAATCCCAGTCCGAGGTCGGCCTCGCTGTTCTCGACGGCCCGCAGGATGTCGTGGCCCGACATCGCCCGTATCGACATCCGCACCTCGGGATAGCGGGCATGGAAGCTCGCCGTCGCGGCGGAGACGATGCCGCTGGCCAGGCCGGTCATCGTGGCGATCACCACCTCGCCGCTCGGCAGTGCGTGGAGGTCGCGCATCGCGGCCACCGTCTCGCGATAGTCCCGCATGGTCCGCCGTGCGTGCGCGAGGAGGACCTCGCCCGCGGGCGTCAGCCGCATGCCGCGCGGCAGGCGCTCGAACAGCGCCTCGCCGAGCTGCTTCTCCAGGACCAGGATCTGCCGGTTGATGGCCGACGGGGCGACGTGAAGTCGGGCCCCCGCCGCGCGGATCGACCCGCAGCGGGCCACCTCGTCGATGTAGTGCAGCAAGCGTGAATGCAGCATGACGGCCTCCCGGTCCCGGACCGTACACAAAAAGCGCACGCTCCGTGCGAAAACGGCTGCTTGTCAGCAACAGTGCCGTGCCATTTCATGTCCTCAGCGCACCCGAGCGAAGAAACGAGGAAAGCATGGCCACCACGGAACTCGTGTCGGAGCACTACGAGCATGTCCGCACGGTCTTCGGCATCCTGCACGGGGAGAAGACCGCGGATCTGCTGCTGCGGAATGTGAACATTCTGGATGTGCACAGCGAGTCGGTTTTCCAGGGATCGATACTGGTCTACGGGCAGCGCATCATCGCCCTGAATCCCGACGAGTCGATCGTGCACGCCCGCGAGATATTCGACGGCGAGGGAATGTACGCGATTCCCGGACTCATCGACACGCACCTGCACTTCGACGCCCAGCTGGCCCATCCCGCGGCCTTCGGCGAAGCCATCGTGCCGAGCGGCACCACCACCATCTTCGCCGAGACCCTGGACTTCGCGAGCGCGGCCGGCGAGGAGGCGGTCGAGGCGGCGCAGGCCCTGTTCAAGGGCTACGAGCAGCTTCCCTACCGGCTCTACGCCTTCGCCCCGGGGAAGAAGACGTCGGTCGAGGTCACCGACGCCATGCTGAAGATGGAACCGGTCATCGGGCTCGGCGAGCTCGCCCATCTCTCGTATATGACGGGCAATGACGACGACTTCCGCAAGTCCGCCCTCGGGCGGGCCAACGGCGGCTGGGTGAACAGCCATTGGGGAGTCACCGCACTCTCGGACATGCAGCTGAACTACATGCCCGCCATCGGCGCCCACAACAATCACGACGTCTGGAACGAGGAGGACATCGAGAAGAGCGTCCGCTACGGGCTCCAGACCCAGATCAAATTCGGGGTGGGCAGCCCCGAAGTCATCAAGACCATGCTGCGGGCCATCGTCAAACGCCGCTGGCCGTCCGAGAATTTCCAGCTGTGCGCGGACAACATCTCCGTCGACCGCGTCCTGACCAAGGGGCATATCGACTGGGTGATCTCCCTGGCCGTCGAGATGGGGATGAACCCGATCCAGGCCATCAAGATGGGCACGCTGTATTCCGCCCGGTCCTTCGCGATGGACCACGAATTCGGCTCCCTCGCCCCCGGCCGGTTCGCCGATATCGTGCTGACCGACAGCCTGTCCAAGATCAACCCGCGGTACGTGTTCAAGGGCGGCACACTCGTCGCCAAGGACCGTAAGCTCCTCGCGCCCGTCGATCTGGACTACTCCGGCATGGTGCAGCGGCCGCAGCCGGGACTCGCCGATCTGGCCCCCGGGCAGCTGGACCTCACCCCGATCGAGCTCTCGGCCGACGGCAGTCAGGCCAAGGTCCTCCTCTTCGACGTCTACGGGCGCGGCCACCTTAAGTTCGCTCAAGAGGTCTGGGTTCCCTTCAGGGACGGGGCGGTGGTGCCCGAGGTGGACGGGTTCGCGCTGAACCGGATCTCGGTCGTGCAGCGCTACGCGGACGGCGAACGCCACATCGTCAACGGGCTGTTCAAGGGCGTGGCGGTCGAGCGCGGCGCGGTCTCGACGTTCTGGCCGGCGCCCGCCGCCTACTTCGTGGTCGTCGGCACCGACAGCGCCGAAATGCACGACAACCTCAGGCAACTCGACACGTACGTCGGCGGCTGCCTGGTGACCGAGGACCGGCAGATACGGGCCGAGCTGGCGCTGGACATCTACGGCGTCATGGCCGACATGAGCCTGTCCGAACTGGTGGACGCGACCCGGTCGATCGATGCCGCCCTGGACAAGCTGGGCCACCGCAATGAGGGCGAGCCGGTCGTGAACAAGCTGCTCACCCTGTTCATCTCACTCGACCGCTTCGGGTTCATGGTGTGAGGGGAGAAGGCCGTGTTGCAGCACGAAGACGAAACCGGAGTCATTGACACCGGCAGCCTGGTGCGGCGATGGATCACGTACGCCGCAGGCATCTACCTGCTGACCCTGGGTGTCAGCCTGGCCATCAGGGCCGGCATCGGCATCGCACCGCAGAGCAGCCTGACCCGCACCATGACCCTGGTGTTTCCCGGGATGAGTCAGGGTACGTTCAACTTCCTGCTCGAACTCATCATGCTTCTGCTGACCTATCTGGTCATGCCGAAGGCCTTCACGTACCGCAATCTGCTGGCGCTGATTCCGGCCTTCGCGCTGGCCTCGTTCCTCGACCTGAATCTGCTGCTGACGGACTGGGTCGTGGTGGACCCCTATGCCGCCAGATTCACGCTGCTGGCCTTCGCGGACGCGACCTTGGCGTTCGGGCTGTTCCTGATGATCCGCGCCAATCTGGTGCTGATGCCGGTCGACATGTTCGTCAACACGATCTTCCAGCGGACCGGCTGGAAGTGGGGGAACATCAAGTCGGCCTTCGACTGCACGCTGCTGGTCACGTCCGCGGCGATCGGCCTCATCTGCCTGGGCGCACCGCACTTCATCCGAGAGGGCACCATCATCAATGGCATTCTCGTCGGGCAGTACGTCAAGCTCTACTTCTTCCTGTTCAAGAAGTACTCGGGGCAACGCAGCCGAGCAGCCCTCGGGTGAGCTCGTCGCGGTCGAGGCCGCGGCCGATGAAGACGGCCTTGGTGCTGCGCGGCTCTTTCCCCCAGGAGGAGGCCGGCTGCAGCTCGTAGAGCCGGTGCACACCCTGGAGCACGAAGCGCTGGGGGTGGTCGTCGAGCGCGACGATGCCCTTGAGGCGGTAGAGGTCACCCCCGCGCCGCTCCACCAGGTCCGCCAGCCACTTCTCCAGCGCCGCCCGGTCCAGGGCTTCGGGGACCTCGACGCTGACCGAGGCGACGTCGGGATCGTGCTGGTGCTCGCGCTCGTCCAGCCAGCCCGGGTCGACTGCCTGGGTGTGGGACAGGTCGAAGGCGCCGATGCCGAGGACGGCGGACAGGTCGATGTCGGCGTGGCTGGACGTGATGATCTCGGCGGTGGCGTTGATGCCCCGCAGCCTGGTCTCCAGCGCCCGGACGTCCTCGTCCTCGACCAGATCGACCTTGTTGACGACGATCCGGTCGGCGAAGGCGATCTGGTCGACGACCTGGTGGCCGACGCCGTCACCGCCGGCACCCCTGGAGGCGGCGTCGAGGTGGCCCCCGACGTGCTTGGCGTCGACGAGGGTGACGATGGCGTCGAGCGCGTAGTGCGCCGCGACCTCGTCGTCCACGAAGAAGGTCTGGGCCACGGGGTTGGGGTCGGCCATGCCGCTGGTCTCGATCAGCACCCGCTCCACGCGGTCGCGCTGGCGGAGGCTGTGCAGGATCTCGACCAGATCGGTGCGGGCCGTGCAGCACAGGCAGCAGCCGTTCGACATCTCGAAGATCTCTTCGTCGGTGTTGACGACGAGGTCGTTGTCGATCGGGATGTCGCCGAATTCATTCTCGATGACGGCGATGCGCTGTCCGTGGTGGGCGGTGAGGATGTGGTTGACCAGCGTGGTCTTCCCCGCCCCCAGGAAGCCGGTCAGGACGGTCACCGGGATCTTGTCACTGCTGCTCATAGCTGTCCTCCGACAGTTGGGGAGTGGGTGGTTTCCGCGGGCCCTGCCAGCGAGGGAAGGACTCGTGGCCGATGCCGAATTGGTCGAGGATCTTTCCGGTCACGTGGGCGAGCAGGTCGTCGAGCGAGGCCGGCCGGTGGTAGTACGCGGGCACCGGCGGCAGGACGACAGCGCCCGCCTCCGTGACCGCGACCATGTTCCGTAGATGCACCAGGCTCAGCGGCGTCTCGCGGGTGGCGAGGACGAGCCGGCGGCGCTCCTTGAGGCATACGTCGGCGGCCCTGGTCAGCAGATCGTCGCTGTACCCGTGGGCGATCGCCGCGAGGGTCTTCATCGAGCACGGCACCACGGCCATGCCCAGCGTCAGGCACGAGCCCGAGGCGATGTCGGCGGCGATGTCGCCGCGCGGGTGGGACACGTCGCACAGCTCCGCGACCTCGGCCGGGCGCAGGCCGGTCTCGAGCTCGATGGTGCGGTGCGCGGCGCGGGACATCACCAGCCGGGTCTCGACCGTGCCGAGCTTGCGGAGCGTGGTGAGGAGATGGATCGCGAGCTGCGGCGCGCTCGCGCCGGTGACGCCCACGATGAGCCGGGGCCGCTGCCCGTCAGCCCTGTCCACGGGCTGCTCCTTCGTACGGGCCCGGCCGCGCGATGCCGGCGCGGGCCACGAGGCTTTCGGCCCGCTGCTGGGCCTCCTCGGCGGCCGCCCGCTCGTCCACGTGCACGCAGTGCCCGTCCTCGTAGACGATCTCGCCGTCGACCACGGTGACCACGACGTCGGACCCTCTGGCCGAGTAGACGAGCGTGCTCACGAGGTCGTGCAGCGGCCGCAGATGGGGCCGGTCGAGGTCTACGACGATCAGGTCGGCCAGGCGGCCGGCCTCCAGGACGCCCGCGTCGATCCCCGCGTAGCGGGCGCCGTCGCGGGTCGCCATCTCCAGCGCGTCCCTGGCGCGGGCGGAGGTCGGGTCGAGGGTGTGCAGCCGCTGGGCGAACACCGCCTGCTTCATGCACTCGAACATGTCCTGCCGGTGCCCGCAGCTCGGCCCGTCGGTCCCCAGCGCCACTGCAACGCCGCGCTCGCGCAGGTCGCGCAGCCGGATGGTGCCGGAGGCGAGGTAGGCGTTGGAGGCCGGGTTGTGCGCGATGCCCGCGTGCGCCGACGCGACCTGGGCGATCTCGGCGTCGTCCAGCCAGATGGCGTGGGCCAGGGTGGCCCGCTCGTCGAGCAGGCCTTCCGCCGCCAGCCACTGGACCGGGCGGACGCCGTACGTCTCGACGTAACTGCGCGGGTCGGCGCTGCTCTCGCAGCAGTGGGCGTGCCAGTGGGTGCCGAGTTCCGCGGCGAGGGCGGCGCCGGCCCGTACGAGGTCCTGGTCGACATAGGTGAGGTTGAGCGGCGCCGGCCAGACCTCGACCTTTGAGCCGGGCGGGCGGTGCCGGACGGCGTCGCGGGTGATGTCCAGCTCCTCCTTCGCGGAGTAGCGGAACAGCGCGTCGGGCTGGCCGCGGCGGGCGGCGAGCTGCGTGCGCTCGCCCACGATGCCGCGGGCCACGGCCCCGCGCAGGCCGGCCTGTTCGATGGTGTCGGCGATGGCGAGGGTGGTCGGCAGGTCGGTGGGCGCGTAGTGGTTGTCGACGACCGTCGTGATCCCGGCCCGTAGCGCCTCCGCCGCGGCGAGCCGTGCGCCGGCCACCGCGTCCTCGCCGGTGACGGCGATGGAGGACGGCCACATGAACTCGCACAGCCAGGGGACGATCGACAGGCCCTCGCCGAGCCCGCGGACCAGGGCCTGGTAGAGGTGCGTGTGGCCGTCGACGAAGCCGGGCAGCACGGCCCGGCCACGGCAGTCGAGCACCTTGCCGGCCTGCCAGCCGGCCAATTCGTCTTCGGAGCCCACCGCGACGATCCGGTTGCCGGTGATGGCGACGGCTCCGGTGCGGTGGATCGTGTGGTGCTCGTCGACGGTGACGACCGCGCCGCCGGTGAGCAGGAGATCGCAGTGCTGCGCAGGGGACATGCTGCTCCCTTTCGTGGACCAGATGCGCCGTGCGGTTGCCCAGAGCGGGAGGTCACCGGCATGCCGTGAAACATGTAACGCGGCCCGGGAGAGCGGTGTCAAGGGTCGGCAACTGACCCTGAGGCCTTGACAGATCTCAGCGTGACCCTATGTTGCATGCAATATTCACCGGGCAGGGCGCAGCGATTCCGTCGCGACTGCGGCGGGGAGGGAGAACGCTCATGTTCCGCTTCCGTACGGGCAGTTCCGAGCAACGCGACCCCGTGGACGAGGTGCCGTCCGCCTGGCGGCTGGCCGTCTACGGGCTGCAGCACGTGCTCGCCTTCTACGCCGGAGCCGTGGTCATGCCACTGCTGGTGGCAGAGGGCATCGGTCTCGAAGGCAAGGACATCGGCACCCTGATCAACGCCTCGCTGCTGGCATGCGGGCTCGCCA
Organism: Streptomyces coryli; assembly: GCF_011044975.1. GTDB lineage: Bacteria > Actinomycetota > Actinomycetes > Streptomycetales > Streptomycetaceae > Streptomyces > Streptomyces coryli. Next base: position 19,698 of record NZ_JAAKZV010000094.1, on the reverse strand, counting down.
CGATCCTGCAGGCGGTGGGGCTGCCGGGGATCGGGATACGGCTGCCGATCGTGCAGGGCGCGTCGACCACCGCGGTGCCGTCACTCGTATCCGCGGGCCTGGCGGCCGGCGGCGCGCAGGCCGGCCTGCCGACCGTGTTCGGCGCGGTGATCGCGGCGGGGCTCGCGCTGTTCCTGATCGCGCCGGTCTTCAGCAGGCTGGTGCGGTTCTTCCCGCCCGTGGTCACCGGCACCATCCTGGCCGTCGTCGGCATCACGCTGCTGGCCGTGGCGGCCAGGCAAGTCGGCGGTGGAAACGTGCAGGCCGAGGACTTCGGCAGCCCCGGACACCTCGGCCTCGCCGCGGTGACGCTGACCGTCATCGTGCTGCTGCACAAGTTCTCGCGTGGCTTTCTGGCGACCGTCGCGGTCCTGGTGGGGCTGGGCGTCGGCACCGTGGTGGCGGCGCTGGTGGGCTGGGCCGACTTCTCGAAGATCTCGGACGCGTCCTGGGTGGGGATGGCCGCGCCGATGCATTACGGGGCGCCGCGCTGGGACACGATGGCGGTCCTGTCCATCGTGCTGGTCATGATCATCATCGCGGTCGAGAGCATCGGGCAGTTCTTCGCGGTCGGGCGGATCGTCGGCCGCGAGGTGGACGGCAAGCAGGTCGTGCATGCACTGCGCGCGGACGGCCTCGCCACCGCCATCGCCGGCGTCCTCAACTCCTTTCCCACCACCGTCTATTCGCAGAACGTCGGCCTGATCCGGCTGACCGGGATCAAGAGCCGCTGGGTGGTGGCCGCCTCCGGCGGCATCATGCTGCTCCTCGGGCTGATGCCGAAGGTCGGGGCGGCGATCGCGTCGATGCCCGCCTCGGTGCTCGGCGGCGCCACCATCGTGCTCTTCAGCACCATCGCGGTGGTGGGTGTGCAGATCCTGGTCCAGGCGGACCTGACCGACCAGCGCAACACGATCCTGGTCGCCGCCAGCGTCGGCATCGGCTTCCTGCCCACGGCGTATCCGCAGTTCGCGGAGCAGATGCCCGGGCGGCAGCTGCATGCGCTGTTCGAGAGCGGCATCATCCTCGGCACCCTGGCGGCCGTGCTTCTCAACGTGTTCTTCCACCACGTGCGGCTGCCGCGGAGGCAACAGAAGACGGCCAACACCGTTGACTCGTCTGAGGATTACATGCAACATGAAGCCCGCGTCGGGGAGACACCGTGACAAGGGGGATGGAGATCATGCCGACCGAAAGAGCCGTGAATCCGATCGCAGGCGGCAGCCTGCTGGCGGAGCAGGCGTACGAGGAGCTGAAGGGGGCCGTGCTGACCAACCGGCTGCGCCCCGGGGACGCCTTGTCCGTGCCGGCACTCGCGGCCCAGATGGGCATCAGCCGCAGTCCGGTACGGGAAGCCGTGCAGCGCCTCATCCACGACGGCCTGGCCACGCATGTACCGCACCGCGGCGCCGTGGTCGCCACCGTCGACGTCGAGGACGTCCGCCAGCTCTACGTCGTCCGCGCGGTGATGGAAGGCCTGGCCGCCCGGCTCGCGACCGAGCGGCTCGACGCCACCAAGGTCGCCGAGCTGCGCGAGCTGCTGGAGGAGCACGAGCGGGTGGTGGCCGCAGGCGAGGACGAGCAGCGGCACATCGAGATGGACGTGGCGTACCACCGCCTGATCCGCGAGGTGGCCGACAACCCGCACCTCACGGCCGCCCTCGACACCATCCAGGGCAAGGCCCACCTCGCGCTGCACTCGCTGTGGCGCAGCCCCGACGCACCGCGGCTCGCGCTCGAGGAACACCGCCGGATCTTCGAGGCAATGACCTCGGGCGACACGGACGCCGCCGACCGGGCGGCGCGCGAGCACATCGACCGGCTGCGGATCCGCCTCGCGCAGACCGTTGCCTCCGGGCCGGAACCAGGAGAGGGGCCGAGCTCGGTCCGCGCGGTCCCCTAGGGCCGTCGTACGAACCTTGCCCCCCACCACCCACCGCCAGCGAGAAGGGAAGTGATCGCCTGTGACCACCGCCACCGACACCGGGCAGCGGGCCGGCGCCGCCCACGACGGGGTGGGGGCCGACGCCCTTCGCCCCGACGGCGCCCTGAAGGTCGAGGGCGCGTTCGCCTACGCCTCCGACCTGCGGTGGGAGGGCATGGTGTGGGGCGCCACGCTGCGCAGCCCGCATCCCTCGGCGCGGATCGTACGACTCGACACCGCCCGCGCGTTGAAGCTGCCCGGCGTAGTGGCGGTCCTCACCCACGAGGACGTGCCGGGCCACCCGCGGTACGGCATGAAGGTCGCCGACCAGCCGGTGCTCGCGGCGGACCGGGTGCGCTACCAGGGCGAGCCGGTGGCCCTGGTGGCCGCCGACCACCCCGAGACCGCGCGCCGGGCGCTGCGGCTCATCGACATCGAGTACGAGGAGCTGCCCGCGCTCACCGACCCGGAACAGGCGGTCGAGGGCGCGGGCCCGGTGGTGCACGAGGAACGCGTCGACGGCCAGGACGGCAACGTCGTCCGCCATGTCCGCATCCGGCACGGCGACATGGAGGAGGCCCGCCGCCTCGCCGACGTGGTCGCCGAGGGCGTCTACGAGGTGGGCATGCAGGACCAGGCCTTCCTCGGCCCAGAGGCCGGCCTCGCGATCCCGGGCGAGGACGGCGGCGTCGACGTCTTCGTCTCCACCCAGTGGCTGCACGACGACCAGCACCAGATGTGCGCGGCGCTCGGACTGCCCCCGGACAAGGTGCGGTTGACGCTCTCCGGCGTCGGCGGCGCGTTCGGCGGCCGCGAGGACGTCTCCGTGCAGATCCACGCGGCGATGCTGGCCCTGCACACCGGCCGCCCGGTGAAGATGAGCTACAACCGCGAGGAATCCTTCTTCGGCCACGTCCACCGCCACCCGGCGAAGATGTGGTTCGAGCATGGCGCCACCCGCGACGGGAAGATCGTCTACGTCAAGGCCCGGCTGCTCTTCGACGGCGGCGCGTACACCTCCACCTCGCAGGTCGTCATCGCCAACGGCTCGTACTTCGCGGCCGGCGCCTACGAGGTGCCGCACGCCGAGATCGACGGCTTCTCCGTCTTCACCAACAACCCGCCCTGCGGCGCGATGCGCGGCTTCGGCGCCGTCCAGTCCTGCTACGGCGTCGAGTCCAACCTCGACAACCTGGCCCGCAAGCTCGGCATCGACCCGCTGGAGCTGCGGCTGCGCAACGCCATGACGACGGGCACGGTGCTGCCGACAGGCCAGGCCGTGGACGGCCCGGCGCCCGCCGCCGAGCTGCTGCGCCGCCTGCACGCACGGCCACTGCCGCCCGAGCCCGAGGCCCGGGTCTCGGGAGCCTTCTCCCTGCCGGGCGGCCTGAACAACACCACCCACGGCGAGTCCGTCCGCCGCGGCATCGGCTACGCCATCGGCGTCAAGGCCATCGGCTTCTCCGGCGGCGTCGACGACCGCTCCATAGCCCGGGTCCGGCTCTCCCTCACCGGCGGCGAGCCCGTCGCCGAGATCCACACCGCGGCCGCCGAGTGCGGCCAGGGCATCGTCACCGTGCAGGCCCAGATCGCCCGCACCGAACTGGGCGTGGAACGCGTCGTCGTGCTGCCCGCCGACACGCAGGTCGGAGACGCCGGCTCGTCCTCCGCCTCCCGCATCACCTGGATGAGCGGCGGCGCGGTGCAGGGAGCCTGCAAGGCCGTACGGGAGAAGCTGACCGCGCTGGGGGAGGGCCTGCTCGCCGACCTGCTCGCCGAACACGGCCCGGTGGAGGCCGAGTACGAGTACAAGCACCGCCGCACCCACCCCATCGACGCCGAACGCGGGCAGGGCGACGCGCACATCGCCTTCGCCTTCGCCGCCCACCGGGCCGTGGTCGAGGTGGACACCGAGCTCGGCCTCGTCAAGGTGGTCGAGCTCGCCACCGCGCAGGACGTCGGCAAGGCGATGAACCCCCTCGCCGTGGCCGGCCAGATCGAGGGCGGCAGCGCCCAGGGCCTCGGCCTCGCGGTGATGGAGGAGCTGCAGGTGGCCGAGGGCCGGGTGCGCAATCCCTCCTTCACCGACTATCTGATCCCGACCATCGCCGACATGCCGGCCGTCCCCATCGACCTCCTCGAACTTCCCCACCCCGATTCGCCGTACGGGCTGAACGGGGTGGGCGAGCCGCCGACCCTGTCCTCCACGCCGGCTATCGCCAACGCCCTGCGCGACGCGACGGGGCTGGAGCTGGCCAGGGTGCCGGTGCGACCCGACGACATTGCCGGAAGGGGGTGAGGCGGGCCTGCGGGTTCCACCCTTCACTCGGTTCTGAACAGCACGACAGATCCTTGGAAGGACAGCACGTGATCATCGATACCCATATGCACCCGACGAACATCGTCGACCAGGCGTGGCGGCACGACGGCGAACCGTTCACCGGCGAGCGCATGCTCGAAATGATGGACCGGCCCTACATCATCAACGGCAAGCCGCGCCGCATCGACTACGGCTGCATCATGCCGCCGCCCGGCAACAGCGTCTGGCAGGAGGGCATGCGCACCGGGCGCGAAGGCATCCGCGACTACATGGCGTACATCACCCAGCTGGTGCAGCAGTACCCGGACCGCTTCATCGGGAACTTCATGTACAACCCGCGCTTCGGTCCTGAGAACGGCGCGAAGGAGCTGGAGTTCCACGTCAAGGAGTACGGCTACAAGATGGTCAAGCTCCACGCCAACATGCACGCCTACCGCCCGGACCGGGCGCTGGACTGGCTGCGGCCGGTGCTGCGGGTGTGCGACGAGCTGGGCGTCGTGGTCCTGATCCACACCGGCGACGGGCCGTACTCGATCCCGACGCAGTTCTACCCGATCATCCGGGAGTTCCCGAACGTCAACTTCATCCTGGCGCACTTCGGGGTGCAGACCGGCGGCGTGTACTGCTTCGAGGCGCTGTACATGATCCTCGACAGCCCGAATGTCTACGGCGAGTCCGGGTGGCTGCTGCAGTCGCGGATCGTGGAGTTCGCGCAGCAGATGGAGCGCCACCAGATGGTCTTCGGCACCGACTCGCCGCCCAACGAGCCCGGCATGTGGGCCCGTGAGCTGGAGGTGCTCTGCGGCCCGCCGCCCCAGGGCATGAACCTCTCCGAGGAGGACCTCGAGGGCTATCTCGGCAACAACATGGCCAAGCTGCTCGACCTGAAGCCCACCCCGCCGCCGCGCAACGTCGAGGAGGCGGAGCTGCGGCTCACCGACACGTACGCCTCGCTCGACCCGTCGGCGGTCGCGAGCGCCTGACGCGCCAGGGCCCGGTCCGGGGCCCGGCCGCTACCGGCCGGGCCCCGCAGCACCCGCAAAGGAGTATGTGCCGCCATGCAGCAAGACCTGCGGATCTTCCTCGCCGATTACGGCTCCCGGCACCCGGAGGACGTCCTGACCGTCGACGAGAAGATCGCCGGGGAGGACGTGGCGGCGCTGGCCATGGAACTGGCGGTGCGCGGGCGCGCGGAGATGCTCGTCTGCCGGAAGGTGGCGGGCCTCGACGGCACGCCGCTCGTCACGAATGTCTTCGCCTCCCGCCGCCGCGTCGCCCGCCTCCTCGATACGGACCCGGCCGGGCTGCACGACGCCTACCAGGCGGCGGCCGCGCGCCGCACCGAGCCGCGGGTGCTGGCGGACGGCCCGGTGCTGGAGTGCGTCTCCGAGGGCGACGCGGTGGACCTGCACGACCTGCCGCTCATCCAGCACTTCGGCTCCGACCGCGCCCCGTACATCACCAGCGGCGTCATCGCCGTCGAGGCGCCGTCGTACGCGCCGGGCCGGGCGGGCAATCTCAGCTACCACCGCTCCATGGTGCACAGCCGTAACCAGCTGGCGACCAGCCTGCACTCGCGCGGCCACCTGTGGCAGCTGCTGTCCCTCGCCGCCGAACGCGGCGAACCCCTGCCGGTGGCGATGGTGATCGGCGGCCACCCGCTCTTCATGCTCGCCGCCTCCGCCCGGGTGGGCGCCGACACCGACGAACGGGACATCGCCGGCGGCCTGTTCGGCGCCCCCCTGGACGTCGTCCGCACCCCGCGGCACGGCATCCGGGTGCCGGCGAGCGCCGAGATCGTCCTCGAGGGCGTCATCGACCCGCGGCAGCAGGCGGACGAGGGGCCCTTCGGCGAGTTCTCCGGCTACTCGTCCGACCGCTCCACCCACAACGTCCTCACCGTCGAGACCGTGCTGCGCCGCCGCGACGCCCTGCTGCTCGACGTCGTCGGCGGCAATACGGCCGAACACCTCAACCTCGCCCGTATCCCGCGGGAGTCGGAGATGGCCGAGAAGCTGCGGCAGCGCTTCCCCGAGGTGACCGCCCTGCACTACCCCACCTCCGGCACCCACTTCCACGCCTACGTGGCGCTGCGCCGCAGCCGCCCGGGCCAGGCCCGGCAGATCATGCTGGGACTGCTGGGCTGGGACCCGTACCTGAAGACCGTCGTGGCCGTCGACGAGGACGTGGACGTCTCCGACGACTCCCAGGTGCTCTGGGCGCTGGCGACCCATATGCAGCCGCACCGCGACGTATTCGTCGTCGACGGCCTGCCCGGCAGCCCCCTCGACGCGTCCTCGACGGCCGACGGCACCACCTCCCGGATGGCGCTGGACGCCACCAGGGGACCGGACTTCGACGGCGTGCGGATCGCCGTCGCCGACGAGAGCCGGCAGACCGCCCGCCGCCTGCTGGACGCGGACAGCCGCGCATAAGGAGCTCAGATGGACTTTCTACGCCCCGCCGGCTGGGAGGAGGCGCTCGCCGCGAAGGCCGAGCACCCCGCCGCCGTACCGATCGCCGGCGGCACCGACCTGATGGTCGAGATCAACTTCGATCACCGCCGCCCTGACCACCTGCTCGACCTGAGCCGCATCGACGAGCTGGAGGAGTGGGAGGTCGGCGAGACCCACGTCCGCCTCGGCGCCTCCGTCCCGTACACGCGCATCCTGGAGCAGCTGCGCACCGAACTGCCGGGCCTTGCGCTCGCCTCCCATACGGTCGCCTCCCCGCAGATCCGTAATCGCGGCAGCGTGGGCGGCAATCTCGGCACCGCCTCGCCCGCCGGCGACGCGCATCCGGCGCTGCTGGCCGCCGGCGCGGAGGTCGAGGTCGCGTCCGTCCGCGGCACCCGCCGGATCCCGATCGACGACTTCTATACGGGAGTGAAGCGCAACGCGCTGGCCCCGGACGAGCTGATCAGGGCCGTGCACGTCAAGAAGGCCGCGGGCCCGCAGCAGTTCTCGAAGGTGGGCACGCGCAACGCGATGGTCATCGCCGTCTGCGCCTTCGGCCTGGCCCTGCACCCCGACAGCCGTACCGTCCGCACCGGCATCGGCTCGGCCGCCCCCACGCCGGTCCGCGCCCGCGAGGCCGAGGAGTTCCTGGCCGGCGCGCTGGCCGAGGGCGGCTTCTGGGACAGCGGCAGGACCATCGCCCCGTCGGTCTGTACGCGCTTCGCCGAGCTGGCCGCCGGCGCCTGCGACCCCATCGACGACGTACGCGGCACCGCGAAGTACCGCCGGCACGCGGTCGCCGTGCTGGCCCGCCGGACGCTCGGCTGGACCTGGGACGCATACCGCGGCCGGGGCGCCAACGGAAAGGGGACCGAACGATGCGCGTGACCTTCACGGCCAACGGCCGCCGGGTCGAGGCCGACGACGTCTGGGAGGGCGAGAGCCTGCTCTACGTCCTGCGTGAGCGCCTCGGCCTGCCGGGCTCGAAGAACGCCTGCGAGCAGGGCGAGTGCGGCTCCTGCACGGTCCGCCTCGACGGCGTGCCGGTCTGCTCCTGCCTGGTGGCCGCGGGCCAGGCGCAGGACCGCGAGGTCGTCACGGTCGAGGGCCTGGCCGGCCAGTCCGGCGAGGACGCCGGCCTGGCCCCGATCCAGCAGGCGTTCATCGAGGCCGGCGCCGTCCAGTGCGGCTTCTGCACCCCGGGCCTGATCGTCGCCGCCGACGAGCTGCTGGAGCGCAACGCCGCCCCCTCCGACGCGGACATCCGCGAGGCGCTCTCCGGCAATCTGTGCCGCTGCACGGGCTACGAGAAGATCCTGGACGCGGTGCGCCGCGCGGCCCCCGGCTACGCCTCCGACACGGCGACGCCGAGCACCGAGTCCGCCATGCCGTAATAGAGGAACCAGCGCTTGCGGAAGTGCACCAGGCCCTCGCTGAAGACGACGTGGTTGACCTGGCCGCCCTGCTCGTCCTCCGAGGTCGGGACGAGGAAGGGGCGCTCCAGGCGGGCGAGGGCCTTCTTCGGAGTGGCCGGGTCGATGAGCAGCTGGCCGGTGGAGTACTGGCCCTTCCGGTAGCCGCCCTTGCCGTCGGAACGGGCGTTGTAGACCAGCAGAATGCGGCCGTCGTCGGTGATCAGCGGCGGCGGGCCCGGCTCGATCAGCGAGCCCTCCCAGGGGTGTACGGGCCTGGCCACCGGGTCATCGGTGCCGCCGGTCTCCCAGTGGATGAGGTCCGTGGACGTGGCCCAGTAGATGTTCGACTCGCCGAAGTACATCCAGTACTTGCCGTCGATGGGCGTGGTGAGGATGGCGCCCGCCTTGTTCCAGGGCTTGTCGCCGTGGATCGGGTCGGGGAGATCGGGGAAGAGCGGGCCGTGCTTCTTCCAGTGCACCAGGTCCTTGGAGGTGGCCAGGCAGAGCAGCGCGCTGGTGCCGTCGTAACCGGTGTAGGTGAGGTAGTACGTGTCGCCGATCCGCACCACGCGCGGGTCCTCGCAGCCGCCGGGCTGCTCGTACGGCTCGGTCGGCGTGAGCACCGGCTCGGACCTGCGCTTGAAGTTCAGGCCGTCGTCGCTCCAGGCGAGCCCGATGCTGGAGGTCTTCGCCGCGTTCTGGGCCCGGTACAGCAGCGCGATCCGGCCGTCCACGACGAGGGCGCACGGGTTGTAGAGGTACGCCGACTCCCACTCGTGGGCCGGCTCGGGGCGCAGGATCGGGTTCGACTCGCTCTTGGTGAAGGGCCCGACGGGGAAGTGCGGGCGCCGTGCCGGAGTGGCCGCGGCGGAGCCGGTCGTGGCGAGCGAGCCCGCCAGCGCGGTACCGACCACGCCCGCGGAGACCTGGAGTATCCGGCGGCGGCCGGGTGCCTGTCGGTCGTTCTGCTGCATTCCTTGACAACCTCCTTGTCCGATAACAACGTTGCAGACAACGTTGTCGATTGACAGCCCATCAGCGCGTGTCATGCGCCGTCAAGGGGAGTGCATGATCCGCGATGTGTACCGCTACCGGACTGGGAGGTCCTCTCCATGGCAGCAGCGAAGCCCGACCGGCGCACGGTGCTCCGCGGGCTGGCCGCGGCCGGTCTCGGCGGAGCCGTCGGCTCGTCGGCCGGCGCCCACGCCGCCGGAGCCGCCGGATCCGCCGCGAAACCCAACATCGTCGTGGTCCTCATCGACGACCTCGCCCGGCGGGAACTGGGCTGCTACGGCAACACGTTCAACGAGACCCCGCACATGGACCGGCTCGCCGCGGACGGGATCAGGTTCGATGCCGGCTACGCCGCCGCGCCCGTCTGCTCGCCGACCCGGGCCAGCATCATGACCGGGCAGTACCCGGCCCGGGTGGGGATCACCGAGTTCCTCGACGCCACCGGCGACGACTTCCTGCCGACCAGCCACCACACCCTGCCGGAGACGCTGCGCGACGCCGGCTACCGCACCGGCCTGATCGGCAAGTGGCACCAGACCGAGACCTACACCGGGCCCGTACGCGAGCGGCCAGGGAACCCGTGGTCGCACGGCTTCACCGATGTCATCGCCTCGGAGCAGAAGTACATCGCCGGCGGCGACTACTTCCACCCGTACTTCATGCTGCCCGACCTCCCCGCGCGGCAGGAGAACGAATACCTGACCAGCCGCCTCAACCTCGAGGCCGTCGACTTCATCACCCGCGCCCACGGCGACGACACCCCGTTCTTCCTCTATCTCTCGCATTACGCCACCCACACCAAGCTGGCGGCACCGCAGCCCCTGATCGACAAGTACGCGGCCAAGCCGGGCGCGGGGGAGAAGGGGACGGACCCGGTCCTCGCCGCGATGCTCGAGGTCATCGACGACGGCGTCGGCGCCATCCGCGGCACGCTGCGGCGGCTCGGCATCGCCGAGAACACGGTCATCGTGCTGCTGTCGGACAACGGCGGCGACACCGGCGTGGCGATCAGTGACCCGCTGCGCGGCGGCAAGGCGACGCTGTACGAGGGCGGCGTCCGGGTGCCGATGATCGCGTACCACCCGGCGGGGGCGGCGGGCCGTGTCGTCAACACCCCGTTCAGCACCGTCGACTTCATGCCCACCCTGCTCGACGCGGCCGGCATCGCCCGCCCGCGCGGACAGCACCTCGACGGCGTCAGCTTCGCCGGCCTGCTGTCCGGTGGTACGGCGCCGCGGCGGGACGACCTGTTCTGGGTGTACCCGCACTGGCACAACCCCGGCGCCCCGAGCGCCTCGGTGCGCCGCGGCCGCCACAAGCTGCTGCGGTATCTGCACGACGGGAAGGAGGAGTTGTACGACCTCGTCGCCGACCCCGGCGAGACCGATGACCTGGCCGCGAGGATGCCCGTAAAGACACGCGAACTGGGAGCGGCCCTGGACCGGCACCTGCGCGACGTCGATCTGCTGCCGCCGGAGCCCACGTCGGAGAACTACCCGCAGGTGGTGCTGGACGAGGACTTCGGCAGCGGGCTCGCCGGCTTCACGGTGCTGGCGCCCGACGGGCGCCCGGGCACGGTGCGCGCCGACGACGGCGCGCTCACCGTGGCGTCCGACGGCGCATCCGCCTTCGCGCTGCTGCGCTCGCCCCGCCCCGTTACTGACTCACCGGCCGCGATCATCGTCAGCCCCCGTTCGTACGCCGGGAGCGCCGCCCCGAACCAGGACACCCTCTTTGCCGGGCTGGTCAAGGACGCGCAGAACTACCTCATGGTCTGGTACAACCACCGGCTCAAGCGCGCCGGTTGGGACGCCCGGGTGGACGGCGAGCTCGCCGGGAAGCGGATCGAGCAGCTCGACGGGAAGATCGACTATCCGGGTCCGGGCGCCCGGCTGGCGTGCGCGATGCACCGCGACGAGCTCACCGCCTACGCGGTCACGGCCGACGGGGCCTGGCAGTACCTCTTCACCGCCGACGTCGGCCGCTACGCGCGGCTGGAGAGCCCGGAGGTGCGCAAGCAGTTCCGCTACGGCTTCGGGGCCCGTATCGACGGCGGCACGATGACGGTGGAGGGCTTCACCGCCCGCCGGAGGTGACTCAGTCGCTGTTCGCCTCCGCCACTACGCAGATCGCGTACCGCCAGGTGCCGTCGGCGTCCCTGTGGACGACGTTGACCACGCCGGGGCCCAGGAGGAGGGCGATGTCGCCCGCCTGGAGCACCCGGCGTGGTTCGCCCAGATAGCCGCGACGCCACACTGCTGCCTGCTGTATTTCCGCGCGCCCGCGCAGCTGCCGCGCCGCACCGTCGTCGACGAGCAGTCCACCCGGCTCGAACAACCGGGCAACCGCCATGGCGTCGCCGAGCAGCACGGCATCTTCGAGGAGCGTCTCCAGCTCTTCCGGAGTCTGCTCGCCGGCGCTCATCGCGTACGGCTAGAAGACGAGACCGAGGCGCTCGATGAGCGGGAAGGTGCTGTCGAAGTCCAGATCGACGTGATACTTGCCGGCCATCTCCGCGATCGTTTCCGGGGCGGGCATGCCGGTCAGCTGCTCGAAGGACTTGAACAGATCCTCCAGCCCAGCGGTGGAGATGATCTCCAGGACGTCGGCGGGCTCATCGGTGGCGTTCCAGAAGGTGTGCCACTGTCCGCGCGGCTTGAAGATCAGGTCGCCCGGGCCGGCCACCACCTCGGTGCCGCCGAGCACCGCGCCGATTCTGCCGGTGAGGACGAAGGTGTACTCGTCCTCGTCGTGATGCCGGTGCATCGGCGCGGCCAGCGCCCTGGGCTCGAACAGATGCTGGACCAGCGCGAACCGTCCACCGGTGTCCGCCCCGTCGATCATGAAGCGGTTGGCGACGTGGCCGAAGCCCGGAACGACCCTGCCCTCGTCCGCGCCCAGAACGCGGACCTCCGACTGCTCGCTCATGGATCCCCCTCTCACAGATGGTGCCGACGACGCTAGGCAGGCACCCGCCGGCGGGACATACCCCACTTGGGGTATCTGCAGAACCGCGAGCCGGTCCTACCGTCGGTGGTGTGAGAGAGCGGGCGCTGGACAAGATCGCGCGGATGGCCCAACAGCCGTGCGACCTCGTGACGTTCTGGCAGGAGGCGACCGAGGCGATCGCCACGACCGTGCCGTTCTACTGGGCGCCCTGCTGGTACACGCTCGACCCGGCGTCCCTGCTCGTCACCAGCCACTACCAGCCCGGCTTGGCCACCTTTCCGGCCGAATGGCTCGCCGAGGAGTACTACGGCGACGACGTCAACCGGCTTGCGGACGTGGTGCTTTCGGCCGCCGGCATCGGCACGCTGCACGAGGCCACGGGCGGCGACCCCTCCGCCACCCCTCGCTGGCGGCGCAACATCGCTCTGGGCGGCGACCAGGAGCTGATCGCCGGGCTGCGCTCGCGGGCCGGGGACGTGTGGGGGGCGCTCGGCCTCTACCGTGAGCCGGGACAGCCGATGTTCGACGAGACGGACAAGCGGTTCGTCCGGGCGCTGGCCCCGCATCTGGCCGAAGGCGCACGCCGCGCCCTGCTGCTGGGTGAAGCCACCGACCCGGAAGGCCCGGACGCGCCGGGCCTGCTGATCCTCACCGCCGGCTGGGAGGTCGAATCCGCCACCCCCGGCGTAGAACGCTGGCTGCGGGATCTCCCGGACGGGGACTTCGACGCCGGGCGGCTGCCGTCCGCGGTGCTGGCCCTGGCCGGCCGGGCGCTGCGCACCGGCGAGCATCCGGGACGGCCCGGCGAGGTCGGGGTCGCACGCATCCTGTCCACCCGCGGTACGTGGGTGGTCCTGCACGGGGCCTGCATGCAGTCGGGCGGCCCGCCCCGGGTCGCGGTCATCATCGAGCCGGCCCACCCGGGCCGTATCTACTCGCTCTTGATGTCGGCCTACGGCCTCACCGCCCGGGAGCGTGAGGTGACCCGGCACATCCTGCAGGGCAGTTCGACCGTGCAGATCGCCGACGACCTGGTGATCTCCGTGCACACCGTGCGCCAGCACCTCAAGAGCATCTTCGGCAAGGCAGGTGTGCGCAGCCGCCGCGACCTCGTCGCCAAGGTTTTCTACGCCCACTACGAAACCCGGCTGCGGGACAACGAACAGCGCACTCTCGACGGCAAGCCGGTCCGCGGCGGCCCGGCCCAGGGCTTTACGCCGGCGAGCGGGCCTGCCTAACCTGCCCGGGTCGCTATCCGTACGGGACAACCGAAGGCCACCCGCCCGAAACCCACCGCTGGGAATCGGGAGCCACCGTGGACCTTCGCCTCCTACTGCTGACACTCGCCACCTTCGCCGCCGGGCTGGCCGAGGCGATCCTCACCGGCGTGCTGCCGTCGCTCGCCGCCGACCTCGACGTGTCGGTGAGCGTCGCCGGGCAGCTCACCAGCGTGTTCTCGCTGAGCTTCGCCGTCGCCGTGCCGGTGCTCGGCTGGCTGACGCGCGGCGCCGACTGCCGGCGGCTGCTGGTGATCAGCCTGGGGGTGTTCGCCGCCTTCAGCGCCGGCGCCGCGCTGAGCCCCGGCTATACGACGCTGCTGTTGATGCGCGTCGGCATGGCCGCCTGCAGCGGGCTGCTGGTCATGCAGGCCAGCCTGCTGGCGGTGGAGCTGGCGCCGGCGGCGCAGCGCGGCCGCGCCATCGGCCTGATCTTCATGGGGATCAGCGGGGCGCTGGTGTTCGGCGTGCCGGCCGGCGTGCTGATCAACGACTGGTTCGGCTGGCGCTGGATCTTCGCCGTCATGGCGCTGTACTCGCTGCCGCTGGCCGCCGTGCTGCGCCTCACCCTGCCGAGCCGCGCCCTGAGCAGCCCGGCCGACGGCGCTGCGTACCGGCGCCAGCTGCGCAGCCCGGCGCTGAACCTGGCGCAGCTGGTGTCGATCCTGCTGCTGGGCGGGCACTTCACGCTCTTCGCGTACATCACCCCCTGGTTCCAGCAGGTCGCGGGGATCACCGACAGCGGTCGGATCGCCCTGACCCTGCTGCTGACCGGCTCGGCGGCCATCTGCGGCGGCTACCTCGGCGGCTGGCTGTCCGACCGCGTCGGCCATCGCCGGGCGCTGGTGGTGGTGCCGGTGCTCTTCGCCGTAGCCATGCTGGCGATCCCGCTGAGCCTCGGACACCCCTGGCTGCTGCTGGCCGCGCTGATGGCCTGGTCCACCATCAGCTGGATGATCTCCCCGGCGGTGCAGAGCTATCTGCTCGGCAGCGACCCGGAGAGCGGCAGCGCGGGCGTCGCCCTGAACACCTCGGCGATGCACCTGGGCGTGGTCCTCGGCGCCGCGCTGGGCGGCGCGGTGATCAGCCTCGCCGGGATCGACTGGACGCCCTGGGCCGGCGTCACGCTGGTGGTGCTGTCGGTGCTGTGCGCGGCCCTGTCCTGCCGGCTGCAGCCCGCTATCGGGCGGCCGGCACCGCGGTCGCAAACCGCGCCCGGTACGCCGACGGCGTGATCCCGAACCGGCGCAGAAACGCCCGGCGCAGCGACTCGTCACTGCCGAGCCCTGACCGCCGCGCCGCCGCCGACACCGCCTCGCCCGCCTCCAGCAGCGCCTGCGCGGCCTCGCACCGTACGGCCTCCACGTACATCGCGGGCGTGTCGCCGACCTGATCGGTGAAGAGTCGCGCGAGGTGGCGGGTGCTCACCCCGGCGCGGGCCGCGAGCGCCGGGGCCGAGTGGTCGGCGGCCGGGTCGGCGTGGATGGCGTCGAGGACCGTACGCAGCACGTCGTGACGCGGCCGAGGCGTCCGCGCCGGCACCGAGAACTGCGACTGCCCGCCCGGCCGCTGCAGGAACACCACCAGATCGCGCGCCACTTCACGCGCCACCTCGGGCCCGGCGTCCTCCTCCACCAGCGCCAGGCACAGATCGATCCCGGCGCTTACCCCGGCGGACGTCAGCACCCGCCCGTCCCGTACGTAGATCGAGTCCGGCTCCACCGCGATACGGGGATGGGCGCGCGCCAGCAGCCCCGTATGCCGCCAGTGGGTGGTGGCGCGGCGGCCGTCGAGCATCCCGGCGCCGGCGAGCACGAAGGCGCCGGTGCACACGGAGGCCACCCGCCGGGCGCGGCCGGCGAGCGCGGTCGTGGCCGCGCGCAGCTGCTCGGGCACCGGCGCGGTCGGCAGGGTGGGGGAGCCCGGCACGATCAGCGTGTGGACGCGGCCGAGGTCCGCGGCCGCCGCCTCGGGCAGCAGCCGGGTGCCGGTGGCGGCGGTCACCGGGGCGCCGTCAGGGGAGCAGAGGGTGACGTCGTAGCGGGCGCCGCACTCGTTGGCGGTCGCGAAGACCTCGAGCGGGGCGGTGACGTCGAGCAGCCGGACGCCGTCGTAGGCGAGGACGGCGACGGATCGGGAGGCGCGGGACATGCCCGCGAGCCTAGCCGGAGGCCATGTCCGAATGTGTGGGATCGCTGGCCGGATGGACATCGCGCGGGCGTCCGCCCTGGCGCCAGGATCGAAGCCGTAAGGACGACAACGACCTGGAGGCCCCACCGATGTCCCCGACCCTCACCCCGGCCCGTATCGCCGGCGTCGAGATCCCCGGCAGCCGCCTCGCCCGCGAGGCCACCGAGCTGGTCCGCGAGGCCGCCGGCCCGCTGCTCTACGACCACTCGCGCCGCGTCTACCTGTGGGGCGCGCTGGCCGGCGCCCGCCGCGGCCTGTCGTACGACCCGGAGCTGCTCTACGTGGGCGCGATGTTCCACGACCTCGGTCTGACGGAGGCGTACCGCACCGATCACCAGCGCTTCGAGATCGACGGCGCCGACGAGGCCCGCCGCTTCCTGGCCGAGCACGGCATCGGCGAGGACGCCGTCCGCCGCGTCTGGACGGCGATCGCGCTGCACACCACGCCCGGCATCCCGGAGCGGATGGAGCCGGAGGTCGCGCTGGTGACGGCCGGCGTGGAGTTCGACGTGCTCGGCATCGGCCTCGACAAGGTGCCGGACGCGGCCCGCGCGGAGGTGGTGGCCGCGCACCCGCGCCCGGACTTCAAGCGGCGCATCCTGGGCGCCTTCCACGACGGCATCGCGCACCGCCCGCAGACCACCTTCGGCAACGTCAAGGCGGACGTGCTGGCGCGCTACGAGCCGGGCTTCGCCCGTACCGACTTCGTGGACGTCATCGAGAACTCGGGGTGGTCGGAGTGAGCGCCGCGACCGAGGAGCCGCGCCCTCCGCTGCCGCCCTTCACGGAGGCGGACGCCCGAGCCAAGGTGCAGGCGGCGGAGGACGCGTGGAACACCCGCGACCCGGCGCGGGTGGCGCTCGCGTACACCCCCGACTCGGAGTGGCGCAATCGCGACGTCTTCCTCCACGGCCGGGCGGAGATCGAGGACTTCCTGCGCGCGAAGTGGGCACGCGAGCGGGACTACGCGCTGCGCAAGGAGCTGTGGACGTACGGCGGCAACCGGATCGCCGTGCGCTTCCGGTACGAGTGCCGCGACGAGGCCGGGCAGTGGTGGCGGTCGTACGGGAACGAGCTGTGGGAGTTCGACGGCAACGGCCTGATGCGGCGGCGAGAGGCGAGCATCAACGACACCCGCATCGAGGAGGGCGAGCGGCGGATCTTCGGGCCCCGGGAACGGTGATCTCCGGCCCCGGCCCCGCCATCAGCGGCTGTGGTCTGCCCGACACCTGACGTTTTCCCGCTGGTCAGGAGGCCCACGTCCGAGGCACACTGTCGCGACGAGGGACAGACGGGGGTGGCGGAGAGATGGGCTTGGGCGCCGTGCGGCGGCACCGACGGGCACTGCTGTGGGCCGGGGCGGGAGGGGTGTTCCTCGGATTTCTGATCACCCTGGAGATCGTCGCGCGGCATTACGGCCATCGCGGGCCGCTCTCGGATCAGGCGCAAGAGCTGATTTTCGCCCCGCATTCGGGCCCGCTTCTTTACGGCGGCCTGGCGCTGATGATGGTGGTGCTCACCCGCCGGGAGCGGTTTATCGCGGCCGGCGTCGCCATCGGCATCGACGTCGTCTTCTTCCTGGTGCGCCTGATGGTCGACGCCCACCTGAATTTCGGCAACGGCGCCCTGTGGGTGATCCTCGCCGGCGCGGTCATCGCCGTCACCCGCCGCACCGGCAAGGCACGCCTGCTGCTCCTCAAGGGCGTCGGCCTCGGCCTGCTGCTGGTGACCGGCCACAAAACCGGCGCCACCTGGCTGCTCATCACGTCCGAGACCCGCCCGGTCGTCCTCGACCCGTACGTCGCCGCCGCCGACCACGCCCTGGGCGACCCGTCCTGGCTGGCCGGGCGGCTGGTCGAGGCCTCCGGGCCGCTCGGCGAGGGCCTGCTCGGAGCGGTCTACGGCCAGCTGCCGCTGGCGGCGGCCCTGGTCGCGCTGTATCAACTGCGCCACGTGGCGACCGAGGGCCGCTTCCCGGGCCACCACCTGGTGCGCACCTTCCTGGTGATCGGCCTGATCGGACCGGCGTTCTACATGATCTTTCCGGTCGTCGGCCCGGTCTACGCCTACGGCGCCGAGGGCGGCGCCTGGGCGGTGGGTGACCTGTGGCCGAGCGCCCTGCCGTCGATCCAGATTCCGTATCCGATTCCCTTCGACGGAATAACCCCGCGCAATTGCATGCCGAGCCTGCACACGGCGTGGGCCACGACGCTCTTCATCCATTCCCGCCACGGTTCGCGGCCGGTGCGATTCGCCGGCACTTTCTGGCTGATAGCTACGCTCGCCGCGACGCTGGGATTCGGATATCACTACGGCGTGGATCTCATAGCGGGCGTCGTCTTCGCCCTCACCATCGAGGTCGCGATGCGCTCGCTCGCCCGCGGCTGGGAGCGACAGGGCATCCTGCTGGTGGGCTACGGAGCGACGGTCTTCGCCGCCCTCCTGCTGTCGTACCGCTATCTCCCGATGGAGATGTACCGCTACCCGTTCCTCTTCGGCCCGCTCCTGATCCTGGCGATGGGCTCAGTCATCCACGCCTACGTCCGCCTCACCAGGCAATGGGACCCGAAGCCCCCACCGGCCCAGGAACAGGACCCACCCCTCATCCGCGCCGGCAAACTCGCCGCGGAACGGCTCCCCGACCGCACCCAGCAGGGCGCGCTCTGACGCAGCCGCGCGCGGGGCCTACTTGGGCGGCAGCTCCGCGGTGGTCTCCATCGCCCACTGCAGCCAGTCGTCCAGGACATCGTCGTCGAGGGTCTCCTCCGCCAGAACGACCCAGCCGTTCTGCGGCTTGCCCCTGAACATCAGCTGCCTGGCGCCCGGGCGGGAGAGGGCCTCAGCCATCCCGTCGGCTCCGACGCGCACCATCAGGCCCTCGGCGTACAGATTCGCCATCGCGTTCCCGTTGAGGAGGAAGGCAAGTCCGCCGAACATCTTCTTCGCGGCCACGCCCTCGGGCTCCAGCCGCTCCGTGATCCGCGCCGCCAGCACCTCGTCGTAAGCCATGTCGTCACGCTAGCCCGCGATCTCGGTGGCCGCCCAGGACGCCAGCAGCTGGAGCGCGTCGTGGGCCGGGGTGTGGGGGGCGGCACTGTAGGCGGTCAGGGTGAGGCCGGGCTGGGCCGGGAGGTCCATGGCGTCGAAGTCGAGGGTGAGGACGCCGACGGCCGGATGGTGGAAGGACTTGGTGCCGGTGAGGTGCAGGCGGACGTTGTGCTGTGCCCAGGCGGTGCGGAATTCCTCGCTGCGGGTGACGAGTTCGCCGATGAGGCCGGTCAGTTCGGTGTCGTTGGGGGCGCGGCCGGCTTCGGTGCGCAGCAGCGAGACGGTGGTGTTGAGGGAGGCCTCCCAGTCCGGGAAGAAGTCCCGGCCCGCCGGGTCGAGGAACTGGAAGCGGGCGATATTGACCGGGCGCGGGGCGTCGGCGGCGTACAGCGGGGCGTACAACGCGCGGCCGAGGCGGTTGACCGCGAGGATGTCGAGCCGGCCGTTGCGGATGAAGGCCGGGGTGTCCGTCATCGAGTCCAGGACCCGCAGCACGCTGTCCGGGAGCGGGCCCCGGGCGCGCTTGCCGCGGCGGGCGGGGCGCTTGGCCACGGCCCGGGCCAGGTCGTACAGGTGGGCGCGTTCCGCGTCGTCCAGCTGGAGGGCACGTGCGACGGCGTCGAGGACCTCGTCGGAGGCGCCGGCGAGATGCCCGCGCTCCAGGCGCACGTAGTAGTCGGCGCTGACCCCGGCGAGCAGGGCGACCTCCTCGCGGCGCAGCCCCGGCACGCGCCGGTTGCCGCCGTACGCGGGCAGCCCGGCCTGCTGCGGCGTGATCTTCGCGCGGCGGGAGGCCAGGAACTCGCGGATGTCGCTCTTGATGTCCACATTGCCAGGTTAAGTCGGCGGCCACCGGGGTGGGGGGTCATGTCAGTACCTGGCCCAGCCGTCCCTTCCCCAGCCGCCTGACCTGCGGTTTCCTGGACAGCGGTCGCCCCCCGCGGCCCGCCGTACTCGGCGTCGGTGACGTGGTCGAGCCAGGCGACCTCGTCGGTCTCCCACAGGGCGATGTGGGTCATGAAGTGGTCCGGGGCGGCGCCGTGCCAGTGCTCCTCGCCCGGCGGGG
>NZ_JAAKZV010000093.1 GCF_011044975.1 Streptomyces coryli | reverse complement strand
GGCGGGCACGCTGTTGGGGACGACGGCGACGCGCACGCCTGGCAGGCGCAGCCGGCTCCGGTAGCAGGCGGCGTCGGCCTGGGTGACGGTGGTGATCGCGTCCAGGGACGGGTAGTGCCGGCGCAGCCGGCGCTTGAGCGGGGCGGGGTGCGCCTCGAAGGTGGAGTGTTCCTGGGCGATCCGGATCAGCCTGCGCGGCGCCTGTCTGGCCAGGTGTACGTTCAGCCCAGGGCGGGTGCCGAACACCACGTCGGCGTCGGTGCCGGACAGCCAGGCGGCGATGCGCCGGTCGGTGAGCCGGCTGTACCGCGGGGAGAGCCAGTCCTCGGCCGGGAACACGGCCGAGCGCCGCTGGTGTTCCGGCTCGTCGCCCGCGTACTCCGGGGAGTCTTCGCGGAGATCGACCAGGGGCACCAGGCGTACGCCCCCGCCGAGCGCGAAGGCGGGTGCGTCCCGGTGCCGGAACACCGAGACGATCTCCACCTCATGCTGCGTGGCGAGCGCCTGCGCCAGATTGAACGTGGAGCGGATGGTGCCGCCGATGCCGTACCCGTTGTTGATCAGAAAGCAGATCTTCACGGCGCGACCCGAGGTTGAAGAGCTGTGGTCTGTCCTCCCAGTGCCCAGTGTGCGGCTTCCGATGTCACCCCCAAGCCACCGATTTCGGACAAGTCTGCGCCGTTAGGCCTCGTACCGGACGCCGGTCAGTTCTTCCGATACGTCCCAGATCCGCCGGGCGCCGTCGGTGTCGCGCAGCCGGCTGTACAGCTTCTGTTCGGCGGGCGGGCCGCCCAGGTGGCCCGGGCCGCTGGGGCCGTAGAAGCCGCCGGGCTTGGCGGCGGGGGAGGTGGCGGCGTAGAGGGCGGGGAGCTTTGCGCTCTCGACCGTACCGACGAGGATGCCGCGGGCCGACAGGGCGCGGATCAGGCGGACGCCGAGGGTGTCCTTGGCGCGGCCGACCTCGGGGCGGGCGGCGAGGAGGCTGGTGGGAGCGACGCCCGGGTGGGAGAGGTTGCTCGTGATGCCCCAATCGCCTGCTTCGCTGCGCCGGTTGAGCTCCAGGCCGAAGAGGCCGAACGCGATCTTCGACTGGCTGTACGCGCCCATGCCGTTGTAGGACCGCTCCCAGTTCAGATCGTCCCAGTTGATGGCGCCCCGGTTCGCCGCGACGCTGACCTGCGAGGTCACCCGGGCCCGGCCGGCGCGTAGCAGCGGCAGCAGGTGGGCGACGAGGGCGAAGTGGCCGAGATGGTTGGTGCCGAACTGCAGCTCGAAGCCGTCGGCGGTGGTCTGCCGCTCGGGCGGCGTCATGACGCCGGCGTTGTTGATGAGGAGGTGCACGGGCCGGTCCTCGTCCAGCAGGGTCTTGCCGAGCGCCGCGACGGAGGCGAGCGAGGACAGGTCGAGTGCGCGCAGGGACACGTCCGCACCCGGGACTTGCTGACGGATCTTGGAGAGCGCCGTCTCGCCCTTGCGCTCATTGCGGACCGGCAGCAGCACCTCGGCCCCGGCCGCGGCCAGCCGCGCCGCCATCCCGAGCCCCATACCGTCGCTCGCCCCGGTGACGACCGCGCGCTTCCCGGTCAGGTCGGGGACGGTGATGTCGATGTTCTTGCGTGGCATGTGATCACTTCCGGGTGGCAGATTCTAAAAATTTCCAGTCGTCTAATTTCTCCACCACCCAGGATGCGTCAGCCACCCGCCTCTGGCAAATTGGGCACATGTAAAATTTTTGGGGCGGACAGGAGAGAGGGCGCGGTATGGCACAGCAGGAGAGCGCGGCGGCTCGCGGCCGCGGCCGCCCCCGTGCCGGCGAGGAGCTCGATACGGGCCCGCTGCTGATGGCTGCCCTGGACGCCTTCGCGGAGACCGGCTACGACGGCACGTCGGTCCGCGCGCTCAGCCGCCGGCTGGGCATCAGCCACGCGCTGTTCACCGCGCGCTTCGGCTCCAAGGAGCAGCTCTGGTACGCGGCCATGGAGCACGCCCTCGCCCCCGCGGAACAGGTGTGGAAAGAGGCCGCGGAGAGCCCGGAATCCGACGATCTGGAGACCCTGCGGCAGGGCATCATCCGCCAGGTCCTGTTCGCCGCCGCCCACCCCCAGGTCGCCCGCATCATGAACCACGAGGGGGCCGTCGACAGCCCGCGCATCCGCTTCGTCGTCGATCGCTTCATCAATCCGCTGCGCCCCGGCGTCGAGCGCCTCCTCGACCGCCTGGTGGCCGCCGGCCGCATCCGGCCCCTCCCCTACGCCACCCTCCACTACCTGGTCACCAATGGGGGCTGCGGCCAGTTCACCCTCCCCGTCAAGACGCGACTGCTCGGAGCCGACCTCCCGGCCACCCCGGCCGAGCTCAGGGAGCACGCCGAGACCGTCGCCGACATCCTGCTCACGGGCATCACCGTCAAGCCGGAGTGACCGGCCGTCCGGCCAGCCCCTTGCCGACCCGGGCGGCCGTCTCCCGTAGCCAGATGTGGGCCGCGTCGTGGGTGTGGACCGGGTGCCACCACAGGGCTTCGTGCAGGGGCACGGCCTCGTAAGGCGGCTCCAGGACGCGCACGCCGGCCACCGGCGCGAGGAGGTGGGCGAGGCGGGCCTGGACCAGGGCGATGCGGTGGGTGCCGGCGACCAGGAACGGGAGCACCTGGAAGCTGTCGGCGGAGACCTCCACGCGCGGCTCGATGCCGAGCATGCCGAGCTGGCGGACGGCCGGTGCGTCGTAGGTGCGCTGATACGTGACCCACGGCAGGCGGGCCAAGTCCTCGCGGGTGAGCCGGTCTTCGACGCCGGGGTGGTCGGCGGAGACGAGGAAGACCCAGTGGTCGTTGTAGAGGTCGGTGGCCGGGAAGCCGCTGATGATGCCGTGCGGCATGAGCAGTCCGTCGGTGGCGCTGAGCAGGGTGGCGGTGTCGTCGACGACGGTGGTCGGGGTCTGGGTGAAGCGCAGCCGGATGCCCGGCGCCTCTTCGTGTACGACGCGGGCCAGCTCGGTGCCGAAGACCGCGACGGCGTAGTCGGAGGCCAGGATCTTGAACTCGCGGCTCTCCGCGGCCGGATCGAAGTCGGCCTGGCTGGAGAAGAGGCGCTCCAGGACGTCGTACGCGGTGGAGGTGCGGTCCAGCAGGACCTGGCCGAGGGCGGTGAGTTCGTAGTGGCCGCCGACGCGGGCCAGCAGGTCGTCGTCGAAGTGCCGCCGCAGCCGGGACAGCGCGGCGCTCATCGCCGGCTGGCTGAGACCGACGCGGTGGCCGGCGCGGGTGACGTTGCGCTCCTCGAGGAGGGCGCGCAGCGCGACGACCAGGTTGAGGTCCAGGCGGGCCAGATTCACGGCGCGACTCCCCTGCTGTACGGCGCTGACCGGGAGTAATCGACGGCATGGATGCAGATCATCCACAGAATCGATTTCCCTGATCACGAGTGACGGGTCCAGATTAGTCACACCGCAACCGGGAGGACTCGTCCGTGAAATCTGCCGCCGCGTCAGCGCTGTTCGCCGGGCCCTTTGCCCTGGCCACGCTCTCGGAGGGCCGCGATGGTCCCGCCTTCCCCGCCCTCGTCACCGCCGATGGCCGGGTGGCCGACCTGCGCCTCGCCTTCGACGACGACCGGCTGACCCTGCGTACGCTCCTGGACGACTGGCAGCACGCCCTGCCGCGGCTGCGGGCGCTGGCCCACGACGATGCGGCGGCGCGCTTGCCGCTCGCGGACTTCCGGGTGCGGGCGCCGGTCGAGCCGCGCCAGGTGTTCCAGTCGGGCGCGAACTACCGGCAGCACGTGATCGACCTGCACGTCGCGCACCGCTCCCCCGGCGACGACCGCTCCGAGGAGGAGCGGCGGGCCGAGGCGGCGGAGATCATGGACCGGCGGGCGGCGGAGGACCTCCCGTATGTCTTCATCGGCCTGCCGAGCGCGCTCACCGGCCCGTACGACGACGTGGTGCTGCCCGCCTGGGCCGAGCAGCCGGACTGGGAGCTGGAGGTCGCCGCGGTGATCGGCCGGCCGGCGCACCGGGTGCCGGTCGAGCAGGCGCTGGAGCACGTCGCCGGCTACACCATCGCCAACGACCTCACCGACCGCGCCACCGTCTTCCGCCGCGACATGCCGCAGATCGGCACCGACTGGCTGCGCAGCAAGAACGCGCCAGGGTTCACGCCGCTCGGGCCGTGGCTCGTCCCGGCCGAGTCGATCGCCGACCCCGGGAACCTGCAGCTCACGCTGAAGCTCAACGGCGAGACCATGCAGGACGAGTCCACCAAGGACATGATCTTCGACGTGGCGCGGATGGTGTCGTACGCCTCGCAGACCGCCCGGCTCCTCCCCGGCGACCTCGTCCTCACCGGCTCCCCCACCGGCAACGGCATGCACTGGGGCCGGCTGCTCCGCGACGGCGACGTCATGGAGGGCTCGGTCACCGGCCTCGGCACGCAGCGCACCCGCTGCGTGGCGGAGGCGGCGTCGTGACGGCTCTCGACCGCACCGACCCGGAGGGTGCGATCGCGGCAGCGGCCAAGGCGTACGCGAACTGGGGGCGTTGGGGCGCGGATGACGTCCTCGGCACCCTCAACTTCCTCGACGCGGCCAAGCGCCGCGAGGGCGCGGCGCTCATCCGGCGCGGGATCAGCTTCTCGCTCTCCCAGCGGTTCGACATGAACGGGCCGCAGAAGGGGTGGCGGCGCCGGACCAATCCCGTGCACACGATGCTCGACACCGGCGTCGACGCGGCGCTCGGCAACCAGGGCTTTCCGCACGGGATCGGCGGCGCCGACGACGTGATCGCGATGCCGCTGCAGTGCTCCACCCAGTGGGACGGGCTCGGGCACATCTTCGACCACGGCGTCGCCTGGAACGGCCGGCCCGCCGAGCAGGTCGTCACCTCCGAGGGCGATCTGGTCACCGGCATCGAGCACATGGCCGCGGACATCGCCGGGCGGGCGTGCTGCTCGACGTGGGCCGCGTCATCGGCGACGACGGCGAACTGCCCGACGCCTTCGCGGTCACCGAGGAGCACCTCACCGCCACCGCCGCGGCGCACGGCGTGACCGTCGGCCGCGGCGACCTCGTGCTCGTACGCACCGGGCAGCTCGCCCGCGCCCGCCGGGACGGCTGGGGCGACTACGCGGGCGGTCCGGCGCCGGGACTGTCGTTCACCACCGCGGGCTGGCTGCACGGCCGCGAGATCGCCGCGATCGCCACCGACACGTGGGGCTTCGAGGTGCGGCCGAACGAGTTCGAGCACGCCTTCCAGCCGCTGCACCAGGTCGTCATCCCGCACCTCGGCCTGCTGATCGGCGAGATGTGGGACCTGGAGGCGCTCGCCGAGGACTGCGCGGCCGACGGAACGTACGACTTCTGGCTCACCGCCGCGCCGCTGCCGATCACCGGTGCCGTCGGCTCCCCGGTCAATCCGATCGCCGTCAAATAACCCGCGGAACGAGGGACTTCCCATGACAGCACCCCGCACGGTCCTCGTCATCGGCGGCGGCGCCGCCGGCAGCGCCGTCACCATCCTGCTGCGCCGGGCCGGCATCGCCGTGGACCTCATCGAGGCCGCCGCGAACTGGAACGCCGGCGCCGGCTCCGGCATCACCCTCCAGGGCAACGCCCTGCGGGTGCTGCGCGAACTCGGCGTCTGGGAGCAGGTGCAGGCGTCCGGCTTCGGCTTCGGCTCGGTCGGCATCACCGCCCCGGACGGCACCGTGCTGCACGTCGCGAACGATCTGCGCACCGGCGGCGACGACCTGCCCGCCACCGTCGGCATGCAGCGCCCCGAACTCCAGCGGGTGCTGATCGAGGCGGTCCGCGCGAGCGGCGCGCGGGTCCGCCTGGGCACCCGGGCCGAGCGCCTCGACCAGGACGCCGACGGCGTGACGGTCCGCTGCACCGACGGCACCGAGGGCCGTTACGACCTGGTGGTCGGCGCCGACGGCCTGAACTCCGCCACCCGCGCCGCGATCGGCATCGCCGACAAGCCGGAGCCGACCGGCATGGCCATCTGGCGCGTCGCGACCCCGCGCCCGGCCGGCGTCACCCGCACCGACCTTGCCTACGGCGGCCCGGCCTACATCGCCGGCTACTGCCCGACGGGCGACACGACGCTGTACGCGTACGTCGTCGAGAAGAACCGCGACCGGGCCGCCATCCCGGCCGCGTCGTACGCGGACGAGATGCGCGGCCTGGCCTCCGCCTACGGCGGCCAGTGGCCCGAGATCGCCGCCCACATCACCGACCCGGCGAAGGTCAACTACACCTGGTTCGACCGCCTGCTGGTCGAGGGCTCCTGGCACCGCGGCCGCGTGGTCCTCGTCGGCGACGCGGTGCACTGCTGCCCGCCCACCCTGGCGCAGGGGGCCGCGATGTCCCTGGAGGACGCCCTGGTCCTCGCGGAGTTGCTGAGCGGCGCCGAGACGTGGGACGACGCGCTCCTCCAGGCCTATTACGAGCGGCGGATCACCCGCGTACGCCCGGTCGTCGAGGCCTCCGTGCAGATCGGGCAGTGGCAGCTGGACGGCGTCCGCGACGCCGATGTGCCCGGGCTGATGGGGCGCACGATGACCCTGCTGCGGGAGCTGCCGTGACCGCGCCCACCGTGGACGTGCACGCCCATCTCCTGCTGCCCGAGGTGGAGTCGCTGGTCGACGGCCTGCCGGGCCTCGCCGAGGCGCGGGCGCTGGACGCCCGGCGCAACGGCCCGGCCTCCCTGGCCGTCAATGGCCCGATGGTGCGCGAGCGCATGCCCCGGATGACCGACGCGGCAGTACGCCTGGCCGCGATGGACGCCCAGGGCGTGGACGTGCAACTGGTCAGCCCGTCGCCCTCGCACTACCACTACTGGGCGGACGCGGAGACCGCGGAGAAGCTCTGCCGGCGGGCCAACGAGGCCACCGCGGCCCACTGCGCGACCGCACCGGACCGGCTGCGCGGCCTCGGCCTCGTACCGCTGCAGCATCCGGAGCAGGCGACGCGCGCCCTCGACCACGCCCTGGAATGCGGCCTGCTGGGGGTGGAGATCTCCAGTCACGCGCCCGGGCGCGAACTGTCGGACCCCGCGTACGAACCCTTCTGGGCACGGGCCGCGCAGACCGGCGCGCTCGTCTTCCTGCACCCCTTCGGCTGCACGCTCGACGAGCGGCTCGACCGCTGGTACCTCTCCAACAGCGTCGGGCAGCCCACCGAGAACGCCGTCGCCCTCTCCCACCTGATCTTCTCCGGCGTCCTCGACCGGCACCCGGACCTGCGGCTGATCGCGGCGCACGGCGGCGGCTATCTGCCCACCCACATCGGCCGCGCCGACCACGCCTGGCGGGCCCGGCCGGATGCCGCCGCGGGCTGCGCGCACCTCCCCAGCAGCTACCTCCGGCGGCTGCACTTCGACTCGCTGGTCCACGACCCGCACGTGCTACGGGAGTTGGTGCGCGTCGCCGGCGCCGACCGGGTGCTGCTCGGCTCCGACTTCCCCTTCGACATGGGCGCCGACGACCCCGTCGCCGCCCTGCGCGCCGCCGGCCTGCCCCGGGACGCCTTCGACGCCATCCGCGGCGGGAACGCCGCCGCCCTGCTCGACCTCACCCTCGCCTGAGGAGGAACCCATGCTCACCCACCTGCGCCACGTCGACCTGGCCGTCCCCGACTACGACAAGCAGCTCGACTTCTACGCCGGCGTCTGGGGCCTGACCAGGACCGAGGAGGACTCGGGCCTCGCCTTCCTGGCCGCCGAGGGATCGCCCGAGCAGTACGTCGTGCGGCTGCGCAAGGCCGCCGAGAAGCGCCTCGACCTCGTCTCCTACGGGGCCGCGAGCCCGGCCGACGTGGACGCGCTGGCCGAGCGGCTGCTCGCGGGCGACGTGGAGCTGATCTCGCGCCCCGGCACCGTGGACACCCCCGGCGGCGGCTACGGCTTCCGCTTCTTCGACGTCGACGGCCGCACCATCGAGGTCTCCGCCGACGTCGAGGTCCGCCGGCACCGCAAGGTCGAGGAGAAGGAGGCCATCCCGGTCAAGCTCTCCCACGTCGTCCTCAACTCCCCCGACCTGAACCGCACCCGGGCGTGGTACGAGCGCCACCTCGGCTTCCGCCTCTCCGACACGCTGTCCTCACCGCACATGGGCGAGGTCATGCACTTCATGCGGATCAGCAGCCAGCACCACTCGATGGCGATCGCGCAGGGGCCGCACACCGCCCTGCACCACGTGTCGTTCGAGATGCGCGGCCTGGACGAGTACATGCGCGGCTCGGGCCGGGTGATGCGCGCCGGGTTCAAGAAGATCTGGGGCCCTGGCCGCCATCTGGCGGGCGACAACACCTTCACCTACTTCCTCGACCCGCACGGCAACACCGTCGAGTACACGACGGAGCTGGAGCTCCTCGACGAGGACACCTGGCACCCGCACGTCTACGACTTCTCGCAGCCCGAGGTCACCGACCAGTGGGGCACCGCCAACCCGATGAGCGAGATCGTCGCCAAGGAGTCCTTCAACGACCCGGACCGCGGCGTCTTCGTCGCGCCGCCGGTCTGAGGGGCGCGGCGTGCGATTCGCTTCTTACGGGGACGGCGGCGGCCGCCGGGTCGCGGTGCTGGGCGAGGGCGACCGGCTCCACCCGCTCCCCGGCGTCACCTCGCTCACCGACCTGCTCGCGCGGACCGGCGGCCTGCCCGGCCTGCTCGCCGCCGGCCGGGCGGCGCTCGACGGCGCGCCAGACCCCGGTCCGGCGGAGGTACGGCTGCTGCCGCCGCTCCAGCCCCCGTCCGTACGGGACTTCGTCGCCTTCGAGGAACACGTCGAGGGCGTCCGCCGCTCCGTCAGCGGCGAGACCGGCGTGCCCGGGCAGTGGTACGCGGCGCCCACCTTCTACTTCACCAACCCGCACGCCATCCACGGCCCGTACGACGACATCCCCATGCCGCCCGGCTCGGCCGTCCTGGACTTCGAGTTGGAGGTCGGAGCCGTGATCGGCCGGCAGGGCCGCGACCTCTCCCCCGCGCAGGCCCGGGACCACATCGTCGGCTACACGGTCTTCAACGACTGGTCCGCGCGCGACCTGCAGTCCGCGGAGATGACGGTCGGCCTCGGCCCGTGCAAGGGCAAGGACACCGCGACCTCCCTCGGCCCGTATCTCGTGACCGCCGACGAACTCGAGCCGCACCGCGACGGCGAGGGCTTTCTCCGCCTCGCCCTGACCGCAGAGGTGAACGGCCAGGTGGTCGGCCGGGACCTGCTGTCCAACATGAGCTGGACCTTCGAGGAGCTCACCGCCTATGCCGCCCGCGGCACGCGCGTCGTACCCGGCGACGTCCTGGGCTCCGGCACCTGCGGCAACGGCGGCTGCCTGGCCGAGCTGTGGGGCCGACGCGGCGAGCAGACCCCGCCGCCGCTGAAGCCCGGCGACACCGTCACCCTCACCGTCGAGGGCATCGGCAGCCTCACCAACACCGTCGTCCCCGGCGCCGACCCGGTCCCGCTGCCGGCCGGCCGACCGGGCCGTCGCGAGCGCCCATGACCAAAGGCTTACGGCACCGTGGCGAGTGCCTCGGCGATCGCCCGCAGCCGGGGGCCGTCCAGTACCGCCGGTGCCATAGCGGCCAGTTCACGCAGGGTTACGTGCCCGAGGGTGGCGACGCGCGGGTTGCTGAGCAGGCCCGGCACCGCGGTCTCGATGGCCGCGGTCGCCGCCGGTTCCGCCAGCAGCGTGGACAGCGGGCTGCGCAGATGGATGCGGCCCTGCGGGAGATCATCCTCGTCGGGGAGGGCCGCGGCGGCCCGCTCGGCCGATGCGCGCTGCCGGCGTACGAGCAGGTGCTCGCGGGTCACGTCGCCTTCCCGCGGGAGGCCCAGACGCTCGAACTGCGAGGCGGGTGCGTCGTTGGCGCGCATCAGGGCGGTCAGCAGGCCCGCCATCCGCAGCTCCACCTCATCATCGACCAACGGGCGTTCCTGTCGGGGGTCGGCATCGAGGTCGAAGAGGAGTGAGCCGTGGTGGTGGGTGCTGCGCTGGCCGTGGACGGGCACCCGCAGGACCGGGCAGTCCTTGGTAAAGGAGAACGGGGCGGCGAGCTCGGCGTCGCGCAGCTCGGCACCCGCGAAGTAGCCCTTCATGCGGGTGGGCAGCAGCGTGTATTCGTACAGCGGCGCGTTGTCCTCGCTCGCGCTCGCGCGCATGTAGACGTAGCGGCCGTCGGTGACATTGACATGACCGCCGAACGAGCCGAACAGGGCGGCCTCGCGCACCGGGACATCGCTCGCGGTCGTCTCGCGCAGCGGCACGCCCTGCATGTCCTGCGGCCGCTCGACTCCGAAGTACTCCAGCAGGGTCGGCGCGAGGTCGATGGTCTGCACGAGGCTGTCGCGGCGCTCGCCGCGGACGCCGGTGCGCGGGTCCCAGACGAAGAGCGGGGTGTGGATGTTCTCGTCGTACCAGGGCTGGATGTTCTTGCCCCACCAGCCGTGCTCGCCGAGCAGGAAGCCGTGGTCGGTGCCGACGATGAGCAGCGTGTCGTCCCACATCCCGTGGGCGTCCATGGCGTCCAGCACCCGGCCCAGCGAGCGGTCGCACATGCTCAGCAGCGCGGCGTACTCGTAGCGGACGTGCTCCACGGCCTGCGGGCGCTCGGTGGTGCGCTGGTAATCGGGCCAGTCCGCGTGCGGGCCGTCGTAGGCGTGCGGGTAGAGGTCCTTGTACTGCTTGTAGGTGAAGAAAGGCTCGTGCGGATCGAAGGTCTCGATCTGCAGGAACCAGTTGTCCTGGGCATGGTTCGCCTCGATGAAGTCCAGGCCCGCGTCGAAAGTGCGCGACTGCGGGTGGTCCTCCTCGCGCTCGAGATGGCCTCGATTGATCCAGTCCTGACGCCAGCGCTCGCCGCGCAGCAGCCGGACCGCCTCCGGGATGTCCGGGTCCGCGAGCTGCCCTTTCCAGGGGTCGCCCTCCTGGCCGCGGAAGAACTCCCAGGTGCTGTAGCGGGTGTGGTACGTCGCGCCGCCGTCCTCGAAATAATGCTGGTGGTCGGTGGCCAGGTGGGAGTGGACGCCATGCTCGCCCAGCAGCCGCGGCATCGAGTCGTCGAACGGCTCCAGCGGGCCCCAGCTGCGGTGCAGGAAGTTGTAGCGGCCGGTGTGCAGTTCGCGGCGGGCGGGGATGCAGGGCATCGAACCGCCGTAGCAGTTGCCGAAGGTCGCGCTGCGCTCGGCGAGGCGGCGGAAGTTCGGGGCGTGCACCCAGTCATTGCCGTACGGGGGCAGGAAGCGCCGGTTGAGGGTGTCGAAGAAGACCAGGATCGCCCGGGTCGGGTGCCCGGTCCGGTCACTGCCCGCCATGCCGTCCCCTCGGTGCCAGCTCGGCCTCGACCGTGCCGAGGCCTTCGATCTCGCCGCGGACCAGGAGGCCGGATGCGTAGGCCTCCCTGGAGATACGGAGGTGCGCCGCCGTCCGGCCGAGGGTGATCACGTCGCCGGGGAAGAGCGTGATCATGCTGGAGATCGTCGTGATCAGCTCGTCCGGGCCCGCGAGGTACCGGGACGTCTTGCCGTGGACCACCTGGTCTCCGATCTGCAGCGACATGGCCCGACCGCTCCAGTCGTGCTCGGGCAGCGGCGTGAGCACCTCACCCACGACATTGAAGCCGTCCGCCCACCTCCCGTACACCGCGGGAATGCCACGCTCGCCCAGCCGCGCCGGCTCGACCACCGCATCGGCGAAGGAGAGGTCGCAGAGCGAGATGAGGGGTGCGTAGCCGAGGACGACCGAGCGGCCGTCCTCGACGTCGGCCGCCAACTCCCGTACGACCGCCGCCAATTCAATGCTCACGACGAGGTCGTTGGCGCGCGGCGGGATCTCGACGACCGAGCCGCCGGCGGTGAGCGACCTGGCCGGACCGTTCAGGAAACGCGGCACCTCCAGCTGCGCCAGCCCGTCCGCCGCCTCCGCCGACCGGTCGTTGCCGAACGACGTGTAGAAGTGGCGCGCCGCACCCACCGCCCACTCCCCCGGCGAGTCCAGCACGCGCGCGTCCGACGCGGCCACCTCCCGGATCGCATGCGAGGGATGGGACTCCAGCGCTACGCGCGGGCGCTCGCCCTCATCCGCGATCCGGATCGGGTTCACCAGGGTGCCGATCTGCTCGATCTCGACTTCCAGCCGGGTCTCCGGGTCCGCCGCGTCGTCCGGGAGGACCGGCAGGCCGTCGACGCCCATCGTGCCGAAGTGGATCACATCGCCGGGCTCCAGCGAGGCGAACGACGAGTACCAGTGGATGACCCGCTCGATCCCCATCAGAGTTGCCGCGGTGTGCGCGCGGTCGCGGGTCCGGCCCGACTGGCGGGTGTACATGAGGAGGTTGTACGGGTCCGCCACCTCGTCCTTCGTCACCAGGTACGGGCCCATCGGGGACAGGGTGTCGGCCTTCTTGCCGCCCCAGGACGCGGTGGCCTGGTAGAGCCAGTCGTTGTAGCGGGCCGGGAGGGCATAGCCGTTGTCGGCATTGCCGGGGATCGACCGGTAGTAGTAGCTGCCGGACACGTCGTTCACGACGGTGTAGCCGGCGACGTGGTCCATGGCCCGGTCGATCGGAATGTAGCGGCCGGCCTTGCCGATCACGATCGCGAGCTCGACGTTGTAGGCCATGTGCGGCAGGTGGTGGTCGTGCTTCATCGTGACCGGGCTGCCGGGGCCGATCGCCGCGCCCTGCGGCCGCTGGTGGCCCAGCGGGAACAGGTTCAGGTTGCCGATGTTCGGCTTGTTGCGCACGAAGGACGGCGAGTTGGTGACCAGCCCCCAGTACAGGCGCGGCCGCGGGATGGGGGCGAGCAGCTCGACCTCGTCGACGGGATGCCCGGCCCGCGGCAGCAGCGTGGCATCGGTCTGCGCCACGAACCGCTCGACGTATCCGACCAGCCGCGACAGCGCCTCCATACCCGCGTCCTCGAGCGCCAGGAAGCCCGCGAGCGTGGCCACGAGGCCGGACGACGGAATCGACGCGTACGTCGTGAGGAAGGCCTCGGCCCGGGCGGGCTCGACCACCCACGCCGTCTCGCCGGACGGCTCGATGACGAACCCCCACCGCTCGGTGCCCTCGTACAGATAACTGGCCAGTCTCACGGATTACTTCCTTGGATAGTTCAGAACTCAGGCGATCAGATCAGGTCGCCCAGCGGCAGGTGGCGCCAGCCCTTGCCGTCGGAGATCGCGAGCACGGGGTTGTCGGAGGAGTCGTTCACCATGGCCAGGGCGCCGGGCTTCGGCTCGGGCAGGTCGGCGGCCGCTACGGTCGCCAGCAGCAGGTTGTGGGCGTAGACCGTCCGCACCCGCTTCTCCGCCGAGCCGACGTCGCGGGCGTTGTCGGCGGTCGGGACGAGTCCGTTGATGTCCACCCGCAGCGACGCGACGCCGTTGGTGCTGTTCGTCGCGCACAGCAGCTCGACGGCCCCGGCGCCGGACTCGTTGGCCGGTACGACCCGGACGCCGCCCTTCACGCCGGGCCCCGCGCCCGCCGTCTGGTCCGATGCGGCGACGAAGCTGCCGTACGCGTCGGAGCCGACGTCCGGGGTGCCGGTGGAAGTCGACCGTACGACGAGCGCGCCGTCCTTGTTCGCGGTGAGCTCATGCTTGTTGGCACCGGCGCCGCGGCGCTCGATGTAGTTCCCGTCGCCGACCGTCTCGGCGTACAGCACACCAGCGGCGTTGCGGAAGGTGTTGCCGACGATCGTAGAACCGGTCACCTTTCCGATCACGCGCACCGGCGGCGACGCGTCGACCGGGTTGTCGCCGAAGGCGTTGGCCATGACGGCGACGCCTTCGGCGTCCCCGTTGATTCGGACCGCGCTCCACCGCTCCTCCTTGAGGAGGTTCCAGTTCTCGAAGGAGTTGGAGGAGACCGTGCTGTCGGACACCGCCCCGCCGAAGTAGACCGGCGAGCCCTCGATCCAGTTGAAGCCGTTCCCGGTGATCGTGACGTTGTGCGCTTTCGCCTCGGGACGGAACTCGATCGCGTGCGGCGGGCGGGCACCGCCGCCGGGGTCGCCGCCGCCGAGGATGTTGCCGCTGAAGGTGAGATTCGTGCCGCCCGCGGTGACGGTGACGACCCCGCCGCCGGTGCCGTTCTCGACGACGTTTCCGGCAAAGGTGGAGTTGATGATGCCGCCGGTGAAGAGCCGCTTGCCGATGTCGAGGACATTGTTCGCGATCACCGCGCCGCGGAAGTTGTGGGCGTCCGCGCCGCTGGTGATGATGGCCGTGCCCATGCTGTGGAAGTGGTTGCCCTCGATGAGCCACTTGCGCATCCCGTACGGGAGGACGTGAACGCCGTCGCCGCCGACGCCCGAGGTCGGCCACGAGATCTCCAGGCCGACGTCACCGACCGCGACCAGGTTGTTGGTGAAGACCAGCCCGCGCCCCACCTGCCGTACCGCGGTGTAGAACTCGATGAACGTGCACTCGGTGACCGTCGCGTCCATGTCGTCGGTGTTCGGCGGCTGGGCCGCGGGGTCCCGGGCGATGCGCAGGCCCACCGTGTTCTTCAGGCTCGGCGGCGCCACGAAGGCGAGGCCGCGGACCGCCGCCAGCGGGGCGCGTACCTCCATCGCCGTTCCGTCGAAGTCGACGTCGATGATCGAGGTCCGCGAGCCCATGGTGCCGGCGCCGGCGAGGACGAGGCGGTTGAAGTGCCCGCCCCCCGCGCTCTCCGCGTCCGGGACGACCAGCGTCTTGGTGATGCGATACGTGCCCGGCGGAAAGTAGACGATCTTGTTCTGCCGCTCCCGCTGCGCGTCGATGGCCTTCTGGATGGGCCCGGTGTCGTCGGCGACACCGTCGGCGACGGCGCCGAAGTCCTGCGGCGTGGAGGCATTCGCGACGTCGAGCGGTTTCGCCTGCTCCGCGGCATGCGCGGACGAGTTCAAGCCGCCGACGGCGGTGGACGTGATGCCGGCAAGACCGGCGGCACGCAGGAGATGACGTCTGTTCACCGGATGCCTCCCTTGGAAGCCCGGTCCTTCAGGGCCGGGAGGAAAAGCGTCCGCGGTCGGGCGGTGCGGAGCGGCGCAGCATCGGATCGGCGAAGCCGGAGTGGCTGGTCAGCGGGCATTGTCAGAACCTCCGGTTACGGTGGGTGAGTGAAGGTCGTGGTGCAGGTGAAGCTCATGCCGACGTCCGAGGAGGCGGCGGCACTCGAGGCGACGCTGCGGACGGTCAATCGAGCCGCGGACCACACCTCGGCGACGGCATTCGCTACGGGCAAGACCTCCCGCAACGACCTCCAAAGAGAGGTCTACTCGGCGCTCAAGGCCGAGTTCGGTCTGTCTGCGCAGGCGGCGGTGCGGACGGTCAAGAAGGTCGTGGACGCCTACGCGACTCTGCGGGCCAACATCAAGGCCGGGAACCTGGGCCCTCCGGGGACCAAGCGCCGCCGAAAGGCGGAGTCGAAGCCGATCGCATTCCGCCTGGATGCGGCTCAGCCGTACGACGACCGGATCCTGTCGTGGCAGCACGACGCTGCGACGGTGTCCATCTGGACCACAGCGGGCCGGATCAAGGGCGTGCGGTACACCGGGCACCCCGACCACCTCAAGACCCTGCGCGAGTACCGGAAGGGCGAGTCTGATCTCGTGCACAGAGACGGGAAGTGGTTCCTCGTCGCGGTCTGCGAGGTCCCCGAAGAGCCGCGGTTCGAGCCGGTCGACTGGATCGGCGTGGATCGAGGCATCGCCAACCTCGCCACCACCTCGGACGGCACCAACTACCAGGGCCGTCGCCTGGGGCGCTACCGGCGCCATCACGCCCGCAAGCGGGCCGAACTGCAGGCGAAAATGACCCACAGCGCCAAGCGGCGGGCCCGGCGGCGCGCCAGGAAGGAGCAGCGGCACGCCGCCAACCAGAACCACAAGATCAGTAAGGAGATCGTGGCCATCGCGCAACGCACCGGACGCGGCATCGCCGTCGAGGACCTCGGCAGCATCCGCGACCGGGTACGGCCACGCCGCGACCAGCGGGCCATGCTCTCCTCCTGGCCGTTCCGCCAGCTCGAAGAACACCTGCGATACAAGGCCCGCCGTGCCGGGGTGCCGGTGATCGCGGTAGACGCCAGATATACCTCGCAGCGCTGCCCGCGCTGCGGGCACACCGAGCGCGCCAACCGGCGTACCCGGGACCACTTCTGCTGTCGTCGGTGCGGGCTCGCTGGCCCTGCCGACCACGTCGCCGGGGTCAACGTGCGTAACCGCGCACGCTCGGCGTGGGTTCTCGTCAACGGACCCGTACCACAACGGACCTAACACCTCCTGTCTGTGGTGGATGCGACCCGTGACCGCCCTGTCGTAGGGGGCAGTCGGGAGCGCGATTCGGCTTAACAACTGGGCTGACAAGCTCGGTCCGTTAGGGCCGAGAAGTTGACACTCGTGCCCATGCTGCTGCTATCCCTTCGGTGGGTGGAGTAGCTGGTTCTGGTGCGCTGCGATGAACTGCTGGAAGGCGGCCCGCTCGGCTGGTTCGGTGGGGAGCAGGGGTGGTGCCACGTGCGGGGGGCACAGGGCGAGTTGGGCGAGGATCTCCTTCACTCCCGGCGTCCCGCGGCGGATGGTGTGGAGCGCGGTGAGGCCGGTGATGAGGGCCTGGAGGAGGTGGGTCTCGTCGCGGTCGCCGGCCCGGTGGGCGGCGATCAACTGCAGGGACAGGCCTGGACCGATGTTGGCGACGCCGGGGACGATGCCGTCGGCGCCGAGGTCCAGCGCCGCGGCGAGCTGGGTTTCCGCGCCCTGGCTGACGGCGAAGCCGGGCCGGGTACGGGCCCGCTCGACGAGCTCGGCGAAGAAGCCGAGGTCGCCGGAGCTGTCCTTGATCCCGACGAGGTGGTCGAGGCCGAGGAGAGCCTCGACCAGCTCCCGGGTGAGCGGGTTGCTGTAGCGCGGCGCGTTGTACGCGATGACCGGCAGGCCGATGTCGGCCAGCGCGGCGTAGTGCGCGATGATCTCGTCATCCCGATGGTGGAAGTAGATCGGCGGGCTCATGACGAGCGCGTCGGCGCCCATCGCGGCCGCGATCTCGGCGCGTTCCAGGGCCTCGAGGGTGCCGGCGGCGGTCACGTTCACGGTGACCACGCCGCCGCCGGTGAGCGAGCGCCACTTCTTGATCACGCCGTCCACGAACGCCCCGACGGCCGCCGTCGGCAGCAGCGGGCCCTCCCCGTTGCTGCCGAGGAGCATCAGCTTCTCGACCCCCGCGCCGGCGAGGGCGGCGAGCAGGTCGTCGGCGGCCGCCGGCCGGCCGGTCTCGTCCATCGGGGTGACGAGCGGGACGGTGACCCCGCCGAGCAGCGCTATGCCATCGATCGTCATCAGTAGCCCTTCACCTCGGGCCAGGCGAGCTCGAAGCCGTCCTGCACGAGCTCGCTCTGGAACGTCCCGAGGTGTCGGGCGTCGGTCCTGACCTGCTCAGGGGTCAGGGAGTTGGTGAGGCAGTGCGCCGCCAGCGCGCCCGCCGCCTCGCCGATGTTCCACTCCACCGGGTGGAGCCGGTAGCAGCCGTTGGTGATGTGGGTCGTGCCGATGTTCTTGCCCGCGGCGAGGAGATTGCGCATCCGGACCGGCAGCAGGGCGCCCAGAGGGATCTGGAACGGGCTGCTGGGCACGTCGATGTAGTTGTCGCCGCCGGTGGAGGGGTGCAGGTCGATCCGGTACATGCCCACCCCGACCGAGTCCGGGTAGTGCACGGCGCCGGCGTCGCCCCGTACCGCCATCGACAGGTCCTGCTCGACGATCCTCGTCTGCGCCCGGATCCGGCGGGACTCGCGGATGTACGGCGCCATGGCCAGGCCGTCGTCGGTGCCCATCACGTCCGGGCGGAGGCGCAGTCCGGGCCAGCCGGTGCCGCCGTCGGGACGCGGCGCCTCGGTCTGCAGCCAGTGGAGCATGCTCAGCGACAGCTGCCGGGAGCCCTCCAGGTGCTTGTCGCGCTCGTCGTCGGTGACGCCGACCAGCGGGCCGGGAAGGTAGTCGATCATCGGCCAGTTGACGACGGTGATGTCGCTGGCCGCGAAGCCGGGCTCGTACTGCTCGCGCGCGAAGATGCGGCGGAACTGCCACAGGTCGCGGTCTCCCGGGTCGGCGCTCTGGTCGGCGACGACCGGTCCGGAGGGCGCGTGCGGCACGAAGGTGCGGGTGAGCGTCTCCAGAGTCCGGGGGTCCGGCGCGGTGAGGCTGAGCAGGCGGTCCGGCCAGTAGTCGGGCTGGTACTCGCGCCAGAAGCCGTACTGGGCGGGACGGTCGATGGTGTGGTCCTCGCCGTCGCGGTGCTCGACCGCGAACACCCAGGAGAACGCCTGCTGGTTCAGCGGCTGCGCCTCGCTCGGCGCGCTGGGCTCGCCGGTCTCGGCCGCGGACTCGAAGCCGATCACGTGCTCGACGTCCGCGAGCGGCAGCAGGTCCGCGAGCTCGGTGGCGTCGAGGACGTAGGGCGCCTCGACGGTGCGCTCCTCGCCCGTACGGGACGTGACGGTGACGCCGGTGATCCGGTCGCCGTCGACGTGCGCGGCCACCGCGCGATGCCCGGTCAGGACGCGCAGCGTGCCCGCCGACCGGTACGGCGCGAGCATCCCGTCGAGCACGGCGAGGGCGACGCGCGGCTCGTGGCACAGCCGGCTTACGCGCCCCAGGCCCGGGTTCAGATCCGGTTGCCGGCGCGCGGCCGCGGTCAGCGGGTACCAGGTGCGGTAGTGCTCGCGCACACCCTCGCGGAAGGCGCGGAAGGAGCGGGTGCAGCCGAACTGCTCGATCCAGGCGTGCTCGTCGGGCGGGACGGCCTGGCTGGTGAGCTGGCCGCCGAGCCAGTCGTACTCCTCGGTGATGACGACCGACCGGCCGCGGCGCAGCGCCGCGAGGGCAGCGGCGACGCCGCCGACACCTCCCCCGACGATGAGGACGTCGGTTCGGATGCTGTGCTCGTTACTCAACTGATCTGCTCCTGTGTCTCCCTGACCGGCACATCCGCGCCCTCCAGGTCGTAGGCGGCGCCCAAGAGGCCCTGTGTGTAGGGGTGGGACGGCGCGGTGAACAACGTCTCGGCCGAGGCGCACTCGACCAGTTCGCCCTTCTTCATCACCGCGACCCGGTCGGCGATCTGCCGTACCACCGCGAGGTCGTGGGTGATGAACAGGACGGCCAGCTCACGCGTTTTCTGCAGGTCCACGAGCAGCCGGAGGATCTGCGACTGGACCGATACGTCCAGCGCGGACACCGCCTCGTCGCACACCAGCAGCCGCGGCCGCAGCGCGAGCGCCCGGGCGATGCTGATCCGCTGCCGCTGCCCGCCGGACAGCGCCGAGGGCCGCCGGTCGGCCACACCCCCGTCGAGTCCGACGTCGGCCAGCACCTCCCGCAGGGCCTGCCCGCGGTCGCCGGCCGGTGCCACGGCGGGATGGACCTTCCATGCCTCGCGGATGATCGAGCCGACGGTCATCCGCGGGTTCAGCGACGAGCCCGGGTCCTGGAAGACCATCTGGACGGCGCGCTGCAGCTCGGGCGGCCGCTTGTCGATCGGCCCGAGCAGGCGGCCCTCGTACGAGATCGTGCCTGCCTGTGGGCGTACGAGCCCGAGGACGCAGCGCGCCACGGTCGACTTGCCCGACCCCGACTCGCCGACCAGCGCCAGCATCTCCTGGGCGCGGACGTCCAGGCTGACGTCGTCCACGGCACGCACCGTCGTCCGGGGTGCGCGCAGCGACCGCCGCGGGCCGGGGAACGACACCTGCAGATCGCGGATCTCCAGAATCGTGTCCGTCGATGTCATGAGCTCACCTCGGACGCGTAATGGCAGGCGCTGAAGCGGCCCGGCTCGGCCTCCCGCAGCTGCGGCACCTCGGTCCGGCAGCGCTCGCGCGCGATCGGGCAGCGGGGGTGGAAGGCGCAGCCGGCCGGCCGGTCGAACGGGTTGGCCGGTGCGCCCTGCAGCGGCTCGGCGATCGCCGTCTTGGTACTCACCGCGGGCACGTTGTTGGCGAGCGCCCGGGTGTACGGATGCCGGGGCTTGTCGAGCACCTCGCGCGCCGGGCCGCGCTCGGCGACCCGGCCCGCATACATGACGACGACGTCGTCCGCGACATGCGCCATCACCCGCAGGTCGTGGCTGACCAGCAACATCGCGACGCCCTCCTGCTCGCGCAGGTCGGCGAGGAGCTTCAGGATGCGCGCCTGGGTGGTGACGTCCAGGGCGGTCGTCGGCTCGTCGGCGATGATCAGTTGCGGTCCGCCGGCCAGCGCCATCGCGATCATCACGCGCTGGCGCATGCCGCCGGACATCTCGTGCGGGTAGACGTCGATGCGCTGCTCGGGGTCCGGGATGCCGACCCGGTCGAGGAGTTGCAGCACCTTCGTACGGACCTCCTGGCGCCGCATGCCGCCGCGGCGCAGGATCTCACCGACCTGACGGCCGATCGTCTGGATCGGGTTCAGGGCGGCGAGCGGGTCCTGGAAGATGACGCCGATCTCGTGGCCGCGCACCTGCCGGAGCCGGCGGGCGGGAGCGTCGAGGAGGTTCTCCGACTTCCACGCGATCCGGCCCGAGGTCTTCGCCCCGGCCGGCAGCAGCCCGACGATGGACATCGAGCTCATCGTCTTGCCGCTGCCGGACTCGCCGATCAGACCTGTGGTGCGGGCGGCGGCCACCGAGAAGGACACCGAGTCGATCACCGTGCCCTCGCCGCCGCCCCCGGCGAGGGCGACTTCGAGGTCTTCCACCTGGAGCAGATCGGTCATTCCGAGACCTTCACGTCCGCGAAGGTGGGCATGCCGTCGGGGGCGAGCTTCAGGCCCTTGACCGTCTTGCGCCAGGAATACGGCTGCTCGACGAACATCGGGTACATGCCGACCGCGTCGTCCCAGATCGTCTTGGTCGCCTTGGCGTAGAGCTTCTTCCGCTCGGCGACGTCGGTGCTCGCGCCCGCCGCGGCCAGGTCCTTGTCAAGCTCCTTGTTGCAGTAGCCGGTGCGCTTGGCCGCGCACGGGTAGAGCCGGCCGAGGTTGGTGGCCGCGTCGAAGCCCTGCGAGCCGATCTGCTGGATGTTGATGTCCCACTTCATGGCGAGCAGGTCCTCGAGGAAGACCGCCTGCTCCTTCTCGACGGGGTCCACC
This sequence comes from Streptomyces coryli, assembly GCF_011044975.1. Taxonomy (GTDB): domain Bacteria; phylum Actinomycetota; class Actinomycetes; order Streptomycetales; family Streptomycetaceae; genus Streptomyces; species Streptomyces coryli. The sequence goes on along the minus strand of NZ_JAAKZV010000093.1, from coordinate 7,244 downwards.
TTGACGCCGGCCTTCTTCAGGTCCGACGCCACGGCCTCGACGAACTGCCGGAACTGCGGCTGCGAGTACTGGAAGCGGAGCTTCGTACCGAAGTCGAATCCGGCCTTTTTCAGCGCGGCCTTCGCGGCGGCCGGGTCGTACTTCACCGGCTGCTGCTTCGCGTAGCCGAGGACCACCGGGCTGACCACCGAGTCCGCGAGCGACCCCGTCTCCGGGTACAGCGACTCGACGATCGACTTGAAGTCGACGGCCTGCCACAGCGCCCGCCGGACGTCGGCCTTCTTGAGCGCCGGGGTACCGCTGTTCATCCACATCGTGTTCACGCCGGGGCTCGGGACGGCGTCGACGGAGAGGTTGGTGTCCGACTTGAGCTGGGCTATCTGGTCGTCGGGCATGCCCCAGGTCACGTCGACCTCGCCCGTCTTGAGCGCGGTCATCCGGGCCGACACCTCGGGGATCGACTTGAACACCACGTTGTTGAGGTCCGGCTTGCCGTCCCAATAGTCGGCGTTGGGCTTGAGCTTCAGCGCCTGGCCGGGCTCGAACGACGAGACCTTGTACGGGCCGGAGCCGACGGGCTTCTGGAAGAACCCTTTCTTCTCGGCCTTCTCGGGGGTGACGAAGAACGACGTGATCTTCCCGAGGAACGCGGCGTCCGGCGTCTTGGAGGTGAAGACCACCGTCTTCTTGTCCGGCGCGTCCACGCTGTACCCGCCGAAGTTGCCGGCCAGCGGCCCCTTCGCGGCGAGCACCCGCTCGAAGGAGGCGACGACCTCCTGCGCGGTCACCGGCGTGCCGTCGGAGTACTTCACCCCTTCACGTAGCGTGAAGGTCCACTTGGTGGCGTCCTCGTTCGGCGCCCACTTGGTCGCCAGGTCGCCCTTGAACTTGCCGGGTCCGGTGGCGGTGACCAGCGGGCTGAAGATCGCCCGGGCCGCCAGCTGCGTCCCGCCGTCCATGCTCGCCGCACCGTGCGGGTCGAGGTTCTCGATCGGGATCGGCCCCGCGACATTCAGGGTGCCGCCGCCCCCCGCACCCACGGCGGGCGTGTCCGACCACGAGCACGCGGCCGTGACCATGAGCAGACTGATCGATACGGCGGCCGCCGCGAGCGGTCTCCGGGTACGGATGTCCATGCCGGGTTTCCTTTCGAAAGCTGGAGTACGGGTCACGGCGCGCTAGTCGCGGGTGCGGGTGTATCGCCGCGTGAGTTTGTCGCCGACCAGGCCGATGCAGATGACGAGGATGGTGAGAGCGAGGCCCGGGAAGACCGTGATCCACCAGGCGGTGGCGAGGTAATCCCGGCCGTTGGCGATGCTCTGGCCCCACGAGACGACGTCGGGCGGGAGTCCGAGGCCGAGGAAGCTGAGGGCCGCTTCGGACAGCACGGCCGAGGCGAGCTCGATCGTGGCGAGCGCGATGACCGAGCCGGCGAGGAACGGCGCGATGTGCCGGGTGAGCGTCGCCGGCTTCGATACGCCCATGATCCGGGCGGCATCGACCCAGTCCCGTTCCCGGGTGGACATCGTGATGCTGCGGGAGAGCCGGGCGAAGCCGACCCAGCCGCCGACCGACAGCGCGATGATCACGACGTGCATGCCGCGTTCGAGCAGGCCCGAGATGACGATCGCCAGCAGGATGCCGGGGAAGGCCATCAGCACGTCGATGGTGCGGGACACGGCCATGTCGGGCAGCCGGCCGAAGTAGCCGGCGATCGCCCCGAGCGCGACGCCGATGAGGCCGGAGAGGAACACCACCGCGATCCCGATGATGAACGAGGTCCTGGCCCCGTACACGACCTGGGCCAGGACATCGCGGCCGACGCCGTCGGTGCCCAGCCACGCCGTGCCGGTCGCGGTCTCCGAACCGGGCGGCAGCAGCCGGCCCTTGACCGACGTCGCCACGGGGTCGTAATCGACGAGCATCGGCCCGAAGAACGCGGTGAGCAGATAGATGCCGATGATGACGTAGGGCAGGGCGGCAAGAGGCCGACGGTGGCGGCGCACCGGGGCTGCCGCCTCCGGCTCAGGCTTCGGCTCGGCCACCAGGACATCCGACTGGGTCATCGACGTGCCTCCACACGGATCCGGGGGTCGAGTTTGGCGTTGACCAGGTCGGCGGCCAGATTGAGGACGATCACGCAGATGGCGATGAGGAAGGTCGCGCCCTGCACCACCGCGTAGTCGCGGTTGCCGACGGCGCTGACGAGCAGCTGTCCGAGCCCCGGCCAGGCGAAGACCGTCTCGATCACCACGGCGCCGCCGAGCAGCGTCCCGATCTGCAGGCCGACGACCGTGACGACCGGGATGAGCGAGTTCTTCAGCACGTGCCCGCCGAGCACCTGGGTCTCGGTGAGCCCCTTCGACCGGGCGGTCTGGACGAACGCCTCGGTCATCGTCTCGGCGACGCCGCTTCGCGTCATACGGGCGACCAGCGCCGTGAACGGGATCGACAACGTGATCGCCGGCAGCACCAGATGCGGGAAGCTCCCGCCGCCCGCACTCGGCAGCATCTTGGCCTGCAGCGCGAAGAGCAGGATCAGCATGATGCCGATCCAGAACGGCGGCACCGCCTGCAGCCCCAGCGTGAACGTCGACACCGCCTGGTCCACCAGACTGCCGGGACGGTGACCGGCGACGACCCCGAGCACGAGGCCGACGAGGATCGCGATCACCGTGGCGGCGATGGTGAGCTCGATGGTCGCCGGGAATCGCTCCAGGACGGCCTGCATCGCCGGCCGCCCGTAGCGATACGACTGGCCGAAGTCGAGCGTCGCGACATCACCGAGATACGAGAAGTACTGGACCACCAGCGACTCGTCGAGGCCCAGCGAGTGGCGCAGCGCCGCGATCTCCTCCGCCTTGGCGCCGGGACCCAGCGCGACCGTGGCCTGGTCGCCCGGCGCCAGCCGGATCACGACGAACACGGCGCTGACGACGCCCCAGATCGTGAGGAGGCCGATCGCCAGCCGCTTGGCAAGGTAGTGGATCACTGCGGCAGCCCTTTCAGCGGTACGAGCTCATGGGTCATGACGGGCGGCCCGCGCTCGGTCCGGCGACGGTCTCGCCGGCGATCGGCCGGCAGTCGACGAGCAGCTGGCGGGGCCGGCCCTCCTCGTCGTCCAGCAACTCCAGGAGCAGCCGGACCGCTTCACGGGCCATCTGCTCCCGCGGCGGGGTGTACCGGGTCCAGTCACGGGTGCTCTCGCTCAGCGGCGGATCGCCGAGGAGGGCCACCGAGACGTCCTCCGGGATGCGGATCCCCGCCTCGGCGGCGGCGCGTTCGACGGCCGCGATGGCGGCGTCGTCCTCGCTGGGCTCGACCAGCAGCGCGGTGATCCCGTCGGCGAGCCATTCCTGGAGCAACCCACCGGTGATCGCGGCCGGGTCGTCCATGGCGTGGACGAGGACCTCGTCCTCGCCGATCCCGGCGTCGGCGATCCCCTGCCGGAAGCCCGCCGCACGGTCGCGCGTGGGTTCCTGGTCCTCGGCCATCTTCAGGTACGCCAGCTGCCGGTGCCCGAGACCGGCCAGGGAGCGGACGGTGTCCCGGGTGGCCCCGACGTTGTCGGGGGCCACGTACGACAGCTCCCGGCCGGGGACCTCACGGCGTCCGATGAAGACGAACGGGAAGTCCTCGCGGACGAGTTCGGCGAGTTCGGCGCGGTCGATGTGGCGGCCGAGGAGGACGCAGCCGTCGGCGACCTTGAGCCGGTTGCCCCCGCTGGCGTAGATGCTGCGGTCGCCGCGCGCGGTGGCCGAGCTGAACAGCAGCAGGTCGTAGCCGCATGCGGCGGTCTCCTCCTCCACGCCGAGCAGGAACGGGAAGTAGAAGTCGCGCCGGTCGACCGGGAAGACCGGCTCGAACGTGTACAGGCCGAGCAGGCGGTTCCGGCCGCCCTTGAGGCTGCGGGCGGCGGCGTTGACCGTGTAGCCGAGCTCGGCGGCGGCCTCCAGCACGGCCCGGCGGGTCTCGTCCGCGACCTGGAAACTCGCAGGTCCGCCGCTCACCACGAGGGACACGGTCGCCTGCGAAATCCCGAGCCGACGGGCTATGTCCACCTGTGTGGGGCGCCGTCGCTGTGCTGCCATCCCGGATCCTTAATACGTATGAAGTGCAAGACGCCGAGGACGCTACGTACAGATCTCCGAAACGGTCAAGAGGTCGTCAGCGACGAAAATTTGGCATTGACAACCCGGGGCGCGGCGGCCACGATCGACGTCGCCGCGCCCCGGGGCCAGGCCGCCACCAGCCCTGATATAGAAGGATCATGGAAGCACCGAAGCAGCACGAGCGGTCCCGGGAGCTCCGCGGCGACGACCCGGCGCTGCTGTGGGCCGGCGCCGTCGAGGTCGAGCACACCCCTGACTTCTCCCGGCCGTGGCGCCTGCCGCACAGCCGCATTTCCCTGTTCCCCGGGGACGTGCTGCGCCGGCGCGCGTCGATGGCGGCGGGGGTACGGATCGTGTTCGGCACGGACAGCACGCACCTCGCGGGGCGCTTTGACCGGGTGGGCAAGGACGAACTCTCCCCCGTCGACCTGATCGTGGACGGCGAGCCGGTCCGTACCCAGAAGGTGGCGGCGGACGGGACCTTCCGCTTCGACGGGCTCCCGGCCGGCGACCACACCGTCGAGCTGTGGCTGCCGCAGTTCGGCGAGTTGCGCCTGCGCGGCCTGTCGGTCGACGCCGGCGCCCGGGTCCGGCGGGCCGAGCCGGCGGCGCGGCCCGCGCTGATCACCTACGGCAGTTCGATCACCCACGGCAGGCAGGCGGCCTCACCCACCCGCACCTGGCCCGCGCTGACCTCCCGGGCCCTCGGATACGACCTGACCTGCCTCGGCTACGCGGGCGAGTGCCACCTCGACCCGATGATCGCCCGCCTCATCCGCGACCGGCCGGCCGACCTGATCCTGGCCTGCCTCGGCATCAACGTCCGCGGCCAGGGCACCTTCACCGAACGCTCCTTCCTGCCCGCCGTACTGGGCTTCCTCAGCACCATCCGGGACGGCCACCCGGGCGTCCCGCTGGCCGTCGTCTCCCCCATCGTCTCGCCGGCGAAGGAGGAGACCGCGGGCCCCGGCGGCATGACATTGTCGGAGATCCGCCGCGCGGTCGGCACCGCCGTGACCCTGCTGCGCGGTCACGGCGATACCGGCCTGCATCTGATCGACGGTTCCGGGATCCTCGGCCATCCGGACGCCGACTTGCTGACCGACGGCGTGCATCCGGGTCCGGAAGGACATGAGTTGATGGCGCGCAGGCTGACCCCGGAGCTGCGGAAACTGATCGGCTAGCGGCTCGGATACGTGGGGTAGGCGGCGATCGTCTGCGTCGTCGGGACGGGCGCCCGCCCGCCGTCCGACCTGCTCTCATGCAGCCGGTCGGCCCCGTAGACCACCAGCCCCCAGAGCAGGCAGCAGAACGCTGCGGTGTGCACGAGCGCGCGGATGAGGTTCCACGTCACCCAGGTGCTCTCGAAGTCACCGCGGGCCGCCGCCAGTTTGGCGCCCTCATCCGGGGAAACGGCCTTGGCGAGCTGGTCGTTGAGCGGGACGTTGACGGCGCTGGTGATGCCGAAGGCGACCAGATAGAGCACCAGCGCGGCGATGATCCAGGGCAGTGCGGCGCGCCCCTGGCCGCGCCAGGCCAGGACCGTGGCCAGCACCAGCAGCGGGACCGCGCCCATGAAGGGGAGCATGAACGCCGGGTTGAGGATGGCCTTGTTGATGTTCTGCATCGCCTCGACCGCGGTGCGGTCCGAGGAACGGCCGAGGCCCGGCATGACGGCGTAGGCGAACCCGGCGAACAGCCCGGCCATCAGGCCGGTGGCGAGGGTGGCCGCGAGCAGGGTGACGGTCTGGAGCGTCTTCAAATTCTGCCTCCGGTACGGGAGTAGGTGATGAACTCCAGGCCGGAGGCCAGGGTCCGGGTGTCGGTGGGAGTGAAGGCGGCCGGCGCGAAGTGCCCGGCGAACATCGGCGTGCCGGAGCCTGCCACGATCCGGTGCCGCTTGACGATCAGTTTTTCGATCTCCCCGAGCAGCGCGCCGGCCAGCTTGCCGCCGCCGGCCAGCCAGATGTCCTGGCCGTCCTGCTTCTTCAGGTCGCGGACCAAGGCGACGGGATCTCCCCCGACGACCTCCACGTCCGGATCGGGGCTGGTCAGCGTGGTGGAGACGACGTACTGCCGCAGGTGGGCGTACGGGCTCGTGAGGCCCGCCTCCAGGCCGGGGTCGTAGGTGCCCCGGCCCATGATCACGGTGTCGAAGTGCCGGGACGGGGCGTCGGCCACGCCGAGGGCACCGCGGACGGGCACCGGGAGCGTCTCCGGGTAGTCCGCCGCGATCGTCTGGATGTCCTCGTCCTGGTACGGGAAGAAGTCGAGCTCGCCGTTCGGCCCGGCGATGTAGCCGTCGAGCGTGGCGGCTACGAAGTAGGTGAGCTTTCGCATCAGGGTCCCCTCCATGGGCTGCTTTTGATGTGCATCAGTTGCAGTGGTTTGAAGGTAGTACTGCACTCGCAGTGGTGTCAACGGCTTTGCGCCGGGCCGCCCTTGTGGGCCGTATCGGGCCGGTGCGACGATGCCGGTCGGCGAGCGAAGGGACACCGACGTGCCGCACGAGGACGTGACGCCCGGGCCCCAACGCCCGCCCGCCGCCGAGCTGTTCGACGCCCTCGGCCCCGCCTACGAGAAGGCCTTCGCCCACGCCCCCGCGCACACGACCGCGCTGGAATGGCTCATCGAGCAGCTGCCGCCCGCCGCGCGGACCCTGGACGTGGGCAGCGGCACCGGGCGGCCGGCCGCCGCCGCACTCGTCGAGGCAGGGCACTCGGTACTGGGCATCGACGTCTCGCCCGTCATGGTCGACCTCGCCACTCGACAGGTCCCCGCGGCCGAATTCCGCTGCGCCGACATCCGGGACTTCCCCCTCGACGCGGACGCGTTCGACGGCGTGTGCGTCTTCTTCTCACTGCTGCAGATGACCCGCGCCGAGCAGTCAGCGCTGCTACGCCGCCTGGCCCGCAGCCTGAAGCCCGGCGGGCACCTGGTCCTGGCCACCGTGCCGGCCGACGTGGAGAACGTCGAGGTGACCTTCATGGGCCACCCGGTCCGCGCCACAAGCTTCTCCGAACAGGACCTCACGGCCCTGCTGGAGACGGCCGGCCTGACGGTGCTGTCCCGTCACGCCACCACCTTCACCCCGGACCACCCCGACGCCACCACCGAGCCCCACCTCTATCT
>NZ_JAAKZV010000092.1 GCF_011044975.1 Streptomyces coryli | reverse complement strand
GGGCCGCAGCCGCGGGCTGCGCGGGGGCCGCGGGCTGCGCCTGCGCCGGAGCGGTCGGGGCCTGCGCCGCCGGGGCGGCGGGCTGGGCCGGTGCTGCCGGGGCAGCCTGCGCGGGAGCCTTGGCCACCGTCTCGGCGGCCGCGGCGGCGCCGGCGGCGCTCGGCTTGTAGTCGGCGAAGAAGTCCCACCAGGCTCGGTCGACCGAGTTCGGGTCCTGGAGGTACTGCTGATAGATCTCGTCGACGAGCCACTCATTGGGACCGAAAGCCGCGGCAGGGTCCCGGCCCTGACTTGAGTCTTCGGTCGAGACGCTCGAGCTATTGGGGGACTGTGCAGACACGGCGGTGACCGCCCTCTTCCGCTTCACTTAGGTGATGGACAGCGGGAAACAAGGCTACGCCCCTGACCGGGTTCGGTGCAGGCCCCCTCCGGCAGTCGTCGTGCAAGTCACAAAGACAACGGGGTTTGAGGGCGGGATTTGGCGGGAAACACACACGGTTTGCCCGCGCCCGGCAAGGCCGAAATCGGGCGGCGGCGCCTTCGCCGCGGCCCTGCTGGGGCCGGAAGCCCGCCCCGGTTCGAACCCTACGTCAATTTTGCGTCCCGTTTACCCCCGGGAGGGTGACGCGGATCCGGCAGCCGCGAGGGGATTCGGCCACCCCTATCCGGCCGCCGTGCAGGTCCACGGCCCAGCGGGCGATCGCGAGGCCGAGTCCGGTGCCGCCGTCGCGGCCCGGGCCCTGCGGCTCCGGCTGCTGGGTGCCGCGGGTGAAGCGCTCGAAGACCCGGTGCCACTCGGCCTCGGGTATGCCGGGGCCCTCGTCCAGCACCTCCAGCTCCAGGCCGTCGGGGCTCTCGCCGCCGCGCGCCCTCACGGTGACCCGGCCGTGCGGCGGGCTGTGCTTCACCGCGTTGTCGATCAGGTTGGCCACCACCTGGTGCAGCCGCTCGGTGTCCGCCTTGGCGGTCAGGCCCGGCGGCGCCACGTCCAGGTGCAGGCTGACGTCGCGGCGCGGGCGCTGGCGCGGGTTCGGGGCATCGAGGGCCCCGTGCAGGCCGGGGCCGACCGGGCCGTACGCGCCCTGCTTCAGGCCGGCCTCCTTCAGCACCCCGGAGAGGTACGGCCACACCTCGAAGCGGCGGGCGCGCAGCGGCACCACGCCGCTGTCCAGGCGGGACAGGTCGAGCAGCTGCTCCACCAGGCGGCCGAGGCGCTCGGTCTGGCGCAGCGCGGTGCGCATCGTGTCCGGGTCGGCGGCGGAGACGCCGTCCACCACGTTCTCCAGCACGGCGCGCAGCGCGGCGATGGGGGTGCGCAGCTCGTGCGAGACGTTGGCGACCAGCTCCTTGCGGTGCCGGTCGGCGGCCTCCAGGTCGCCGGCCATGCGGTTGAAGGCCACGGCGAGCTCGCCGAACTCGTCGCGGCGGTCGGTGCTCAGCCGGGAGGTGTAGTCGCCGTGCGCCATGGCGCTCGTGACCTCGGTCATCTCGTCCAGCGGCGACGTCAGCCGCATCGCCACGAACTGGGTGATCAGCAGGGCGGCTATGAGCGAGAAGATCGTGGCGATCCGCAGCTCCGTGGAGGAGCGGATGGCGACGAAGACCAGCAGCGTCGCGATGATCACGGACACCATGACCAGGCCGCTGAGGGCGGCCTTGAGCGACCGGAACGGGTCGATCGGCTTCAGCGCGATCCACAGGCGGGCCAGGAGCTCGTTCACGTACGCGCGAAAGGAGCGCCGGCGCGGCCGGACGCCGGGCACGGAGGGCTGGGGGGCGGGGTCGTGCATCGCGCTGGTCCCTTACGTGTTGCGCGGTCTCGTACGCACGGCGGTGCGCACTACGCCGTCGAGGGCTCCAGGGCGTAACCCACGCCATGGACCGTGCGGATGCGCTCGGCGCCTATCTTGCGGCGCAGGGCCTTGATGTGGCTGTCGACCGTGCGGGTCCCGGAGGCGTCCGCCCAGTCCCAGACCTCGACCAGGAGCTGCTCGCGGGAGAGCACCGCCCGCGGCTGGTTGGCCAGGCAGACCAGCAGGTCGAACTCCGTCGGCGTCAGGTGCACATCGCCGCCGTCGACGCGGACGCGGCGCTGCGTGTGGTCGATCTCCAGCTCGCCGAGCCGGATGGTGTCGCCGTCGCGGGGCGCGCCGGCCTGCTGCGCGGCCCGCTCCACGCGGCGGAGCAGGACGTGCACGCGGGCGGCGAGTTCGCGCATGGAGAACGGCTTCGTCATGTAGTCATCGGCGCCGACGCCGAGGCCGACCAGCATGTCCGTCTCGTCGTCGCGGGCCGTGAGCATCAGGACCGGGACGGGGCGCTGGGCCTGCACACGGCGGCAGACCTCCAGGCCGTCGAAGCCCGGGAGCATCACATCGAGGACGAGGAGGTCGGGCTCCCATTCCTGGGCGGCGGCCACGGCTGCCGGGCCGTCGCCGGCGATACGGATCTCGAAGCCCTCGGCGCGCAGGCGCTGCGCGATGGCGTCGACGATGGTGGGGTCGTCCTCGACCAGCAGGACTCTTCGGGCCGGGGGCAGCCCTGGGGTGGCCGCCGCGCCGTGCGCTGCCGCGCCTGGCGCGGAGGCGTGGGTGGGTTCATGGTGTAGTCGCGTCATGGGCGCTGCCCCCGAATGCCGTGTCCCCGTCGGTCAAGTTTGCTGGGCAGAAGCGTATGCGCCTGGCGGCGGGCTCGGTAAGGGGGTGTGGATAACGGTGCGGTTCAGGGACGGATGGCCAGGTGAACCGCGTCCGGGACGCCCCGCCGCACCGGGATTTCCGCCGTGCGGACGCCGGCGTAGCCCGCCTCCCGCAAGGCCTGCTCGAAGGCCGTCGACGGCTGGGCCGACCAGACCGCCAGGACGCCGCCCGGGGTGAGGCGGGCGGCGCAGGCCGCCAGGCCTGACGGGGAGTACAGGGACTCGTTGTCCTCCGTGACCGTCCAGTCCGGGCCGTTGTCGATGTCGAGGCAGAGGGCGTCGTAGCGCACTGAGGCGCTTCTCACGTGCTCGACCAGGTCGGCCCGGACGATCTCCACCCGGGCGTCCGCCAGCGCAGGGCCGCTGATCTGCGCCAGCGGACCGTCCGCATGCCAGTCGATCACCGCCTGCTCCCGCTCCACCACCGTGATCGCGCCCCACCGCGGCTGCGCGGCCGCGTGGGCCAGGGAGAAGCCGACGCCGAGGCCGCCGATCAGGACCGAAGGCGATGGGCGGTCGTCGCGGTCGTCCAGCGACGACAGCGTGGCGTCGATCAGCAGGCGCTCCGAGCGCCCGTCCGAGGTGTCCATCAGGAAGCAGCCGTTGGCGATGATCTCGTACGTCGCCGCTCCGGCGGACTCGCGGCGGCGCAGCGCCACCTCGCCGTACGGACCTTCGCGGCGGTCCAGGGTCTCCGGGGGGAATTCCATGCCTGCCTCCATGGCTGACGAGGGTAGCCGCGCCCGCCCTTGGGGCTGATCGCTCATAGCGAACGCCCGCTGAGGAACATCCCGGGACTCCGAAGCATTGAGTCGACATAACTCAACTTCAATGCCGTAGGGGAGATCATGGCTGCTGAGTACACACCGCTGACGCTGCCCGTCCTGCCGCTGGACGACGAGGTCGTGCTGCCGGGCATGGTCGTGCCCCTCGACCTCAATGACGCCGAGGTGCGCGCCGCCGTCGAGGCCGCGCAGGCCGATGCCCGCGGCGCCGGGCGGAAGCCGCGCGTGCTGCTGGTGCCGCGGGTCGACGGCTCGTATGCCGGGACCGGCGTGCTCGGCCGCGTGGAGCAAGTGGGGCGGCTCGCGGACGGCGATCCCGGGGCACTCATCCGCGGCGTCACGCGGATCAAGATCGGCGCCGGGACCACCGGGCCGGGCGCCGCCCTGTGGGTCGAGGGCACCGAGATCGACGACGAGACCCCAGAGCCGCTGCCCGGCTCGGTCACCGAGCTGATGAAGGAGTACAAGGCCGTCGCCGCCGGCTGGCTGCGCAAGCGCGGCGCCTGGCAGGTCGTCGACCGGGTGCAGCAGATCGACGACCCGGGCGCGCTCGCCGACAATTCCGGCTACTCGCCCTTCCTCTCCACCGAGCAGCGCGTGCAGCTGCTCGAGACCGCCGACCCGGTGGCGCGGCTGAAGCTCGCCACCGCCTGGCTGAAGGAGCACGTCGCCGAGCAGAACGTCGCCGAGGACATCGCCAAGGACGTCCAGGAGGGCGTCGACAAGCAGCAGCGCGAATTCCTGCTGCGGCGCCAGCTCGATGCCGTACGCAAGGAGCTGCGCGAACTCAACGGCGAGTCCGACGACGAGGACAGCGACGACTACCGGGCCCGGGTGGAGGCCGCCGACCTCCCCGAGAAGGTGCGCGAGGCGGCCCTGAAGGAGGTCGACAAGCTCGAGCGCTCCTCCGACCAGTCGCCCGAGGGCGGCTGGATCCGCACCTGGCTGGACACCGTCCTCGAGATGCCGTGGAGCGAGACCACCGAGGACGCGTACGACATCGCCGGCGCGAAGGACGTGCTGGACGCGGACCACGCAGGGCTCGAGGACGTCAAGGAGCGGATCACCGAGTATCTGGCGGTGCGCAAGCGGCGGACCGAGCGCGGGCTCGGGCTCGTCGGCGGGCGCCGCGCGGGTGCCGTGCTGGCGCTCGTCGGGCCGCCCGGCGTCGGCAAGACGTCGCTGGGTGAGTCGGTCGCCCGCGCCATGGGGCGGAAGTTCGTCCGGGTGGCGCTCGGTGGCGTACGCGATGAGGCGGAGATCCGCGGGCACCGGCGTACGTACGTGGGCGCCCTGCCGGGCCGCATTGTGCGCGCTATCAAGGAGGCCGGGTCGATGAACCCGGTGGTGCTGCTGGACGAGATCGACAAGGTGGGCTCCGACTTCCGCGGCGACCCGGCCGCGGCCCTGCTCGAGGTCCTCGACCCGGCGCAGAACCACACCTTCAGGGACCACTACCTGGAGGTGGAGCTGGACCTGTCCGACGTCGTCTTCCTGGCCACGGCGAATGTGCTGGAGGCCATTCCGGAGGCGCTGCTCGACCGCATGGAGCTGGTCCGCCTCGACGGCTACACCGAGGACGAGAAGGTGACGATCGCCCGCGATCACCTGCTGCCGCGGCAGCTGGAGCGCGCGGGTCTGGAGTCCGGCGAGGTCGCCATTGAGGACGAGGCGCTGCGCAAGCTCGCGGGGGAGTACACCCGTGAGGCCGGTGTCCGAAATCTCGAACGGTCCATTGCCAGGCTGCTGCGCAAGGTCGCGGCCCGGCATGAACTGGGCGACCAGGAGCTGCCGTTCACGGTCGGCGTGGAGCAGCTGCGCCCGCTCATCGGGCGGCCGCACCACACGCCCGAGTCCGCGCAGGACCCGGACGAGCGGCGTACGGCGGTGCCGGGTGTCGCTACGGGACTCGCGGTCACCGGCGCCGGCGGCGACGTGCTCTTCATCGAGGCGTCGCTCGCCGACCCGGAGTCCGGTGGCTCGGGGCTGACCCTGACCGGTCAGCTCGGCGACGTCATGAAGGAGTCGGCGCACATCGCGCTCTCGTTCCTGCGGTCGCACGGCGCTGAACTGGAGCTGCCGGTCGCCGACCTGAAGGACCGCGGCATCCACCTGCACGTGCCGGCGGGTGCCGTGCCCAAGGACGGGCCGAGCGCGGGCATCACCATGACGACGGCGCTGGCCTCGCTGCTCAGCGGGCGCCAGGTCCGTACCGACGTGGCGATGACGGGTGAGGTCTCCCTGACCGGGCGGGTGCTGCCGATCGGCGGCGTGAAGCAGAAGCTGCTCGCGGCGCACCGGGCCGGGGTCACCACGGTGATCATCCCGAAGCGGAACGAGCCGGACCTGGACGACGTCCCGGCCGAGGTGCTCGAGAAGCTCGAGGTGCACCCCGTGTCGGACGTCCGCAAGGTCCTGGAGATCGCCCTGACCCCGGCGTCGGCGGATGCGGAGCCGCGGGTGCCGGTCGCGGCGTAACGCCTAACGCCGCCTGAGAACGCAGTGGGTGCCGCTACTTCTTCGGCACCCACTGCGTTGCTGTGGTGATGTAGGTGCGCAGGTTGTGGTTGTCCGGCTGTTTGTTGATTCGGGTGATCCACAGGTGCACGACCGTCTTGTCGTCTGTCTCGATGCACAGGCCCATGTCCTTCTTCAGGACGGAGTCGGTCTGGATCTGCTTGACGGTGACCGGGCTGTCCAGGCTGCCCTCGCGGGCGGCGGCCTTGCACTGGGACGGCGTCGGGGTGCTCTCGTCGGTGGTGCCCCAGACGCCGCTGCCGTCGACGAGGCCGAAGCCGTTCCTGGGGTCGCGGTCGTAGCAGTCGACGTAGCGGACGTCGCCGTTGTACATGTCGTCGCCGTCGTTGGTCACGGCGGTGGCGACCTCGAGATGGTCGAGGTCCAGGGCGGTGGTCGTGGCGGCGTCGCAGTTGGAGAGCTTGTCCGTGAAGTGCTGCGGCGCCCGGATGTTGAGCGGCACGTCCTTCTTCTCCAGCTTCCAGCCCGCCTCGTTCTTCGCCGGGCCCGGGGCGCCGCTGTCCCCGCCGTCGCCGTCCCCGCCGCCCAGTTGGGTGGCCGCCAGCGTCGCGCCGACGCCGACCAGCAGCGCCGCGACGGCGATCGCGATCGTACGGACCCGGCCGCGCGCTCGCGGCTGGGCGGCGGCGGGGTGCGCGGGCGCCTGCGAGGCCACGGTCGGCTCGTACGCCCTGGCCGGGAGAAGAGGCTGCTGCCCGCTAAGCCGCAGCGTCTCCTCCGCCCGCGTCACGTCCTCCGCGACCTGCGGCGGCAGCCACCAGTCACCCCGCCGCTCGAGCACCGTCTCACCGCCCGCATGCGACCGGCAGAGATCGATCACCTGATCCGTCGTCGGCCGCGCTCCCGGCTCCTTGGCCAGGCAGCGCGCCAGCAGCTCGCGCAGCTCCGCCGGGGCACCGGACAGCTCCGGCTCCTCGGCGACGATGCGGTACAGCAGCGCCTGACTCGCGCCCTCCCCGAAGGGGTGCTGCCCGGCGGCGGCGAAGTAGCCGATCAGACCGGTCGCGAAGATGTCCAGCGCCGGACTGATGTCACGGCCCGAGACCTGCTCGGGCGCCATGAAGGCCGGGGTCCCGAGCCGCACATCCGTGCCGGTCAGCGCCGTGGCGTCGGCCGCCCGCGCGATGCCGAAGTCGATGACGCGTGGCCCGTCGGCGGCGAGCAGCACATTGGACGGCTTGAGATCCCGGTGGATGACCCCCGCCGCGTGAATCATCTTCAGCGCCTCGGCGACCCCCGCCATCAGCTGCAGCACGGTGGCGGACGGCAGCGGCCCGTACTGCCCGACGGCCGCCGAAAGCGACGGCCCGCTGACGTACTCGCTCGCCAGCCAAGGCTGCGCACCCTCGGTATTGGAGTCCAGCACCGCCGCCGTAAACGGCCCCTGCACCCGCCGCGCCGCCTCCACCTCCCGCCCGAACCGCCGCCGGAACTCCGGATCGTTCCCGTACTCCCGCCGCACCACCTTCAGCGCTACAGGCCGCCCCCCACGCGTATGCGACAGATAGACGGTCCCCATACCCCCCTCACCGAGGCGGGCGCGGAGCGCGTAACCGGATATTTCGCGGGGGTCGTCGGGGCCGAGTTCCTGCATGTCAGCGCTCCTTCCACTGGGTGGCGGAGGTGAAGTAGGTGCGCAGGTCGTCGGCTTCCTTCTTCACGTCGGTGATTTTGAGGTGGACCACCGCGTCCTGGCCGGTGAGCACGCACAGGCCGGTGCCCTTCTTCAGGACCGAGTCGGCGGCGATCTGCTTCAGGGAGATCGTCTTGTCCAGGCTGCTCCCGCCGGCTGCCGTGCGGCACTCGGAGGGCTTGGGGTTGTCGTTCGGGGCCAGGCCCCAGGCGCTCGCCCCGTCGCGGACGGAGAGGCCGTTTCTCGGGTTCCGGTCGGCGCAGGCCAGGTAGCCGAGGGTGCCGATGTACTCGCCGCCCTCGATGACATCGCCGTCGTGATCGGACACCTCGAGGTCGTTGAGGTCGACCATGGTGACCTGCGCGTCGTCACAGATGCCGTTGCTCTCCTGCGTGTACGACTTCGGGTTGATCTCCGGGGCCTGGATGCGCAGCGGCCTGCCGTCCTCCGTCACCGTCCAGCCGGGCTCCGTCTTTGCCTTGCCGGCGGCCGAGCCGCCGCCCGCATCCGTGTCCGTGTCCTTGCCGCTCTGGCTCTTGCCGCCGGTGGCGTCGGAAGAGTTGCCCGCATTCTCCTTGCCGCCGCCGTCGCCGGTCAGCTGCGTGACGACGAAGGCAGAACCGCCCGCCACCACCGCCGCGGCCAGCAGGATGCCGGCCACCTTCAGGCCGCCTCGACGCTGCTTGCGCTCCGCGCCCTCACGCGCCCTGGGGGCAGCACCCACGGGAGCGGACGCGGTCGCCGCATACGGGTCGTCGGACGCCGCAGGCGCCGCGGGCGGGGGCGCGGAGGGGGCGGTCGGGACGTACGTGGCCGGGGTCTGGGTCGGAGCCGCAGCGAAGCCGGGCGCCTTGCCGGATTCTTCGCCCGATGCGGCCAGCCGCAGCGTCTCTTCCTGCTGCGCCACGTCCTGCCGCACCCCGTCCGGCAGCCACCAGCCGACCGACCGGCCCATGGCCGTATCGCCGAGCTGCCCCCGGCAGTAGTCGATCACCTGGTCCGTCGTGGGCCGGGCCGCCGGGTCCTTCGACAGGCAGGCGGTGACGAGTTCGCGCAGCTCCGGCGGGCAGGCGGAGACATCCGGCTCCTCGGCGACGATGCGGTAGAGGAGCGCCTGGCTCGCGCCATCGCCGAACGGATGCTGCCGGGACGCCGCGTAGGAGGCGACGAGGCCGAGGGCGAAGAGGTCGAGGGCGGTGGTCGCCTGCCCGCCGGACACCTGCTCGGGCGCCATGTACGCGGGGGTGCCGAGACGCACGTCGGAGCCGGTCAGGGAGGTGGCGTCGGCCGCCCGTGCGATGCCGAAGTCGATGACGCGCGGGCCGTCGGCGGCCAGCAGGACGTTGGACGGCTTGAGGTCGCGGTGGATGACGCCGGCGCCGTGGATCACCTTCAGTGCCTCGGCGATGCCGGCGGTCAGCTGCAGCGCGGTGGTGAGGGGCAGCGGGCCGTGCCGGCTCACGGCGGAGGCGAGCGAGGGGCCCATGACGTATTCACCGGCGAGCCAGGGCTGCGCGTCCTCGGTGTTGGAGTCCAGTACCGCGGCGGTGTAGGGGCCCTGCACCCGCCGGGCCGCCCCCACCTCCTGGCTGAACCGGCGCCGGAACTCGGGGTCGAGCCCGTATTCGCGACGGACCACCTTCAGCGCTACGGGGCGCCCGCCGCGGGTGTGGGAGAGATAGACCGTACCCATGCCACCCTCGCCGAGCCGCCCGCGCAGCACATATCCGGATATCTCGTGCGGGTCGTCGGGTCCCAGCGGCTGCATCGTGTCCCCCCGAGGGTGTTACGGAAGTGGCGGGTCGTACTCGGGGGGACATGATAGGTGCAGCGATTTGTCCGTCAGCCGTTTGCCAGTGCCTGGACGCGGTCGAGGCCGCCGTTGAACTGGTTGTGGTCGCCGACGATCGGGCCGGTGGAGGTGTACTGCCAGATGGTGTGGGTGGGCCAGCCTGCCGGGAGTTCGCCCGGGGAGGTGTTGTAGCGGGCGATCCAGAGGGGGTTGGTGGCGCCGAATTCGGCGCTGTTGCCGGTGCAGTCGGTCCACCAGCTGGTGGCTGTGTAGATGACCGGGTCGCGGCCGGTGCGGGACTTGTACGTGTTCACGAAGTCCTTGATCCAGGCCACCATGTCGGCGTCGGACTTGCCGTAGCAGGCGTCGCCGTACGGGTTCCACTCGATGTCGAGGACGCCGGGGAGGGTCTTGCCGTCCTTGGACCAGCCGCCGCCGTTGTCGACGAAGTAGTTGGCCTGCTCGGCGCCGCTCGCGTCGTTGGGGGTGGCGAAGTGGTAGGCGCCGCGGATCATGCCGACGTCGTAACTGCCGTTGTACTGCTGGGCGTAGTACGGGTTCTTGTAGTAGTTGCCTTCCGTCGCCTTGACGTAGGCGAACTTCACGCCGCTGTTCCACAGCGCCGGCCAGTCCACGTTGCCCTGGTGGCTGGCGACGTCGACGCCCTCGGTCGTCGCCTGCGGGGCGATCGGCTCGTCGACCGGGGCGCCCGGTTCGTGGGCCTGGACGCCGACGCCCATGTACGCCTCGCCGCGCGCGGGTCCTTCGGTGTCCTCGAGCGGGGCGGCCTGGGCGGTGCCGGCGGTCGCGGGGAGGGCGAGGAGCAGGGCCGTGGTGGAGGCCAGGAGCGCGCCGCGGCGGGTCGGGCGCAGCTGCCGTATGCGAAGCATGGGCATGGCAAAGGTGCCTTTCGTGGGGGGAATTCCGTGGGGGGATCCGCCGGCCTCCCGGAGGAGCAGCTCCGGGAGGCCGGCGGCGATGGGTCACGGCTGCACGGCGCGCGCAGCTTGCTGTGCTTGCTTGCGCCGCAGGGGGAAGTCAGCCGCTCTGCACCGGCTTCGTCAGCCGGTCGCCAGCACCTTCAGCCGGGTCATGTCGCCGTTGAACTTGTTGTGGTCGCCGACGACGGCGCCGGAAGAGGTGTACTGCCAGAAGGTGTAGAAGCCCCAGCCGGCCGGGAGCGTGCCCGGGCTGGAGGCGTAGCGCGCTATCCACAGGGGGTTGTTGGAGGCATAGCCGCCGTAGTTGCCTGTGCACGTGGTCCACCAGTTGGTGGTCGTGTAGATCGGGGCGTAGCGGCCGGTACGGGCCTTGTACTGGTTGATGAAGGAGGTGATCCAGCTGCGCATGGCCGACTGGCTCAGCCCGTAGCAGGTGGAGCCGTACGGGTTGTACTCGATGTCGAGTGCGCCGGGCAGCGTCTTGCCGTCCTTGGACCAGCCGCCGCCGTTGTCGACGAAGTAGTTCGCCTGGGTGGCGCCGGAGGACTTGTTCGGCAGCGCGAAGTGGTAGGCGCCGCGGATCATGCCGACGTTGTACGAGCCGTTGTACTGCTGCGCGAAGTACGGGTTCTTGTAGCCGGTGCCCTCGGTGGCCTTGACGTACGCGAAGCGGACGCCGTTGCCCCACAGGGTGGACCAGGCGACGTTGCCCTGGTGGCTGGAGACGTCGACGCCCTCGACGGTGGCCATCGGGGTGATCGGGTTCGCCTGCTGGTTGCCGGGCTCGTGGGCGCGGACGCCGACGCCCATGTACGCCTCGCCGGGCTTGATCTGGTCGGCGCTGGGGCTCTGAGTCGACTTGTTGCCGCTGCCGTCGTCAGGGGCGGCCGCGGCCGGGCTCGACATGCCGAGCATCATCGCCAGTGACGCAATGACCGTGGCGATCGCGCCGGCCGTGGTGCGTCTGGCCAGACGTGATCCGTTACGGGGAGTCATGCTTACCTCCGGGGTGGTGGGGGTGCCTCGGACCGGAAAGCGTGGGGGGTTCCGACCGGCAAGCCGGTAGGGCGACTTGTCGATTGGTATGGCCATGTCACTGCTGGTGCTTCGACGACGGTAAGGGTGGCGTGCGCGTGGCGGAAGAGGGCCTGGGTGGTGCCGTTGGTCTACTCCTGCGAAACTCTGACGGAGCTGCGGCTACCCGGGCCGCTGAAGAAAACTTTCATCATCTGGCAGCCGGAAGAGAGCCCTTGACGTGCACAAGACCGGCGCCGCCGAGGCGGCGCAGCCGGACCGCGGGAATGGTGTGGACCACGTTTTCCTGGATCTGGAACGGGAGTTGACGCTGTTCTACCGCCGCGCCCGGTCCGCCTCGGGGGAGATGGCACGGGAGGTCCACCCGGAGCTCGAGCCCGCCGCGTACGGGCTCCTGGTCCGGCTCGCGGACAGCGGCGTGCAGCGGGCCTCGGAGCTGGCCGGATTCTTCGGCGTGGGCAAAGCCACGATGAGCCGCCAGCTGAGCGCCCTCGAGGAGCTCGGCCTGGTCGCCCGCGAGCCGGATCCGGCGGACGGCCGCGCCTCGCTGCTCGTGCTCACCGAGGAGGGCGCCCGCCGGGTGAGCCGGGTCCGGGCGGCGCGTTACGAGCGGTATGTGCAGCGGCTCGGTGGCTGGGACCACAAGGAAGTGGCGGAGCTGGCGCGGCTGCTGGGGCGGTTCAACGAGTCGACGGGCTGACGCGAGAAGCGCGGCCCGCGTACCCGAGCGAGCCCTCACAGCTCCACGAGCACCGCCGCCGCATCATCATGCGGCTTCCCCCGCCGGTGCCTGCGCCCCTCGGGATCCGCCGCCTCCGCCGCCCTGACCTGCTCGATCAGCTCCCGCGGCCCCTTCTTCGCCAGCAGCGCGAAGAGCTGCTCCCAGTCGCCCATCCGGAACACCTCGGTCCACCGCGTCGCCCCGTCCGTCAGCGCCGCCAGCGCGGCCACCTCCGCCCGCGGGGTGCTGCCGGCCACCGCCCGCCGCGCCGCGTCCGGATCCGCCGCCGCCGTGAAGAACCCGCCCTCGGCATTGCGCAGCCCCTCGATCGCGCGCCCGTACTCCCGCCCCAGCGCCTCCCGCTCCGCCGAGCCCGGCGGCAGCGCCCGCACCTCGGCCCGCAGCGCGCGCAGCGCCGGCGGCAGGTCGGCGAGGCGGCGGTCGAGCACGGTACGCAGCTGCCCGGACGGCGACTTCAGCAGCAGCGCCGAGTCGGACAGCACCAGATGCTCCACCCGCTGCTCGTCCCAGCGCACCGCCACCACCGTGGCCTGCGGCGTCCGTACGTGCGTGAGGTCGCAGGTCGCCCGGTGCGCGTCCGCGGTCCGCGCGATCGCCGCGGCCAGGCAGTCGGCGAGCGTCAGCTCCCGCCGTACGCCCGCCAGCTCCTGCAGCGCCGCGCCCAGCCGGGCGGTGAACCACGGGACGGAGTGCACGCACCCGGTGTCCCCGTCGGCCGGCGGCGTCACCCCGTCCAGGACCACGACGCTGCCGCCGCTGCCGGAGGACGGCAGGGACACGGCGGCGAAATCCTCATTGGGTACGTCCGGCTTCCCGGGCACACAGGCCAGTTCAACGCGCATGACCCCAGTCTGCCTGGCCGCACCAACAGCACCACTACCGCACCACTGACGGGCCCGTACCACGTCCCTCACTCCTTCGTGTGACGGTTCCGCATATGCCCACGTCTCGTTGAGCAGTGCTGAAAGTGTCAACTCGGCGCTCAGGGCCGGACGGGAAGGGGGAGCGCGTGCACAGCGAAGAGGGGCGGGCGGCGGTGCGGCGACGCCGGCGCGCGGAACGGATGCCGGGCAAGACCCGGAACGTGGCGGCGCTGATCATCGTCGGCGTCGCGGTCCTTGCGGCAGGCGCGCCGGGAGTCGCCGCCGCCGTACGGGACCTGCGCTCCGCCCCCTCCAGCTCCGCTTCCTCAGACGCGGCCTCGGCCCTGCAGCTGCAGGGCGCCCTCCTGGCCCTGTGCCTGGCGCTCGCCATCGGCATCGGCGCGTACGCCCTGCGCCGGGCCGGCCACCGGAGCGCCGCGGGCGCGGGCGGCGGCGAGGGCGGGGCAGGTGGTGTCTCCGCCCAGCTCGCCGCCGCCCGCGCCGAGCTCGACGACACCCGCGAGGCGCACACCGTCGAGCGCGACACCCTGCTGCGCGAGCGCGCCGCCCTGGCCCAGCGCATCACCGGCCTGCAGGAGGCGGTGCACGGCACCTTCGTCGGCCTGTCCCGGCGCACCCTCGGCCTCGTCGAGCGGCAGCTCGCCTTCATCGACGACCTCGAGGAGAACGAGCAGGACCCCGACCGGCTCGACACCCTCTACCAACTCGACCACCTCGCCGCCTGCATGCGCCGGCACAGCGAGAACCTCCTCGTCCTCGCCGGCTCCGACCAGCGCGGCCCGCGGCGCGAGCACCTCCCGCTGATCGACGTGCTGCGTACGGCCGTCGGCGAGATCGAGGCGTATCAGCGCGTGCACATCACGCCAGGGCTTCCCGAGGTGCAGCTCAACGGCTTCGCCTCCGGCGACACCGGCCACCTGCTGGCCGAGCTGCTGGAGAACGCCACTGCCTGCTCCCCGCCCGAGTCGCAGGTCGAGCTCGCCGGCCGGCTGCTGCCGGACGGCCGGCTGCTGCTGACCGTGCGGGACGAGGGCATCGGCATTCACCCGCCGGACCGGCTCGCGGAGCTCAACTCCCGGCTGACCGAGCCCGACCCGGGCCCGGCCCCCGGCGAGGCGCTCGGCCTCGGCCTCTACGTGGTCGCGCGGCTCGCGGCCCGGCACGGCGTCCGGGTCGAGCTGCGCTCGCAGGCCACCGGCATCACCGCCGAGGTCACGCTGCCGGCCCGGGTGGTCGTCGCCGTGCCGGAGCCCGCGACGGTCGGTCTTCGGGTGGTGGAGGACCGGCCGTCGGCCGGCGTCGGGGCCGCAGCTGTACGAGGAAGGCGGGACGGGGCGGAACACTCCCGGCCTGCCGAGGACTTCGGGACACGGGCGACGGCGGCGGCGCATCCCGGCGCGGACGGCGGCACCGGGCAGTGGGAGCGGGTGACGACCGTGCCATCGGCCTCCGCGCCGGCGACCCAGCGGATGACGTCCGTGCCGCCCGCCCAGTCCGAGACATCCGCGCAGCCCACGGTCGGCGGCCTCCCGCGTCGTACGCCCAAGGTCCCCGTGCGCGCCGCGGAGCCCGGACCGCAGCAGGCCGAGCGCAGGGCCGCCGATCCGGTGGAGGTGCGGCGGCTGCTCGGCGGGCTGCAGCAGGGTTCGCGGGAGGGCTTCAGAGCCGCCGCGGCGGAGACGGCCGCGCATCCCGAGACGAGGCCATGAGCGACGGTGCGAGCGTGACAGCGGCAATGGTGAACGGCACGAGGAGGCCCCGGTGGACGGCGTGAATCACGACCATGCGATGCGCGACCTGCGCTGGCTGCTGGACAGCCTGGCGGCCGAGGCGCCCGGGGTGCGCGCGGTCATCGTCGTCTCCTCCGACGGGCTGCCGCTGCTGGCCACCGACCCGGTGCCGTTCGAGGGCGGCGAGCTGGCCACGGTGGTGTCCGGGCTGGCGAGCCTGACCTCGGGCGCCGCGGACCTGATGGAGGCAGGGCCGGTCAAGCAGACCATGGTGGCGATGGACGACGGCTGCCTGCTGGTGATGACCGTCGGCGACGGCGCCCTGCTCGGCGTGCTGACCACCCCGGACGCCGACCTCAATGTCGTCTGCTATCACATGGCGCTCTTCGTCGGCCGGGCCGGACATGTGCTCACGCCCGAACTCCGCACCGAGCTGCGGCGGTCACTGGAGCCGAGCGGCAGCTAGGCGGCTCCGCCGCGGTCCGGCGCCGGGGGATTCCGGGACTCGGCCCCAGACGCCGCGCGGCTGGGCGCGACGGGCGATGGGGCGGCGGTCGACCAGGATCGGACGTGCGCGCAATCGCCCCGCTCCTACTTCCGGCCGTCGGGCCGGACCGCGCCGAGCAGCGGCCGCGCCGCCACCGGGACCACGCGGACCTTCTTGCCGGAGGGTGACGACTCCAGGGCCCGCCCGTCGCCGAGGTAGAGGGCCACGTGGGCGGCGTCCGGCTTGTAGACCACGAGGTCGCCAGGGCGCAGGCGCTTCAGCGATACGTGCGGGAGCTCGCGCCACTGGCCGCCCGCGGTGCGCGGCAGTTTGCGGCCGGCCGCGCGCCAGGCGCGCTGGGTGAGGCCCGACGCGTCGTATGCCTTCGGACCCGCCGAGCCCGCGCGGTACGGCTTGCCGCGCTGGTCGAGGGCGTACGACACCGCGCGATTGCCGGGGCGGGAGGCCGGGGCCGGGGGCTTGCCGTCGTCGTTGGCGCCGTCGCCGAGGGTGCCGGCGTCGAGCAGCTCGCGCTGCGCCTCGGTGGCATCGGCGAGCTGGATCTCGTTCAAGGCCGCCAACTGCTCCTCGGAGAGCGACGACAGCAGCTCCTCGACGTCCTGCAGCCGCTGCTTGACGGTGGTGCGGCGCTGCTTGGCCTTGGCGGCGAGGGTGAGTTGCCTGTCGAGTGCCTTGCGGCCGGCCCCGCTCAGCACGCCGATGCGCTTGGTGTCGGCGGCCAGCCGCTCGACGGCCGCGGCGCGATTGCCGGCGGCGCGGCGGAGCACCTGGCCCTGGTCGAGCGCGGCCTGCGGGTCTCGGGCCAGGAGGAGCCGCACGTACGGGGAGAAGGCGGCGTTCTGGTACTGCTCGCGGGCGATCAGCCCGGCCTGGCGGCGGCTCAGCGTCAGGTTCTTGCGGGCCTTCGTGAGGCGGCGGTCCAGCGAGCGGACCTCCTTGCGCTGCGCTTTGAGTTCCTCGTCGGCGGTGTTGTACGCGTCGGTGGCCGACTCGCTGTCCGCGTAGAGCTTCTGCAGCCGTCCGAGGACGGCGCCGAGCGATTGCGCCTGCCCCTCGGGGCCCTCGGGCTCCGGCGCGGCGACCGCCGTGGGCGGTGGGTACGGCAGGGCCAGCACCGATGCGGTGACCACGGCGACGCAGGCGTACCGGATGGAGGGCAGACGCATGGCGCGATCGTGACATGGCGGGCGGCGGCGCCCGCGGCGGCGCGGCTGCGGGATCGTCGGATCGGCCTACGAGCGGTGTGTCAGATCACCGGCAGTGCCGAGACCGAGGTGCCGCGGGCGGTGAAGACGCGGTTGCCGCCGGCGGCGAGGCGCCAGGTGCCCGGCGTGGTCGGGGGCGGGTAGCTCCAGGTCGGGCGGCCGGTGGCCAGGTCGCAGAAGGTGAGCCCGGCGCGTTCGCCCGGGCTGGAGGGGAGGCACAGGGTGCGGTGCTGGACGACCGGGGCCGGGGCGGGGGCCGGGCCGTGGTGGCCCAGCGGGAGCGACCAGCCCTCGGCGTCGCCGTCGTCGGTGGAGAGCGCGCGGAGCGTCGCGCGCTCGCAGGCGTATACCCGCCCGTCGTGCACCGCCGGCGCGCCCCAACTCCCGCCGTCCGCCGGGAGCCGCCAGCGCTCCTGCCCGTCGGTGAGGTCGAGCGACAGCAGCTCCGCGCCGCCGAGATAGACCGCGCCGTCGGCGGTGTACGGGGTCAGGGCGGTGTCGCCGAGCTCCTTGCGGCGCCAGACCACCACGCCGGAGGTGGCGTCCAGCGCCGCGGCGTCGCCCTCGTCCCCGTACAGCACAAGTCGCGCCGAAGCCGCGGCCGCCCGCGCGGGCAGCCGCACCGGGGGCGGCGCGCGCCACAGGGTCGCGCCGTCCTTCAGCGATATGGCGGCGATCCCGCCGGCGGGGTCATGGCGGCCGCCCTGGCCGTGCCGCCCGGTGCCGCGGGTCCGGGTGTACAGCGTCAGCGGGTCCGCCGCGAGCAGCGTCGTCGCCTGCGCTCCCGCCGCCACCCAGCGCGGCCTGCCGGTCACCGGGTCGAGGGCGAGCACCCGCCCGGCGACATCGGCCGCCAGCAGCAGTCCGGACTCCGCGATCAGGCCGCGGCCCACGTCCGCGTCGCCGTTGCGCCAGACCGCCTCGCCGCGGGTGACGGTGCGGGCCGTCACGCCGCCGCCGGCCGCGGCATGCGCGACGTACCGGCCGATGGGCACCGGCGGCGGTCCGTCCGCGTCGCCGGCCCGGGGCAGCCGCCACAGTGGCGGCGGCGCCTCCTCGGGGTCGTACGACGCGAGCGGCTCCGCCTCCCACGGCTCCTCGGGCCGCTCGTCGCCGCCGCCGAGCAGCCACCAGGCCGCGCTGCCGCCGCCCGCGGCCAGCACTCCCGCGCCGGCGGACGCGGTCAGCAGCATCCGGCGCCGGGAGGGTGCCGCCGGGCCGGTCGAACCAGGCTTCCCCCGCATGGTCATGACCTTGAGCTTAAATCTTCGTGTCGCTTTTCAACGCCGACGTGACCAGGGCCACTTGGGCCCGTCATCGGGATCCGCGTCCGGGTCGTAGACGTACACCCAGCCGCTCGGCAGCCCCAGCACCTTGCCGTGGGCGCGCGGCCGGCGGCGGTAGACCAGCACGGTGGGTGGGCCGCCGTCCGGATCCGGGACCGGGATCTTGTACGTCTTGGGGGGCTGGCCGGTGAGCCCGGGCTGCACCGGCAGCGCGCGGCCGTCCATGGGGCCGCCGGAGAAAGTCACGTTCTTAGGCACGGGGCTCAGTCTTGCGCGGGGACGCTCCAGGCCTCGCCCACCACGGCGATGACCCGCTCGATGAGGTCGCTGATCGGGCTGTCCTCGTCCTCGAGGCCGAGCGCCCTGCGGGCGACTTCGGCGGTCTGCTCGTCGCCCGCGGCGGTGGCGGCGAGGGTGGCGAGGAAGTGGTCGAGGAGCAGGTCGCGGAGCTCGTCGAGCGGCGGCTGCTTGCCCTCGTCGAGCCAGATCAGGGAGGCACCCTCGACCGCCGTGATCCACGTGCGGATCATCATGCCGAGCTTCAGGCCCGGCTTGGGGACCTGCAGGTGCTTGAGTATCTGCTCGGCGGCGTCGCGGCGGACTTCGTCGACCATCGCGCTGGTACGGGACGTCTCCACGACGCTGCCGCCCTGCAGCAGGGCCTTGAAGCCGGCGTCGTGCTCGTCGACGAAGGCGAGATATTTGTCCAGGCCGCGGGCCAGCCGCTGGGTGAGCGGGCCCTCTTCGGCCTGGACGAAGCACTGCTGGAGGTCGTTGGCCGCGCTGCGCAGCGCGGCCTCGTAGAGCTGCTGCTTGCCGCCGGGGAAATAGCGGTAGACCAGCGGGCGGGACACGGCCGCCTCGGCGGCGACGTCGTCGAGGGAGACGTCCTCCGGCCGGTGGTGCGCGAAGAGGTCGAGTGCGGCGTTTATGAGCTGTCTTCGGCGCTCCTCGACGCTGAGCCTGCGATACGCGGCCGTATGGGTCATGCAGGTGAGCGTAACCTCTCGCCAAGGCCTGCCACCCGCTCGGGGGTTAGTCAGTTCGAATCAGGCGAGCAGCCCGGAGCTCTGCCACAGCTTGCGGCCGACGCCGCGCATCACGCCGATCTCGTCCAGGAAGTCGGTGAGCCGCTTGGCGCCCGTCTGCATCACTTCGCGGCGGTGCGCGCTCGCCTTCACCTGGGCCAGCGCCTCGCGCTTGTCGAGCCCGGTGTCCGTGTAGACCTGCGGGTTGACGAAGGCGATCGAGAAGACCCGGGCCGCCTCGCCGGAGCTGATCCGGGTGAACGCCTTCGACAGGCGCGGCGCCGTCATCATCTGCCGGCGCAGCTCCTCGCGGGCGTAGCGGACATGCCGCGCCTCCTCCACGACGTGGATCCGGGTGACGCCGCGCACCAGCGGCTGGACCCGCTCGTCCGGGAAGGTCAGCCGCTGCATCCAGTCGAGGATCTCCTCGCCGAGCAGAGTGGCGGTGAACGAACCGGGCGTGGTGGAGACGGTCTTGAGCAGCCGCGCCAGGTTGTGGTGGAACCAGGTGACCTTGTACGGCTCGATGCCGCCCTTGTTGACCAGGCGGGCGAACATCATCGAGTGCCGGCACTCGTCGGCGATCTCGGTGAGCGCGTACCGGACGTGCTTGCTGCCCAGCGGCTTGTCGTAGATGTGCCGTACCAGCAGCTGCATCAGGATGATCTCGAACCAGATGCCGAGCGACGCGAGTGCGGCGCCCTCGCGGCGGGCCAGCTCGTGCCGCTGCTCCTCGGGCATCCGGTGCCACATCGGGGTGTCGTAGAGGGAGACCAGCTCGGGGGGCCAGTACCACTTGCCCTCTTCGAAGGGGGCGTCCCAGTCGAGCTCCTTGTCCGGGTCGAAGGAGTGCTTCGCGGAGGACGCCAGGAGTCGCTCGGCCACGGACTCGCGGTCCTTGATCACGCCGAGGACGTCGCGGAGTATCGCCTCATTGCCGGCCACAGCAGTCATGGTTCTTATGAGACTCGGCGTCAGTAAGCGCGTCAATCCCTCCGGCACGCTTTATTGACCGATGGGTAACACACGTGTGAGCCTGCCAACTATCCACCCGTGTCCGGGCTTTGGGAGCGTCGATGACGACGGAAGAGATGTACACCCGCACCCCCGACGACATGAACTGGCAGGTGCCGGCCACCGGCGCGGCCCGCTTCAGCTGGGAATACGACGACGGCCGGGAGCGGCTGCTGGCCCTGTACCAGAAGGGCAAGGACAAGCAGTGGGACTCGGCTCTGCGCATCGACTGGGACCTGGAGGTGGACCCGCTCGACCCGCTGGGCGTCCCGGACGAGGCGATGACGCTGTACGGCACGCCGTACTGGGACAAGATGACCGAGCGCGACAAGGGCGAGCTGCGCAAGCACTACGGGTCGTGGCAGTTCAGCCAGTTCCTGCACGGCGAGCAGGGCGCGATGGTGTGCGCGGCGCGGATCGTGGAGTCGGTGCCGGACCTGGACGCGAAGTTCTACTCGGCGACGCAGACGATGGACGAGGCGCGGCACGCGGAGATCTACAGCCGCTTCCTGAACGACAAGATCGGGATGCTGTACCCGATCAACGACAACCTGCAGTCGCTGCTGGGGGACACCCTGCGCGACTCACGCTGGGACATGCCGTATCTGGGGATGCAGGTCTTGATCGAGGGCCTGGCGCTGGCGGCGTTCGGGATGCTCCGCGACACGACCGACAAGCCGCTGCCGAAGCAGATCCTCGCGTACGTGATGCAGGACGAGGCGCGGCATGTGGCCTTCGGGCGGATGGCGCTGCGGGACTACTACCAGCAGCTGTCCGACAAGGAGCTCCGGGAGCGCGAGGAGTTCGTCATCGAGGGCTGCTATCTGATGCGGGACCGGCTGCGCGGCACCGAGGTGCTGGAGAACTTCGGCATCCCGGCGGCCGAGGCGAACGAGCTGAGCGAGCGCAGCGAGTATCTGCAGCTCTTCCGGCAGCTGCTGTTCAGCCGGATCGTGCCGTGCGTGAAGGACATCGGGCTGTGGGGCGAGCGGCTGCAGCGTGCCTATGTCGATATGGGTGTCTTCGAGATGGGCGACTCGAATCTCGACTTGTTGATGCAGCAGGACGAGGAGATCGCGGAGAAGCTGGATGCGGAGCGGTTCGCGGCCGAGGAGGCGGAGCGGACGGCGGAGGTGGAGGACGCGATCGCGCAGGGGGCGCAGGACTAGGGCTGTGTCCCGTACGACGCCACCCGCTTCTCCAGCCGGGCGCGGCAGTCCGGCCACTCGTCGGCGGTGATCGAGAAGATCGCCGAGTCGCGGAGCTTCCCGTCCTCGCCCGGCGCCCAGGACCGGGACCAGTTGCGCAGCACGCCCTCGAAGCGGGCGCCGACGCTTTCGATCGCGGCGCGGGAGCGGGCATTGCGGGCGTCGGTCTTCAGGTCCACCCGCGCCACGCCCCAGGTCTCGAAGGCGTGCCGGAACAGCAGCAGCTTGGCCTCGGCGTTGATCCCCGTACCCTGCGCCGAGGCGGCGAGCCAGGTGAAGCCGACCTCGATGGCGTCCAGCCGGTCGGGCCCGCGCCACAGCCGCGGCTCCCAGTAGGAGGTCGCCCCGACCACCTGCCCGGTGGCGCGCCGCACCTGTGCGTACGGCGCCAGCCGCCCGGTCGCCTGCCGCTCCAGCTGGGCCCGTACATACTCCTCGGCCTCCGCGATCCCGCGCGGCACCCACGTGTGCGAGTAACTGCCGCGGCTCTCCGCCGCGGCGGCCGCCAGGCCGTCGGCGTGCTGCGGGCCGAGCGGCTCCAGGCGCACGTACGCGCCTTCCAGGACCGGACCTTCGAGCTGGAATGTCATGGCGGGGATGCTAGATCGGCGACGGCTCGGCCGCCTGCGAATTTATGGGGCGAGCTCCTCGGCCAGCAGGTCCATCAGCAGGTTGTCGTTCCACTCCCTGGTGACCGGGTTGCGCTCGTACTTGCGCATGACGCCGACCGGCTTGAAGCCCACCTTCTCGTACGCCCGGATGGCCGCCGTGTTCGTCACCGCGGGGTCGATGGTCAGGCGGTGGTGGCCGCGCTCGTCGATCAGCCAGCGGGCCAGCGTGCGTACGGCGTCCACGCCGAGCCCCTGGCCGCGGATGGTGGGGTCGAGGAAGACGTCGATCCCGGCATGGGGGTAGTCGGGGTCGGTCTCCTCCTCGTACTGGATGCCGCCGGCGATCTCGCCCTGGTAGAGGATGACCAGCAGCTTCGCCAGCTCGTCGTCATCCAGGTCGCCCCACCAGACGTGTACCTCCGGCCGCGCGAGGAGCTCCCGCAGCCGCGGATAGTCGGCCGGGTCGACGGGGCGCAGAACGACCTTTTCACCCTTGATCTCCATGGTTAGAGTCTGGCCGCATGTCGCCGCTTCAGCTCGCCCAGGTCAATATCTCCCGCCTCCGCTTCCCGCTCGACTCGCCCGAGCTGGCCGACTTCGTGGCAGGGCTGGAGCCGGTGAACGCGACCGCCGACGCCGCGGACGGCTTCGTCTGGCGGCTGCAGGGTGACGGCGACGACGCCACGGACGTGCGGGTCTTCGACGACGAGTGGATCATCATCAACCTGACGGTGTGGCGGGACGTCGACGCCCTGAAGGCCTTCATGTACGCCGGGCAGCACCGCGAGCTGATGCGCCGGCGGCGGGAGTGGTTCGAACGGGTGACGGAGCCGATGACCGCGCTGTGGTGGGTGCAGGCCGGGCACCGGCCGACGCCGGCGGATGCCGAGAAGCGGCTGGTGCGGCTGCGCGAGGACGGGCCGACGGCGTACGCGTTCACGCTGCGG
This sequence comes from Streptomyces coryli, assembly GCF_011044975.1. GTDB lineage: Bacteria > Actinomycetota > Actinomycetes > Streptomycetales > Streptomycetaceae > Streptomyces > Streptomyces coryli. The sequence goes on along the minus strand of NZ_JAAKZV010000092.1, from coordinate 5,824 downwards.
GACACGTATCCGCCGGAGGCGGCCGACCTCGGCTGACCGCCGTTTCAGTCCAGCGCCGCCTTCATCACCTCGCGCGCGATCGGCGCCGCGCTGCCGCCGCCGCTGACGTCCGCCCGGTGCGCCTCCGCGTCCTCGACGACCACCGCCACCGCCACGTCCGCCGCGCTCGCGGCGCCGCCCGACTTGGCCCAGGAGATGAACCAGGCGTACGGGATCGCCGAGTTCTCCACCCCGTGCTGCGCCGTGCCGGTCTTGCCGCCGACCACCGCGCCCTTGATGGCGGCGCGCTTGCCGGTGCCGCGCTCGACCACGTCCACCATCATCTGCTGCAGCAGCTGCGCGGTCATCGGCCGCATCGCGGACCCGGCCACCTCGGGCCGGGTCACGCCGACCGTGTCCCCGTCCCCGTCCGTGACCCGCTCCACCAGGTACGGGCGCATCCGCTGCCCGCCGTTGGCCACCGCGGCCGCGACCTCCGCCATCTGCAGCGGGGTGGCGCGGGTCTCGTACTGGCCGATGGCCGACAAAGAGACCTGCGCCGCGTCCTGCCGGGTCGCGAAGACGCTGGGCAGGGCGGGGGAGGGGAGCCGCAGCTCGTCCTCGCCTGCGTTGAAGCCGAAGGCGCGCGCCGTCGCCGCCATCGCCTCCCCGCCGACCTCGGCGCCGAGTTTGGCGAAGACCGTGTTGCAGGACGCGGCGAAGGCATCCCGCAGCGAGGCGTCCGCGCATCCCCCTGAGGCGTTGCGCAGCAGGGTGTTGCTGCCGGTGAGGCGGTACGGGCTCGGGGTGCGGGTCGGCGCGTCGATGTCGCCGACGACGCCGTTCTCGAGCGCCGCGGCGGCGGTGACGACCTTGAAGGCGGAGCCCGGCGGGTACGTCTGCCGGATCGCCCGGTTCAGCAGCGGCTGGTCGTCGTCGCGGGTCAGGCGGCGCCAGGCGGCGGTGGTATCGCGGCCGTTGCTGGAGAGCTGCTGGGGGTCGTACGACGGCGTGCTGACCAGCGCGAGGATGCGCCCGGTGCGCGGCTGCAGCGCGACCACGGCGCCCTTGCGGCCCGCGAGCCGGTCGTACGCGATGCGCTGCAGGTCCCTGTCGATGGTGGTGTGCACATCGCCCGGCGGCCGCAGGCTGCGGGTGATCTCGTGCCAGAACGGGAACGGGGCGAGCCGGTCGTCGGCCCCGCTGAGCAGGTCGTCCTCGGCGGACTCCAGGCCGGTGGCGCCGTAGCCCTGGGAGGCGTGCCCGGTGACCGGGGCGTAGAGGTCGCCGGCGGTGTAGCTGCGCTCGTAGCGCAGGTCCTGGCGGGTGTCGGTGGAGCCGGTGACCTTGCGGTCGCCGATGTAGATGTCGCCGCGGGGCTGGGACCAGCGGGCGATCTGGGTGCGGCGGTTGCCCGGGTTGTCGTCGTAACTCGCGGACTGGACGACCTGGACGCGGCCGGCGCCGGCCAGCAGGGCGAGGAGCAGCAGCAGGCTGAAGGCGGCGGTGTGGCGGGTGCAGCGGATCATGGGGCGCTCTCCGCGGGCGCGGCGGCGGGCGTGGGCTTCCTGGCCGCGTGGGTGAGATGGATCAGCAGGGCGACGATCACCCAGTTGGTGACGACGGAGGAGCCGCCCTGGGCGAGGAAGGGCATCACCATGCCGGTGAGCGGGATCAGGCCGAGCACGCCGGCGGAGATGACGAAGGCCTGCAGCGTGACGATGACGGACAGGCCTACGGCGAGCAGCGCGCCGAAGTCGTCGTTACGGGCCGCCAGGCCCAGTGCGGCGCGGTAGCCGCGGCTGACGAAGAGCGCGTAGAGCAGCAGCAGCGCGGTGAGCCCGGAGAGGCCGAGCTCCTCGCCCGCGGTGGCGAGGATGAAGTCGGACTTGCCGGCGAAGCCGATGAGCTCGGACTCGCCCCGCCCGAGCCCGGTGCCGAGCAGCCCGCCGCTGGCAAAGGAGAACAGCGACTGGGCCAGCTGCCCGGTCCCGGCGCCCTCCTCGATCCCGGCCAGCGGGGCGAGCCAGCCGTCGACGCGGTCGCGTACGTGCGGCACTACGGTGGCCATCGCGAAGGCGCCCAGCGCGGCGAGGAGGAGGCCGACGGCGAGCCAGCCGGGGCGGTTTGTCGCCACGTACAACATGGCGACAAAGAGACCGAAGAACAGCAGCGAGGCCCCGAGGTCCCGCTCCAGCAGCAGGATGCCCAGGCACACCGCCCACACCGCGACGATCGGCCCGAGCACGGAGCGGGGCGGGAGGGCGAGGCCGCGGATGCGGTGGCCGCCGCTGTAGGTGAGCGCCTCCCGGTTGGCGGCCAGGTAAGCCGCGAAGAAGACCGCGAGCAGCACCTTCGCGAACTCGCCGGGCTGGAGGGAGAGCCCGCCGATGCGCACCCAGATGCGGGCGCCGTTGACGGCGGGGAAGAAGATCGGCGCGATCATGAGGACGAGCGCGGCGACGGCGCAGCGCTGCCCGTAACGCTGGAGCAGCTGGTGCTCGCGCACGGCGGCGAGGACGGCGACGAACAGGCCGACGCCGACGGCGGACCAGAGCAGCTGCGCGGGGGCGCCGGGCTGCGCGGTGGGGGCGTCGCGGTCGAGGCGGTGGATCAGGACGAGGCCGAGCCCGTTGAGCAGGACCGCGATCGGCAGCAACACGGGGTCGGCGCACGGGGCCCGTAAGCGGACGGCGAGATGCCCGATCAGCGCGAGGGCGGCGAGCCCGCCGGCGTAGCGCAGGGTGTCGCCGGGGACGGAGCCGTCGAGGGCGAGGCCGGTGTTGATATATCCGTAGACCGATACGGCGATGGCCCCGGCGAGCAGCAGCGCCTGCGAGCCGCCGCGGCGGGGCTGGGGCGGCGCGGGCGGCGGGGTGTCGATCCTGCGGCGCGTGCGGGCCTCGTCCGCGGCGGCAGCGGCGGCGTTGGAGGCGGCGCCCGGGGCGGCCTCGGCGGGCACGGCGGTCATGCGGCCGAACGTACCAACTATGGGCCGTATTGTCGTTTATGCCGCTTTGTGGGCATGGCGGCGAGTGTTTCGCCGTGATCACGTCAACGTGACCGTGCGGTTACCGGGTCGTAATCCCGGGCAAGTCATCCATACCGCGGCCGTTCGAACCTCGCGTGTACCTCCCAAGCTCCTTCTCCGGCCGCGCAGTTACTCCCCGAGCAGGTGTCGGCCAGCGTCGCTCGGCACCGGCGGGTAAGTGCTTTACCGACTGCGGCCGTCGCCCTCCCCCACGTGTGCCATCACCCCGGGGTCCCCTGCGGCGCGCCGCCCTCGGGACAGGGGGCCGACCATGGCGGGACCGATCGGACCGGGCAGGACAGGGCGGGGCTCAGACGGCATCGGAGCGGCGGTGATCGCGGCGCTCGGGCTGTGGCTTCTGGCCGTGGCCTTCGCGGGCGTGCTGGTGCTGGTAGTAGGCACGGCAGTGGACGGATTCGGCGACGACGACACCTTCACCGCCGCCACGGCGGTCTTCTCGGTACTCACCGGCGCGGTGGTAGCGGTGGCCGTCATCTCCCAGCAACGCCACCTCTCGGCCCAGAACGAGCGCGTCATGCGCCAGCTGACGATGATGGCGGAGTCCAACCGCATCCAGGCGAACCGCGACGTCACGGAGCAGTTCCGCCTCAACCTCGAGGTGACGGGACGGGCGCTGGAGGACGACGAGTTGCTGGCCGTACTGGACACGTACGGCGACGACATCCCGGCCGAGCGGCGTCGGCAGTTTCTGTACGCCAACATGGTGTACATGCAGGTCCTTCATGCGTATCAAGTGGATACGCATCCGGAGGCGGAGGTGCGCGGGGCGATGGCGATCCATCTGCAGAATCCCGTCTTCCGCGAGTACTGGGAGGCGACGCGTCTGCACCGCAGGACGCTGCAGCCAGGCTCGCCGGAGAACAGACTCGCCGCGATTACGGACGACGTGCTGCGGCGCTTGGAGGATGAAGAGCAACGCCGGGAGTGGTGGAGGGCGTAGCGTACTCAGCCACCGCTGGGTAACGATGAGTGAGCCGATCGTGGTGTTCCTGTGGCTCGCGAAGGAATGGGAGCAATACGATGACGCGGCGGCCTTCGTCCGCCGCGCGGAGGATCACTCTCCGTAATCATCTCGCCCATGAATTCATCGAGGAACGATCTTAAGTGAACATTGTGCGGAGGCTCGGGGCCTCTCCCCGTCAGCGCGGCAGTATGACCGGGCAGACCTGCCCGGATCTATTCGAGCTGGACAACGGCGACTTTGCCGTTATCGGCACCGAAGCCACCGCGGAGCTGGAGCCATCCCTGCCCGTCGACGCCTCCCGGGGGGATCATGAGCGCATTGTGATCGTCTCGCGTGAGACGCTGCTGCGCGCGAAGGTCGACATCCCCGACGCGTAGCGGGTCAGGCCTGGGAATGCCGGTTGTGCCGCGCCGCGGTACAGCCGGCATTGTCCTGCGCGCGGCGGATTCGCATGGCACCATCGGTGCGGCGAACGTCGGAGTGCGACGCGGCCGTGGTGGGGGAATGGTCAATGAGTGATTTGTGGCGAACTGCCAGAGATCGACGCATAGTTGCAGCGATTGTGTTCAGTGTCCTGGTTTTTGTTTTCGTTGTCCCTTATATGTTGCTGCTGATCGGTGGGCTTCGGAAAGGTGACTGGCAGCATTTCAGTAATGTCGCCGGGGCCTACGGTGGTGTTGCTTCGGTCTTCGGCATGCTCACCTTGGTCGGGGTCATTGCGTCGTTGGCTCTGCAGGTGCGGGATTCCAGGGCCAACCTGGAGCTGATTCACCGATCCCTGCATACAGAGCTGTTGAATGCGGCAATGGACGACCCTGCGCTTCGTGCCTGTTGGGGGCCGACCTCGCTGGGTAGCGACGTAGAGGCGCGGCAGCACATCTACATTACGAAGATCGTGACCTTTTGGTCTTCGGCATTCACGATGGGGAAAATGTCGGAGGACGAGCTGCGTGGGAACTTTTCCGAACTTGTCCGCGGTGAACCGGGGCGGCGATATTGGAGGGCCACACAGGGCCTCTGGGAGGCGCGCATGAATTCGGGGAACGATGTCAGATTCGTCGAGATATTGATGGGCGTAGCGGCCGGTGGTCGCAGTAACCCGATAGGTGGTAACCAGTAACGTGCCCCGCGTACTTGTCATCCAGAACGCCGCCGCCGGCGGGCCGCGCCGCTTTGGTGAGTGGCTTGTGGAGGGCGGGCTCGACCTCGACGTGGTGCATCCGTACGAGGGGGGCGTGCTGCCCGACGATCTCTCCGGTCACCATGCCCTGATCGCGCTCGGCGGTTCGCCCATGCCTGATGACGATGCCGCGATGCCTTGGCTTGCCCAGACCCGTGCGCTCGCGCGCGAGGCGCTCGAGCGTGGGGTGCCGTATTTCGGGATCTGTCAGGGGGCGCAGGTGCTCGCCCTTGTCGCCGGTGGTGAGGTGCGGGCCAGTCATGGGGAGCCGGAGATCGGGAGTACGGCGCTGGTGCTGCGCGGCGAGGCTGCCGATGATCCGCTGCTGCGTGGGCTGCCGGAGCGGGTGACGGCGATTGAGCGGCATAAGGATCAGGTGACCGTGTTGCCGTCGGGGGCGGCCTGGCTGGCCGAGAGTGAGCGGTGTCCGCATCAGGCGTTCCGGTGCGGGGAGGTCGCGTGGGGGGTGCAGTTCCATCCGGAGGTGTCCGCCGGGCGGGTGCGGGCGGCGTGGGATGCCGAGCGGCTGCGGGAGCTGGGGTGCGATCCCGATGAGGTCGTACGGGCGGCCGAGCGCGATGAAGCGGCGGCGGCGTTCTGGATGACAAGTACGCGGGGCACGTTACTGGTTACCACCTCTGTCTCTTAG